>PFEX01000070.1:0-1421 GCA_002783145.1 Rhodobacteraceae bacterium CG17_big_fil_post_rev_8_21_14_2_50_65_11 | reverse complement strand
ATCTGGGGGCGGAGGTGGAGGTTGTCACCGGTTCCGGCCCGACCGGCGCAACGATCGTGGAACGCCCGTTCTACGACCCCAAGAAGAGCATCGCCGCGGCATAAGCGAAGCGGGCGGGCTTTCGGCACTCTTGCAAAGCCCGCCCGGCAATGGCCGGATCTCAGATTTCGTGCACCATGGGCGGCGTCTCGCAGACCGCGCGCGCGATATCGACGACATGGCGGTGGTGGGTCAGGTAGATCGCCTGCCCGCGATGCCCGATCTCTTCCATGACGCGGACCGCGGCGCGGGTTCGGTCCTCGTCGAAGGTTTCGAAAACGTCGTCGCAGAAAAACGGCAGGCAGGTGCCTTGCGCGACCAGTTGTTCATGCGCGGCGGCGCGCAGCGCAAGGTATAGCTGGAACCGGGTGCCCTTGGACATCTCGGCCGCGCGCTTGGTGGCGCCATCCTGGGCGACCGCGAGCAGGATTTCCTCGGTGCCATCGGCCTGCGTCGTCAACCTTGGATACGCCCCGTTGGTCAGGATCGCGAAACAGCGTTCGGTTGCCGTCATCATGCCGCTGCGGTGACTGTCGCGGTAGCGCCGGATCGCGTCAGAGGCCAGCCGATGCCCCAGCGACAGTTCCAGATAGGTGCGCGCCGCGTCTTCCAGTTGCAGCTCCAGCGTGGTCTTGCGTTCGCTCAGCGCGGCGATGTCCGGCCCGCCGGTGACCTGCGCGAGGCCATCCCTTGCGGTGACGCGCGCCTCGGTCGCGCGGGTCAGGGCAGCTTCGGCCTGCGCCAGATCGGAGGTCACGGTTTCATGCGCCGCGTCGAGGCTCGCTGTCGTCACGCCCGCAAGCAGCACGCCGGCGGCGGCGCTGTCTGTCACCCCCAGATCGGTCAGGACGGCGCGTTCCAGCCGGGCCCTTTCAGCGCGGTCGGCGATCACCTGTCGCGCCTGTCCGGTCGCACGGCGTAGCGTATCGAGGTCGCGTGGCCGGACGCGTTCGGGAAACAGGATCGCCATTGCCGAAACATCCTGCGCGATCTGCGCCAGCCTGTCGGTGGTCGCGCGCAGGGTTTCGGTGGCGGTCTCGATGGCTTTGCTCAGCTCTGCATGCTTTTCGTGCGCGGCCGTCGCGGTATCGGATTTCTGTCGCAGGGTTGCGAACCGGGTGGCGGCATCGTCCTCGGGGGGCAGCGCATGAGCGGCGGCGAGGGATGCGACCGCATCCGCGAAGCGCGCCTGGTCTGCCTGCATCGTCGCCACGCTTCGCGCGGCGAGGGCGCAAACCTCGTGGCGTTCGCGCAAGCTGCGCAGCGGCGCCAGCGACGCCATCAGCGTCTCGGGCGTCACCATGCCCCCCAGCATCGCCTGAACGAGGCTTTGCCACCGGTCGCTCGCCTGCGCCTCGGCCTCTGCCGCGACCTTGTGTTTT
>PFEX01000162.1 GCA_002783145.1 Rhodobacteraceae bacterium CG17_big_fil_post_rev_8_21_14_2_50_65_11 | reverse complement strand
TTCAGGTGCAGCAGCAGTTGGCGACGCAATCGCTGTCGATCGCCAACCAGGCGCCGCAGTCGATCCTGTCGCTCTTCCGTTAAGGCCGGACCGGGCCGGGGGGAATGCCCCGGCCCACCCGTCACCAGACCCCAATTGACCTTCCGGAAGGAACATCGCCGTGACGTCCTCCTACCTGGCGCAAAGCGCCTACAACCCGGTTCGCTCCGCCGTAAAAACCGAGCGAGGGACCGAACACGCCGCTTTCGAGCGGGTGACCGCGCAGCTTTTCCGCGCCGACCGGCCCGGGGCCAAGATGGCCGAACGCGCCGCCGCGTTGCATCACAATCGTCAGCTTTGGACCCTGATGGCCGCCAGCGTGGCGGATGCCGATAACGCCCTGCCACAAGCCCTGCGGGCGCAGATTTTCTATCTTGCGGAATTCACTCTGCAACATAGTCGCAAGGCTTTGTCTGGGGGCGCGTCGGTCGCGCCGCTGATCGAGATCAACACCGCCGTGATGCGCGGTTTGCGAGGGGAGGCGCAGGCAGCATGAGCGGTCTTGTCCTGAAGCTTTCCCCTAGGGAACGGGTGCTGATCAACGGCGCGGTGATCGAGAACGGCGACCGCCGGTCGCGCCTGTCCATCGTGACGCCGAACGCCAACATCCTGCGCCTGCGCGATGCGATCCACCCCGAAGAGGTCAACACGCCCGTGCGCCGGGTCTGCTACATCGCGCAGCTTGTCTTGTCGGGTGATGCCGCGGAGGACGAGGCGAGGATGCAGATTCTGCGCGGGATAGAGCAGCTCAGCCAGGTCTTCACCGATACTGACAGTCGCGCGCAACTTGATCAGGCGACGGAGCAGATCCTTTCAGGCAATGCCTATCAATGCCTCAAGGCGCTGCGCTCGTTGCTGCCGCGCGAAGACCGGTTGATGGCCGCGCGCCCGCAATGAACTTTACCCCCGTCATCCCGATCGGGGGCTATGCCGGCTGGCGCTTCCTGACCCGTACGCAAGCGGATCAGAGCGCCAGCCTCGTTGCCACACCCCGGATTGCGCGGGACATGGACTATTTTCGGCAGAATATCGGCCAGGTCACCAGCGCGGCGGACCTGGTCGGCGACTTCCGCCTCCTGCGGGTGTCGCTTACCGCCTTCGGGCTGCAGGATGACTTGCCCAACAAGGCGTTCATTCAGCGCATCCTCGACGATGGCGTGGTCGATCCGGACGCGCTGTCCAACCGGCTTGCCGACAAACGCTACCGCGATTTTGCACAGGCGTTTGGGTTCGGCAGCGACCTTCCGCCTCTGTCCCGCTCGCCGGGCTTCGCCGACCGGATCCTCGACCGGTTCGAGGCCCGCAGCTTCGAACAGGCGGTGGGCGAGGTGAATGGCGACATGCGCCTTGTTCTGAACGCGACGCGCGAATTGCCGGAAATCGCCGCATCGGGCAGCCGCGACAGCACGCTGTGGCTGCGGATCATGGGCAACACGCCGCTGCGAAAGGTTTTTGAAACGGCGTTCGGGTTGCCGGCGTCCATCGGAACGCAGGATCTGGATCGTCAGCTAGGCATTTTCCAGGATCGCGCCGAGGCGGTTCTTGGCGACGCATCCATCACCCAGTTCACCCAGCCGGAGCAGATGGATGAACTCGTCCGACTTTTCCTAGCGCGCTCGCAGATCAATCAGCTTCCGGCGACGACGACATCCGCCTCCATCGCGCTGACCCTGCTTCAGTCTGCGGGGTGATCATCGGTCTTGGCCGGCTCGCCGGGCGCCAGGCAATCGGCCAAGGCGGCAAAGGCGGCCTCTGGCCCAGAACTCTCTTGCGACAGGAATCCATCCAGCGCGGGCCAGACTCGCAATGCCGCGTCAATGGCCGGGTCGGATCCTCCGGTATAAAGCCCGGCCTGCAACATCAGTTCCGCCCGGTCATGCACCCCCAGATGCCGCCGTGCCGTGGCGATCAGCCGGTTTTCGTCGGCAGAGGCCGCGCGCGGCAAGCTGCGCGACACTGAGCGCAGCAAATCGACCGCCGGGAAACGCCCGCGCTCCGCGATCTCACGGTTCAGCACCACATGCCCGTCGAGCACTCCGCGCAGCGTGTCGGCCACCGGTTCCTCCATGTCCGAACCGGCAACCAGAACTGACAGAATCGCGGTGATATCCCCTTGCCCCGTCGCCCCCGGCCCGGCCCGTTCGCAAAGCGACATGATCGCCTGCGCCATCGACGCCGGATAGCCGTTCAGCGCCGCAGGCTCGCCCGAGGCGACCGCCACCTCTCGGTGCGCTTGTGCGAAGCGAGTCACCGAATCGGCCAGCAGCAAGACATGCGCGCCCTGGTCGCGGAAAAACTCCGCCACGCTCATCGCCGTCCAGGCCGCACGCTGACGCACGAGGGCCGAGCGATCCGAGGTTGCAGCCACAACAACCGAGCGTTCCAACCCCTTCGCCCCCAGCGTATCCTCGACGAAATCGCGCACCTCGCGCCCCCTCTCGCCGATGAGCCCGATGACGATCACATCCGCCGCTACCCGCCGGGCAAGTTGTGACAGAAGGGTGGACTTGCCAACGCCGCTGCCGGCGAAGAGGCCGAGCCGCTGGCCGCGCGCGATGGGCAGAAGCGTGTCGAATACCGCCAGCCCGGTGGGCAACCGTGCCCCCATGGCCCTGCGCGCGGTGGCGGGTGGCGGCGGTGCGCGCAAGGGGCAAACGGCAGGGCCGGGATAAAGCGGCCGCCCATCGAGCGGCGCACCATCGGGGTCGATCACCCGCCCGATCCAGTGCAGTCCGGGGGCGGTGCTGACCGGCCCCATGTGGCGCACACGGTCGCCCACGCGCACGCCATCGACGCGATCCTCCGGCAAGACCTGGCAACGGCCTTCGGTGATGCGCACGACCTCCGCCCGCGTGCCGCCCGACAGCTCCACCGCGTCACCCAGCGCGGCGACCCGGTTCAACCCCTCCAGCCAGAGCGAGTCCGCCTGCGCCTCGCACACCCGACCAAGGGCGTGCACCGGGCGCATCTGTCCGATCCGGGACAGCAGGGGATCGAGAAATGTGGTCATGGTCGGAGTCTCCGGCAGCAAACAAACGGCGCGCTTACGGTTTCTAAAGGAATCATCGTTAAGCCTTGGTGTATCCAATCGAGGGAGAAGCCCCGATGTTCAACAACCTGGAAATTTTCGGCCTTGCCCAGGCCCGCGCCCGTCACGCCGCCGCCCGGCAGGAAGCGGTCGCGCGCAACGTGGCCAATGCCGACACGCCGGGCTACCGCGCCCGCGATGTCATCGCCTTTGAAGAGGCGTTTCAATCCGCAGGTCCGCGCGAAGGTGGCCACCGCTTGTCGCTGCGCACCATTGATGCCGGCGGCCCCGAATCGCCCAATGGCAACACCGTGTCACTGGAAACCGAGATGGTCCGCGCCATCGAGGCGGAGCGCGACCACAGCCGCGCGCTCAACGTCTATCGCTCTGCGATGAACGTTCTGCGCACGAGCCTCGGGCGCTAAGGGGGCCGACGGAGATGAGCTTTTCTTCCGCCCTTGCCATCGCTGCCAGCGGCATGCGCAGCCAGGCCAGCCGCATCACCCACGTGTCGGAAAACATCGCCAATACCGACACGCCCGGATACCGCCGCAAGATGGTCGCTTTCGAACCCGATCGCGCGGCAGGGGCAGCCCCCGGTGCCGTCACGACGGGGCCGGTCAGGCTCGACCGGACGGCGCTGCCGCAGATCTATGACCCTTCGCACCCGCTGGCCGACGAGACCGGGCATTACGCGGGGTCGAATGTCGACATGGTCGTGGAACTGGCCGACGCGCGGCAGGCGCAGCGCAGCTACGAGGCGAACCTGCGGGTCTTCGACCAGGTGCGCCAGATGTCATCCTCGCTCAGTGAATTGCTGCGGCGCTAAGGGGAATTGCCATGGATCTGAGAACCACACTCGCCGCACAGGGCTACGGGCAGGCTCGCAACGCCGCGCAACCGCAAGCCCGCGCAGCCCAGCCAACCGGTGCCGGAGACGTGTTTTCCGAGGCGGTGCAATCCTTCACCGACACCGTGCGGCGCGGCGAACAGACCGCGCAGGCGGCGCTGACAACCGGGGCCGATCCGCATTCGCTCATCACCGCGCTGGCGCAGACCGAGCTGGCTGTCGAAACGGCCGTGACCGTCCGCGACAAGGTGGTGGAGGCTTACCAGGAAATCCTCAGGATGCCGGTCTGATGGATGACGTGATCTTCTTTGACACGCTTCGGCAAGGGCTTTGGGTGGCGGTTGCGGTCTCTACCCCGATCCTGACGGTGGCGCTGGTTGCCGGGCTTGTCGTCGGGCTCTTCCAGGCGCTCACGTCGATCCAGGAAATGACGCTGACCTTCGTGCCGAAGCTGGCCGCGATCCTCGCTGTCTTCTGGGTGTCGATGAGCTTCATGACCCAGACCCTGACCACCTATTTCATCGACCGCCTGATCCCGCTGATGGAGGGGATGTAATGGACAACTCCGTGATCGCCGCCCTGACCCGGCAATCGGGGCTGATGCGCGAAATGCAGGTCGTGGCGAACAATATTGCCAATATCTCCACCACCGGTTTCCGGGGCGAGGGCGTGATCTTCGCCGAACATGTCGCCCGGCTGGAGGGGGTCTCTGGTGGCGGGTTGGCGATGGCCCATGCCGCGGGGCGCAATATCCGCCTGATGCAGGGCGAGATCGCGCCCACCGGCGGCGATTTCGATTTCGCGATCGAGGGCGACGGGTTTTTCCTTGTGCAAGGCCCGCAAGGCGAGGCGTTGACCCGCGCCGGTCACTTCATGCCGAACGAGGTGGGCGAACTGGTCAACCTCGACGGCCACCAGTTGCTGGATGCGGGTGGCGCGCCCATTTTCGTGCCTCCCGACACCGGCAACGTGGTTCTGGCCCGCGACGGCACGCTCAGCGCCGATGGCCGCCCGATCACCCAGATCGGGCTGTGGCAGCCGGTGGACCCCAACGACCTGCGCCACATCGACGGCGCGCGCTTCGTGGCTGCGGGCGGGGTGAAGCCGATACTGGACGCTACGATCCTGCAAGGATTCGTCGAATCCTCCAATGTCGATCCGGTGATGCAGATCGCCCGCATGATCGAGGTGCAGCGCGCCTATGAACTCGGCCAGGGCTTCCTGGAACGTGAAGATGAACGCATTCGCGGCTTCCTGCGCACCGCTGGTGCCCGAGCCTGACGAGAAAAGGAGACCACACCATGCGTGCCCTGATGATCGCCGCGACCGGAATGAGCGCCCAGCAAATGCGGGTGGAAGTCATTTCCAACAATCTCGCCAACATGAATCCGACCGGGTACAACGCCCGCCGCGCCGATTTCGCCGACCTGCATTACCAGCAGGAAACGCGTGCCGGAACGATCAGTGCCGCCGACGGGTCCATCGTGCCATCCGGGGTGCAGCTTGGTCTCGGTGTGCGGCCGGCCGCAGTGTCCGTCAACCTTGCGCAGGGCAGTCTCAGCCAGACCGGAGGCGACCTTGATCTCGCCATCGAGGGCGACGGCTACCTTGAGGTGGAACTGCCCTCGGGCCAATCGGCCTATACCCGCGACGGCGCCCTTGCGCGCACCGGCGACGGGCTGATCGTGAATGCCGAAGGCTTTACCGTGGCACCCGGCATCACCATCCCCGATGACGCGCGCAGCATCTCGGTCAACGCGCAGGGCGAAGTTTACGCTTATTTCGGCGACCGGGTGGAACCGGAACTGCTTGGCCAACTCAACCTTGTGGATTTTTCCAATGCCCGCGGGCTGGAGGCGATGGGGTCAAACCTGTTTCTCGAAACCGGTGCTTCGGGTCCACCGCTGGTGGGCCAGCCGGGTGAAGACGGGCTCGGCATGTTGCGGCAGGGGTACCTTGAGGACAGCTCCGTCGACTCGGTGCGCGAGATCACCGACCTGATCGAGGCGCAGCGTGGCTATGAACTCAACGCCAAGGTGATCACCGCCGCCGACCAGATGCTTGGCGCCACGACGCAGATCCGCTGACATGCGCTGGTTGATCCTGCTTCTTCTGCTGGCCCCGCCGGTTCGCGCGGAAACCCTCGTCGCATCGGGGGCGATCCGGGCGATGTCGCTGATCGGGCCCGCCGACCTCGCGCTGGTCGAGGGCGAAACACCCGGCGCGCTTGGCGATCCGTCGGAGGCCATCGGCATGGAGGCGCGGGTCAACCTCTACCCCGGCCGCCCGATCCGTGCGGCTGACTTGCAACCGCCTGCGGTGATCGACCGCAACGACATCATCACCCTGCAATTCAACCAAGGTGGTCTGCTGATCGTCACCGAGGGTCGGGCGATGGATCGCGCCGGTGTGGGTGCGCGGATCCGCGTCATCAACCTCGGCTCGCGCACCACTGTAACCGCCACTGTCGTTTCTGCCGGGCTGGCCGAGGTTGGCCCCGGGTCGTGAGGGAAGAATAATGCTCAAGAACAGCTTGTCCATTCTGGCGCTTGCCACGCTCATCACCGGGTGCAGCCGGTTGGAGGAGGTCGGCCGGCGCCCGGATTTCCAGCCCACCACCGACGGCAACCAGTATTTCGCGATGAGCACAGAGGGCCTGCCGGTCAGCGTCGAAGACGATGGTCCGGCCCGCGCTGCCTCGCTCTGGTCAGGGGGGCGGCAATCGCTTCTGGGGGATCGGCGCGCCGAGCGGCGCGGCGACATCCTGACCGTGGTGATCGAGATCGACGAAAGCGCGACGATTTCCAATGCCACCCAGCGTGGGCGCAGCGGGTCCGAACAGATGGGGGTGCCGCAGTTGTTCGGCATTCCGCAGCGGATCGACCGGGATCTGCCCGAAGGCGCCACGATGGGCAACGCGGTCAATCTCAGTTCGACCGGGCAATCCTCGGGGCAAGGCAGCGTGCGCCGCAACGAGCAGTTGACCCTTCGGGTCGCCGCGACGGTGGTCGAGGTTCTGCCCAACGGCACCCTGCGCATCGAGGGCACGCAGGAGGTGCGGGTGAATTTCGAGCTGCGCGAATTGCTGGTCACAGGATACGTGCGCGCCGCAGATATCACGCGCCAGAACGAGATCACCTATGACCGCATCGCCAACGCGCGCATTTCCTATGGCGGGCGCGGACAGATCACCGATGTCCAGCAGCCGCGCTATGGCCAGCAGATCAACGATATACTTCTGCCTTTCTGAGGATCAGCCATGTTACGGGTTTTGTTGCCGATCCTGTTGATGCTTGCCGGGCTTGCCGGGGGTGTCGTCGCGGGCAAGCTGATGTCTGGCGGGGCCGAAACCGCCGCAACAGAAAACCGGGCCGAGGCAGCCGCTGACGCGACGACGGAATCGGCTGCGGAAGGCGCTGCGGATCAGACCGACCCAGGCAGAGGTTACCAGTATCTGCGCCTCAACAACCAGTTCATCGTGCCGCTGATTCGCCATGGCAGCGTACGGTCCCTCGTGGTCCTGTCCTTGACGCTGGAGATCGAGAACGGCGCGTCGGAGACGGTCTACGACCGGGAGCCGCGCCTGCGCGACGCCCTGCTGCGGGTGATGTTCGCCCATGCCAATGTGGGCGGGTTCGACGGCAGTTTTACCTCGGTCGAGGCGATGACCCCGCTGCGCGAAGGTCTGCGGGAGGCCGCGCGCCAGGTGCTGGGCGAGATCGCGCGCGATGTGCTGATCACCGATATCGTGCGTCAGGACGCCTGATTTTTCAGTTTTTCCAGAACCTGGCGTCGGCCTTCCTCGATCCGCGCCGCGTCAAGCTTGTCCTCCATCACGATCCGGACGCGTGCAAGATCTGCCATCAGATCGCGCAGCTGCCGGTCGGTCTGGCGCAACCAGGCGGTGCGGGCCGCCGCGCCGATCGGATCCGGGGTTTCCGCCGCACGGGTCAGCCGCGCCACCCGAAGCGCCCCGATCTCTGCCGAGAGCCGGTCCACCGGCGTGCGTGCCGCCGCAAGTTCGGCCTTGGCGCGGTCTGCTTTCAGGCTGGCAAGCTCCGACAGCCGCAAGAGCTTTCGCGCGCGGGTCATCTGCGGGCCTTCGCCAGACTGCGCATCCGGTCAGCAAAGCGGATCGCGGCGGCGACGGCGCGGTAATGGTCGGGCTGGATCGGCGCGCCGATCTCTATCGTGGCATAGAGCGCGCGGGCGGTTGGCGGGTCGCTGTAGACCGGCACAGCGGCCTCGGCGGCGATTTCGCGGATTCGAGCGGCAACCTCGTCAACGCCCTTTGCGATGCAGACCGGGACTTCCCCGCCATCCCGGTTCCATTTCAGCGCAACCGCGAAATGGGTCGGGTTGACCACGATCACGTCAGCATCCGGCACATCGCGCAGCATCTTGTTCAACGCGATCTCGGTGCCACGTTGGCGCCGCTGCTGCTTCATGTGCGGATCGCCCTCCTGCTTCTTGTTTTCATCCACCAATTCCTGCCGGCTCATCCGGTGTTTGCGGTGATGCTCCGCGACTTGCCAAAGGTAGTCGGCCAGCGCGATGACCAGTGCCAACAGGAAGACCGCGACGAGAAATTCCAGCATCAGGCGCGACAATTCGGCCGTGATCTGACCCCCGTCGGCGAACATCGCGGCGATGATCCGGTCCTTTCGGGTCCACAGGAGCCACGCCAGCAAGGTGCTGTAGATCATCAGTTTGATCGCCGCCTTGGCGAATTCGAACAATCCGTTTGCGCCGAACTTGTTCTTGGCGTTCGAAATCAGCGATACGCGCGACAGTTTTGGCGCCAATCGTGATGGCGTGAAGAGGATCGCGCGTTGCGCAAACAGGGCCACGATCAGCAGGGCACCGGGCAGCAGGATGAATCCGCCCACGGGCGGCACGACCGCCCGCATCAAGCCACCTGCGGTTGCCTGCCCCTCGGTCGTGAGCATCGCCGCGGCGAGGGCCGGCGCCTGGTCGAGCAGGACGGCAAGTACCTGCGCGACGCTGGTCGCAATGCCGGGGCCGAACAGTGCAAGCGTCAAAAGGAAGCCGCCATAGACGACCGCGGTGTTGAGGTCGGTGGAGCGGACGATCTCGCCCTTGTTTCGCGCCTCTTCCAGGCGCCCCGGGGTCGCGTCGTATGGCTTGTCGCCGGGGGCGGTGCTGTCGTCGCTCATGGCAACGGACCCATCGGGCTGGCCAGCGTTGCCTGCATCAACCGCATCCATGCAGGCAGGATGAAAGGCGTGGTCAGCAGCAGGATCACCAACCCGCCAAGCGTGATCGCGGGCGCGCCGACGAAGGCAACCATCAGCTGCGGCATCGCCTTATTGATGACCCCGAGCGCGAGATTGTAAAGCACCGAGGCAATCAGGAACGGTGCCGCGAGCGAAAAGGCCAGTGAAAACACCCGCCCCACGCGGGCGACGCCCCAGCCGGCCACGTCACCGGCCAGCGGCATCTGACCAGCGGGCAGCACCTGGTAGCTTTCGATCAGCAGCCGCGCGACCAGAACATGAAGGCCCGCCATGACGGCCAACGTCAGCCCGGCCAGCGTCAGGAAGGCGCCGATGGCCGGTTGCGGATCGGGCGACGCGCCGCCGGCGATCTGCGAAAGCGACGTCGCTTGCGCCGCCATCGACCCTGCGATCTGCAACGCCATGGCGACCAGCCGCACTGCGAGGCCCAGCAGCAAGCCGGCAACGGGTTCGGTTGCGAAATGCCCGGCGTAACGATCGGGGTTGCCGGAGTCCGGCACCAGATCGGCGGCAAGCGCCGGCGTCAGAAGGAGGGTCATCGCAAGGGCCGCGCCCAGCCGAATGCGCATGGGAATGTAGGCCTCGCCGATCGCGGGTAGCACGAGAAAGGCCGCGCCCACGCGCAGGAAGACCAGCGTTCCGGCCAGAAGCCACGCCTGCGTGAGGCCGAGGACCTGCGCCAGCAGATCGGTCATGGCGCGGCCACGCCGACGAGGGCCGGCTTCGCCTCCAGCCCGATTTCCTCGAAAGATAGAACCGGGTTCAGGATTCCGCGCGACAGCAGCACCGTGCGTAGGAAGCGGCGACGAAGCGAGGAGGTCACTACCGCCGGATAGGTTCCCTTTTCCGCCGCCGCTGCGATCTTGTCGCCAACGGCCTTGGCCAGCGTGTTGAACAGGTCGGGTGTCAGCGCAATTTCGGGCAGCCCGCCCTCGGCCTTCACCTCGTGGCGCTCAAAAATGTCTTCCCATTGCCCGGCGAGTTGCACCAGCGGCAGGGTGCCGTCCTCTCGCTTGATCTCCGCGATCAGCTGAAAGCCAAGCCGCTGGCGGACATGTTCACACAGAAGATCGGGCTGCGGGGTCGCCGGGCGCGCCTCGGCGATGGCTTCCAGGATCAGGGGAAGGTTGCGGATCGAGACCTGTTCGGACAGCAACATCCGCAACACCGCATGCAGCACATCCAATGGCACCTTATCGGGGACAAGCTCATTCAGCAGCCGGCGGTTGGCCTCGGCGCGGGTGGGATCCGACAGTTCGACAAAGGCATCAAGATGGCGTTGCAACGCCTTGAACCCAAGCAGTCGAGATAGGTTTTTCTTCAGTGTTTCAAGAAGATGGGTCGCCAAAACCTCACCCGGGGCGACGACCGTGGCGCCTTGCAGCATGGCCTGTTCACGCGCTTGCGGGGCGATCCAGCGTGCGGGGGCGCCATAGACCGGCTCCGCCACGTCCTGGCCGGGCGGCAGGGCACTCTCGTCCCCGGATTTCAGCAGCAGCAGCGCCTCCATGTTCAGTTTCGCGCGGGCGTGTTCGACGCCCTGAATACGGATGGAATAGGTGCTTGCGGGCAGGTCGGCGCGATCGGTCAGGCGGATTTCCGGCAGGATCAGGCCGAAGTTTTCCGCGATATGTTCGCGCATCGACAGGATCCGCGCATCAAGCCCGTTGGCCGGGTCAAGCGCCATGGAGACGAGATCGGGCGCGAATTGAACGTGGATTTCGTCGAGTTCCAGAAGGTCGCCGATGCGGTCGGGCGGCGTCGCGGTGTCGGCATCCCCGGACGTGGGCGGCGCCTCGGCCTCTTGCCGCAGGGCGCGTTGGCGAAAGAAGGCCGCCGTCCAGAGTGCGGCCGCGGCAAGAACGAACGGCACGAAGGGCAGGCCGGGCACCACGGCGAAGACGGCCATCAGCCCGCCCACGGTAAAAAGCGCGGTGGGGTGACGCCCAAGCTGTGCCAACAGGGCGACATCGGTCGCCCCCGTCGTGCCGCCGCGCGCCAGCATGAGCGCCGAGGCGATGGCGATGATCACGGCGGGGATCTGTGACACCAGACCGTCGCCAACGGTAAGAACAGAATAGGTTTCAAAGGCTTGGGAGAGCGGCATGCCGTGAATCGCAACCCCGAAGACCAGACCCATGCACAGGTTCAGAAGGGTGATCAAAAGCCCGGCAATCGCGTCGCCCTTGACGAATTTCGACGCCCCGTCGAGCGAGCCGAAAAAGGTCGTCTCGGCCTGTTCCTGTTCCCGTCTGGCTTTCGCCTCGGCATGGTCGATCGCCCCCGCCGACATGTCGGAATCGATGGCTAGCTGCCGCCCCGGCATGCCGTCGAGCGCGAAACGCGCGCCAACCTCGGCCATCCGGGCGGCACCCTTGTTGATGACGATGAAATTGACGATCAGAAGCACGCCGAAGACGACAAGACCCATCACGACATTTCCGCCCATCACGAACATCGCGAAGCCCTCGATCACCTCGCCCGCCGCCGATGTGCCGGTATGGCCCTCGCCGATGATCAACTTGGTGGAGGAGACGTTCAGTGAAAGGCGCAGCATCAAGGAGGCCAGCAACACGGTCGGAAAGGCGGAAAAATCCAGTGGGCGTTCGATGAACAGGGTTGTCGTGAAGATCAGGATGGCCAAGCCGAAGGACATGGCAAGCCCGAGGTCCAGTACCCATGACGGGACCGGCAGAATCATCATCACGATCACCGCCATCAGCGCGAAGGCAAAAAGGATCGTGGGTTGAAACAGGCTTCGGATGCTCATATTGCGGCCTTTCTGGCCATATGCCTTGCACGGGCGGGACAGGTCCTGCGAGTCTTGTAAAATCAGCCCGTTACCAAAAGGTTAGCTACCGGGGTCGGCAGGCGGGGTTCGGGATAAAAGCTGCTCCAGTTCGGCGCGCAATTCACGACTTTCCGACAGCAAGGCAGCCATTTCCGCGGGCGTTTCTACCGGTGCCGCTGCGCTTCCCGACGTGGACTCCGGGGTGGTTTGCGACAGGGGGCTGATCTGATCCTCGGCCAGACGGTCGAAGGCGCGGGACAGCAGCACGCGATCGCGGTCGTGATCGCTGCCGCCTGCAAGGATCAGGTCGCGCGCGATGGCCGGCAGGCCGCGATCGAGCAGGAATTCCGCCACCTGTCGTCGAAATGCGGCGTTCGGGAACTGCCCGAACTGCCCGAATTCGTCGGAGGACAGCAAAAGGAGAAGCGGCGCCGGTCTATCAAGCGCCATCAAGGACGACAGGATATCGGCGAAGACCGGGCCAAGAGCCTCCGAGTCGTGCGGCCCGCGAAGCGACAGATGCGCAAGGGTTCCCTCGATATTGCCCGACAGCGCGTGACCAAGCGCGGCCGCGTGGCGAAGGCCGCCCTGAATCAAGCCTGGATCGGTTTCCAGCACCAGGGCGTCGGCGGCAGTCAGGTCGGCCGGCGTGGCAGCGCCGAGAGTGTGGATTTGTGTCATCAACCGGTGCGAAAGCGCGGCGTCGGCGCGCGCGGTGCCTGCATTCGCAGGGGTTAACCTGTTTTCGGGCGGGGTCGGTGTGCCGGGCAGGTCGAGATCCAGAAATGCCATCTGCTGTGGTGACAGGCGGCCCCCGCGGATCAGCGCGGCGCGCACCTCCAGCGCGGCACCGCCTTGGCCGGCCCGCACGAAGGCGCGGGCAAGATCGGGGCCGAGCATATCGCGCAGGATCGTCGGCAACGCGTAATACTGCGCCAGGATCGTGGCAGTGGTTTCGACAAGTGGTTCGGCTGTGCTATCCGACAGGAACAACCAGAGGAGGAGATCGTCGGGGCAAAGTTCATGATCCGCGAAGGTGCCGAAAACGCCGTCTGTCCGGTAATCCACGAAGTCTGCCATAGCGGTTTGGAATGCGGGCGGGGTCTGCATCTCGCCAAGCCAGAAAGCGGCTTCCGCGCCAAAGCCGTGGACAAGGTAGAGTTCCGCGAGTTCCAGCGCGCGCGCCTCATCCAATCGACCCCGGTCATCGTAGGCGTCGGCGCGCAGGCGCCCGACACCGTTGAAAAAACCGATATTCCCCGACCATTCCGACACCGCACGCGCAGGCGCGGGGATACAGGACGAGGCGGCGCTGATCGTCAACCGGTCGGTGGTGGTGCCAAGGTTGAGGTCATAGGCATTCGCAGCGTTGATCGGGGGAGGCGCGGCTGCTGGTCGTGCCGGTGCTTCGGTGGGGGGCGAAGATTCGGTTGGCGGATCCTGTCGGGGTAGCGGATCGCCGAGCGAGAGCGGTTGTCCCGGCGCCGGATCGAGCAAGCCTGCCGCCGCGGCGCGGGCAAGTTGTTCTGCCAGCAGATTACCCGCGTCCTCCATCGCGAAACCGGCCGGTTGCGGTGTGTCAAGAACGGGCGTTACGGGCGGCGTCGGCAGCGCGGGGCCGGGTCGTTGCGGCAAGGTTGCCCGACCCGTGAAAAGCGGCAGGTCGACGGCCGGTTCAGGGGCTGGTGGCTCATCCTCGGGATCTGCGATGTCGATCACGGCATAGCGATTGCGGTAGCGCGTGATGCTGATCGTGCAATCGCAGGCCAGCGACAGGGCCAACCCATCCAGGTCCCGCACGTCCCGCAACCGGTCGTGGGAAATCAGATCATAGACGCGGGACAGGTCAAATGCCGGGCTGTCGGGGGGGAAGGCGATGTGAATCTCGCGCCCGTCGCGGGTGATCTGCCACTCCCGATCTTCCCCGATGCGGGCGACCAGACGAGTAAAGCCAGCATGGTCCCCGGATTGCACCGTCACGCCTTGTGCCGACGCGATACCCGCCGCACCAAACAGAAAAAGCGTCGATATGACCGAGCGCCGTATCATGCTGCGGCCTGTTTGAGCCCCTTCAGGGCCTGTTCCAGATCGTTGAAGCTGGGCCGAATATGGGACGGCGTGTTCTGGCGCCCGACCTCGATGCAGATATTGGTTGCATGGTTGTAGAGGTTGGCGACCAGCACCTCGCGGATCAGGGCGTGAAAGTTGTGATCCTCTTCGGTCACCGATTTCACCCG
Source organism: Rhodobacteraceae bacterium CG17_big_fil_post_rev_8_21_14_2_50_65_11 (assembly GCA_002783145.1). Taxonomy (GTDB): domain Bacteria; phylum Pseudomonadota; class Alphaproteobacteria; order Rhodobacterales; family Rhodobacteraceae; genus Nioella. Next base: position 5,195 of record PFEX01000162.1, on the reverse strand, counting down.
CGCGGCGAAAGGGCCAATGAAACCATAGGCAAGGAAGACGCCCAGAAACGTGCCCACCAATGCGCCGCCGATCAGCTTGCCGAGAATCTCGGGCGGTTGGTCGATCGATCCCATGGTCTTGATCACGCCGAGAACCGCAGCAACGATCCCCAGCGCGGGCAGCCCGTCGGCGATCGTTTGCAAGGCATGGCTGGAATGCATCGCGTGGTGCAGATTGCTTTCCATCCGCTTTTCCAGCACGTCCTCCACCTGATGCGGGTCGTCGTAGTTCAGAGAGGCGGACCGCAGCGTGTCGCAGATCAGGTTGACCGATTCGCGGTCGGCCTGGATTCGGGGGTAGTTGGAGAAGATCGCGGAATCTTCCGGGTTTTCAGTGTGTTCTTCTAATGCAACCGCGTTTTCGCGGCCAAGTCGGATGAGTTCGTATAGCAGGCACAGCAAATCACGATAATCGTCCGGCTTCCATTTCGGCCCCTTGAAGACCTTGCCGATGTCTTTCACCGTATGTTTCACCTCGGCCATGTTGTTGGAAATCAGGAAGGCGCCGATCGCCGCGCCGAGAATCATTGTCATCTCGTAGGGCATGGAGTGCAAAATGATCGCGAGCTTGCCGCCAGCGGCAAGGTAGCCACCGAAGACCATGACGAAAACGACAACGATTCCGATGATGCCAACCATGTGAACCCTCTGTTGTTCGGTACGTCAGGGCGCGTCTGCCGCACGCCCCGACACGGGGGCCGAGGCGTTGCGCGTCGCGATCAGGACGGAGATGGAATAAGCGATGGCCGGGTCGAGTTCTGCCAGAACCCCGGCAGCGGCATCCGACTGCATCCGCGCGAGGAACCCGGCGGCAAAGCCCGGATCCATCTGCGAAAAGAGTGCTGCGGCGTCGGCGGAATTCATCGTCTCGTAGACCTGGGTCAACCGGGACAGGTCATCCTCGGCGGCGGTGTCAGACAGGGCAAGGAGCGATTCGAGCCGCTGTTCCGTCGCCTCGAGCGTGGCAATCTGGGCATTGACCCGCGCCTCGACCTGCGACAGTGCGGCGGCGCGGTCCGCAAGGCGCGCTTCGCGTTGGTCGAGGATTTCGGCGCGGCCAGTCACACGTTCCAGCGCCTGTTGCAGGGGGGCCATGGGGGCGCACTGGCCCTGCGGATCGGATGCATCGCCGGTGGCAGGCGCCGCGTCCTGCGCGGCGGAGGCCTGTGCGAAACCAACGGCGCCAAGGCGCAACAACCCCGACAAAACGAAAAGCGACAGGATGCCAAGAAGACTGATCCGCTGCCGGATCCGGCGGCTTCGTTTCGATGCGCGCGCCATCTTTATCCGGCCCCCGCAAGGCGCGACCGGTTCTTCAGAAAGAACGGGATCGGCGCGGTATCATCCGGTGCCGGGTCGTCCGGCGCTTTCGTGGTTTCAGTGCGGCGCGATCCGAAGACCGGGATATCGGCCTCGGTGGCGCCGCGCCCGTCCTGCGGCGCGGTTCTTTCCCGATCCGTCAACGAGGGGGCAAGATCGTGGCTGGTGGACAGGATCAGTTCAAGGTCTTCGGCCAGTTGCCGCGCCTCGCGGTTCAGCGCCTCCAGCGTCTGGGCTGACTCCTTGGTGCCGGATTTCATGTCCGACAGGGCACGGTTCATGTCATCGACCTGCGCCGACAAGACCGCGATAGCCCCGCCCAGCCCATTGTCGATGCTCGACAGGCGCGACAGACGCCGCGACAGGATCAGGCAGAACACCGCCGCCCCAAGCGACGCGAGGATCAGCAGCGCATCGGCGGCGTAGGTCAGCAAGAGAGGGATCATTTCCATTCAGTTCACCACAAATTCGGTAACAAGAAGATCGCGCACCAGCACATCTCCGGTGACGACCTGGATGCGCCGCAAAAGCTGCGCACGCAGCCGCGCGAGGGTGCGCGGATCGGTCAGTTCCAGCATGTCCAGAACCCGCAGATAGCTGTTGATGACGTCCATGACGCGCGGCATCAGGTGCATGACCTCGCCGGTGTCGGACGGATCGACCTCCAACTGGGCCGTAAAAAGCAGATGACGCCCGGCGGTTTCGGATCCGAGGTTCACCACCACCGGTTCAAGCGGCACGAAGGCGACCTCGTCCAGTTGCGGCCGGGTGGTCCCGGCAGGCGTGGTCCCGTCTGCATCGGCTTGCAGCGAATCGCCGCCGCCCCCGAACGCGAGCGGCCCGCTGGTCACCGCCCAGAATCCGCCTCCGCCCGCAGCGGCGGCCAGCGCAACGCCGATCAGCAAGGGCAGCAGAATCCCCTTTTTCTTTGGGGCGTTGTCGGTATCTGTCTCGTCTGCGGCCACGGTAGACCCCCCGGCGGTTTTTCTGAACATCGCCAAGATAAACCGATCAGCACTAACCGAATGTTAAGCGGGCCGCGCTTTGATGGCCGACGACAGGTCAGAACGGCCGGAAGGAGGGATCCAGGTGCAGCAGCTCATTGACCTTTGGGACGGCATGGATTTGCGCAGGCGGGCGATGCTTGCGGGTGGGGCTGCCGGGGTGCTGACGATCCTTGTTCTGCTGGCCCGCCTTGCCGGTGCGCCCAGCTATGTGCTTTTGTATAGCGGGCTCGATCCGGCCGCGGCAGGTGAGGTTGTCAGCGCGCTGGAGGCGCGCGGCGTGGCCTACGAGGTGCGGGGTGATTCCATCCATGTGGAGGAGAACGAACGCGACGCGCTGCGCATGAGCCTCGCGGGGGAAGGGCTGCCGGCGCTTGGCGCGGCGGGCTATGAACTGCTCGATTCACTGTCCGGGTTCGGGACGACGTCGCAGATGTTCGATGCGGCCTACTGGCGCGCCAAGGAGGGGGAGCTTGCCCGTACCATCGCCGCCAGCCCGCGCATTCGCGCCGCGCGGGTGCACCTTGCGACACCGTCCAGCGATCCGTTCGCGCGTGACCGCGAGGCTTCCGCCTCGGTCAGTATCCGGCCCGCTTCGGGGGGCATCGCATCCAGCCATGCGCAGGCACTGCGTCATCTCGTGGCGTCTGCCGTGCCCGGCCTGTTGCCGGAAAACGTGACAATCATGGATTCGGAGTCGGGCCGCGTCCTGTCGGGTGATGACGGCGCTTCCCTGACGGGTGACGCGAATGGCCTTTCGGAAACGCTGCGTCGCAACGTGCAGCGCCTGCTGAATGCGCGCGTTGGCCCCGGCAACGCCATGGTCGAGGTCAACGTCGAAGTGGAAACCGCCCGACAGACCCTGTTCGAGCGGATCATCGACCCCGACAGCCGGGTGATGGTCGGCTCCACGTCGGAGGAACGCTCAGATACCTCGCGCGATGCAGGGGGCGCGGCAGTTACCATTGCCTCCAATCTTCCGCAGGGGGGCGCGGCGGACGGCGGGGGGTCTTCCGCCCAGATGTCCGAGGCGCGCGAAAGCGTGACCTACGATGTGTCGGAAACCCAGCGAGAGACAGAGACCGGTCCCGGCAGGGTGCGGCGGATCACGGTTGCGGTGCTGGTGAACGCGGTGCCCGTGGTGGGCGCCGATGGCGTCGCTACGCAACAGCCGCGCGACGCGGCCGAACTGGAAACGCTGCGCGATTTGGTGCGCTCCACCATCGGCTTCGACGAGGCGCGTGGCGATGTCGTGACCCTGCAATCCATGCTGTTCGAGCCGCAGCCTGAGGCCACCAACCTGACCGAAGGCGGCGGTGGTTTGCTGGCGCGTCTCGATCCCATGCGTCTGCTTCAACTGACAGCCCTGGTCGGTGTCGCGCTTGCGGTCGCTTTCGGCGTGGTGCGCCCGGCGATGCGCGCGGCCAGCACGAACGCCGCTCCGACACCGGCCCTGGCCCTGGCCGGGCAGCCTGCGTCGCTCGGGGCCGGGACGCCCACGATGCAACCGGTCGCGCGACGCGAACTTGCGTCGCCGGATGCCGGGGATGCCGCGGGATCCGACGGTGCCGCGACGGACAGGCCCGAGGCCCCCAAAACGCCCGGCCTGCCGTCACCCGCAGGTGCGATGTCGGAAGATCCGCCCGATCCGGTGGCGCGCTTGCGGCGCCTGATCGAGGAACGCGAGGAGGAAACCGTGGAGATCCTGCGCAGCTGGATGGAGGAGGATGAGGAACTGACATGACCTACAGCGCCCTCACGCTCGAAGACCTGACACCCCCTGCGAAAACCGGCGCTGCCTCACCCGGCCTGTCGGCAGAGGAGGCGGAAACGATCCGTCTCGATGGTTACGAGGCCGGTTACAAATCCGGCTGGGATGACGCCAACGCGGAAACCGTGGCCTCCGACCGCCGGATCGCCGCTGACCTTGAACGCAGCCTGTCGGAGCTTTCCTTCACCTACGAGGAAGCCCGCGTCGAGGTTCTGTCCGGTCTCCGGGATCTGTTGAACGCCATCCTGTCCAGTTTTCTGCCTGCCCTTGTTGCAGAAGCGGTTCTGCCCCGCGTCGCCGCCGAGATCGACACGCTCCTGTCCGATTCCGGAAGCGGGGAGTGTCGCCTCCTGGCGGCACCGGATACCTGTCGGCAGCTGGAATGGTTGGTCGACCGCTACATGGATCAAGACCTGAGGATCGACCCCGAACCGGCCTATCCTGATGGCCGTGTCACGCTGCACGTCGCCTCCGAGACCCGTGAAATCGACCTGACCGGTCTGCAACGGGCGATGACCGAGGCGATCCGCGATTTCACCGGGGCGAACATGTCCGAAAAGGAGGCCCGACATGCCTGATCAGCAAAGCCCGAAGACCGGTGTTGCCGGGTCTCTTCGATCCGTTCCGGTGGAGATCCGGGTAACGGTCGGCCGCGCGCACCCGACGATATCGGATCTGCTGGCCCTTTCGAAAGAAGATATTCTCGCGCTTGACCGCCGGATCGAGGACCCGGTGGAGCTTTATATCGGCGACCGGCTGGTTGCCTCCGGCGAACTGGTGGAGGCGGAATCGGGCGGGCTTGGGGTGCGGATCACCGATCTGGCCGATGTCGGGCATGAGTAGGGCGATCCGCCCCCTTCTGATCATCGGTGCGGTTCTTCTGGCCGGTCCCGCGCTGGCGCAGGACATGACCATCGACCTTGGCGACGGTGACACGCTGACCGCACGCGCGCTCCAGATCATCGCGCTGATCACGGTGCTCAGCCTCGCCCCCGGCCTTGCCGTGATGATCACCTGTTTTCCGTTCGTGGTCACGGTGCTGTCTATCCTGCGGCAGGCCA
>PFEX01000076.1:19158-19406 GCA_002783145.1 Rhodobacteraceae bacterium CG17_big_fil_post_rev_8_21_14_2_50_65_11 | reverse complement strand
CGTCGGGAGCTGCTGCGGAACCGGCCCCGAGACCATCGCCGCCCTGGCCCGCCGGCTGGCCCCACCGCTCAGCGGACCCGCACCCGACCGGGACCGGGACCGCTGATCCGGCCGATCACGGTGCCCACGGGCACCGGCAGGCCCGGCGGCAGGGCCAGCAGCAGGCCCCCCGAGGTCTGGGCGTCGGCCAGCACCGCCCGAAGGGCCGGCGACACGGCCGGGTCCCAGTCGATCCAGGGGGCGACGTG
>PFEX01000076.1:4533-19071 GCA_002783145.1 Rhodobacteraceae bacterium CG17_big_fil_post_rev_8_21_14_2_50_65_11 | reverse complement strand
CAGCTCGGCGTCGACCCCGCTGGCGGCCAGCAGCTCGCGCAGGTGGCCCAGCAGGCCGAAGCCCGTGACGTCGGTGCCGGCGGTGGGGCCCAGGGGCAGCAGGGCCTGGGCGGCGGGGCCGTTGAGGGCCAGCATTGTGTCGATGGCGACCTGCAGGGCGGCGGGCGAGGCCTGCCCCCGCTTGGCTGCGGTGGTCAGGATGCCGGTTCCCAGCGGCTTGGTCAGGATCAGCCGGTCACCGGGCCGTGCACCGGCCAGCGTGATCGGGTCGTGGTCCAGCAGCCCGGTTACGGTAAACCCGATGGTCAATTCGTCGCCCATGGAACTGTGCCCGCCCACGATCTCGGCCCCCTCGGCGGCGAAGACCGCTGCGGCCTCCGCCATGATTTCCTGCGTCCAACGGCGTTGCAGCGCCGGCGACAGCCGCGGCAGGATCAGGCTTGCAAGCGCCGCCTGTGGTCTCGCCCCCATGGCCCAGCAATCGCCGAGCGCGTGAACCGCCGCGATGCGGGCCTGCATCCCGTGATCGGCGGTGAAGGCGCGCAGGTGGTCGGTCGTCATCACTTGTCGTGTGTCGCCCATGCGCAGCACCGCAGCGTCATCGCCGGGGCAGCTTTCGACATCTGCGCGCGTGCCTCGGGGCAATACCGCCAAAGCCTGCGCCAGCGTGCCGGGGCCAAGCTTGGCGCCGCAGCCACCGCAGAGCGGCTTGTCGCCCAAAGCGCCCTGAACGCCCTCAGCCACCTCGCGCGGCAGCGGATCGGGCGCCATCGGCACCAGGTCGCGAAACTGCCGCATGAAGCGCTGGTCGATCCGGTTCTTCCAGTGCCACAGCACCGCCCCCGCCCCGACAAGCCCGCGCTTTTCGGCCAGCGCCCGCTTGTCGCCAAGCGAGATGAGCTTGAGGTAATCGCGTTGTGGCCGGAACCGGCACAGGCGGTCTGTGCGTCCCATGGCCATGGCCCGCAGGTTGTGCAACAGGATGGGCGCGGCGCGGACCGCGTAGACCCCGGCCTTGGGGCGCGGATCGGGGCCAAGATCGGCGCAATCGCCGACGGCGAACACCTCCGGGTGAGAGATAGATCGCAAGTGCCCGTCCACCGTGATGAATCCGTGTTTGAGCGTCAGTCCCGAGGCCTCAAGCCAGCGATGCGGCCGCGCTCCGGCGACACCAAGCACAAAGCCTGCCGCGATGTCCTCTCCGGTCGCCAACCGCACATGGTCATGTGCGACCTCGACCACGTCCGCATCGGGGCAAAGCCGCACGCTTGCACCCGCCAGTTCGGCCAGCAGCCGCGCGCGCGCCGCCGGATGCACCTCGCCCAGCACCGTACCCCGGTCAATCAGGCTGACATCGGAACGGCCTGTCGCGGCCCGCAACCGGTGGCTTGCCGCCATGGCAAGCTCCACCCCCGCGACGCCGCCGCCGATCACCGCGACCGGCCCGCCGCCGGCCTCCACGAACCGCGCCCAGCCATCTGCAAAGGCATCGAGCGGCTTGGCTGCGACGCCGTGCGCCGCGAAACCGGGGATCTCGGGCATCTGAGAGTGAATTCCGACATCGATTGAAAGAAGGTCATAACCGATGGGCGCCCGCCCCGGCACGCTGATCCTGCGCGCCACCGGGTCGATCGCCTCTACCGCTCCGATCACCAGTCGTGCCCCGGCGAACCGGGTCAGCCGAACCAGGTCGATATCGAGCTCATCGCGGTCGTAATGCCCTGCGACATGGCCCGGCAGCATCCCGGAATAGGGCGCGGTCGGACCGGGATTGACCAGCGTCAGACGCACCCCCGGCAAGGGCTGCATCGCCCACATGCGCAGCACGAGCGCATGGCTGTGGCCGCCGCCGACCAGCACGATATCCTTCACGATGGGCAGTTCTTGCCGCATGGCGTTCCCCCTGTCATCGCGCCCCGGTTACAGATCACGAACTATGGCCGCCAGTCCCCAAACCGACGCACGGCGATAAACAAACCGTCATCGCGCGGTCTTCATGAGCCCCCCTCCGCCGCCGCCGCCGCCACCGCGCCCGGTCTTTCATCTTGGCCCAAATATCTCGGGCGGTCGCCACCAGGCGACGGAGGCAGGGCCAAAAAACGTCCTTCTCACAAGATTGAGCACCCCCGTGGTCTGGAAATTCTGCTTCGCGCGGGTCACGCATGCCGGGCGTCCCCCCGTCACGCAGGCCTTGGTGTCGAAAAGATCTGACTGTCCATCTGGCAAGTGCCGGCCTCGGCCCCGCGACGGACGGATTGCAGGACCGGCCAGAAATCGGTCGCCGGGGCTGGTGCGGGGCGCTTGTCCTCGCCGGGCTGATCCAGCGGAACGGCGGCCGCGCGGTCTTCGCGGGGAAAGACGATGTTGCGACGCGCTATCTTGCCGTGGGGATCGACCGCAGACCCGGTCTTTTCTGTTGCCGGGCCGGCATGAGGACGCAGGATGGAGTTTCCCATATCTGCCGCCACAGCAGCAATCCCCGCGCAGCACGGCGAAATATCCGCCAGGGCTCAGGCGGCGGTCCTTCCGGCCCCGAACCGGCCTTCGGTTCGCGGGAACGGCACCAGCTTGCCCTGCTGCTCGTCCCAGAGCTTCAGGGCGAAACTGCGAATCGCCTCGGGCCAGTTGATTGTTGGCAGATCGAACGCGTCCCGGATTTCCCGGTGGCAGGCGCGCAGCCGGTAACTTGGGATATTGGCATTGAAATGGTGAATGTCGTGATAGGCAATATTGCCGGTCGCCAGATCGAACCACCAGCCGAGGTCCAGCGCCGAGGAGCCTTGCAGCGCGGCAAGATCGTGGCGCAAATCGGGGCGATGGTCCCAGTAGGTATCCTCGAAATTATGTTGCAGGTAGACAAGGAACACGCCGGTAAAGGCCGCGATCATCACCGTCGCGCCATAGACCGCAAGTGCAGCGACCCCGCCAAGCACCCACAACAGCGCGATCCACGCGACAAGCAGCGCGTCATGCACCAGCACACCCGTTGGCCCGACCTTCATCGTGTTCTTGGGCCAGCGGTAGCGGATCACGTAGACGAACAGCCCGCCGATCGGGATCAGGATAAGCGGATTGCGATAGAGGCGGTATAACAGGCGCGTTTTCCAGTCCGCTGCCTGCCATTCGCGCAGCGTCATGGTGTGGATCTCGCCGGCGCGCCTCGCGTCCAGATCACCGAGGAACCGGTGATGTTCATTATGGTTGTACTGCATCGCCCGGTACGGCGTCAGCGTGAAGGTGGACAGGGCATACCCCGCCCAGTCGTTCATCCAGCGTCTGCTGAAAAGCGAATGATGCCCGCAATCGTGTTGCAACACGTAAAGTCGCACGCCGGCCATGGCGTTGATCACGACAAGCGGTGCCGCAAGCGCCCAGGTGCCATGGAATTGAACAGCCGCATAGAGGGTCAGGAAATATACGGCAAAGGTGCCGAAATAGCTGACCGAGGCGAGCGCATCGTTGCGCTGACAATACCCCCGTGTGACTTCTCGGATCGTTGACATCTTGTTGATCTTTCGTTGGTCTCCGGCGGAGCGGGTGGTTGCCCTACACGGAGATATGGTCCTCAGGCGTCCTTTTCAAATTGTTGTGACACGATGATAACGCGCATGCGGGGTTTGGTCGATACCGAGGCGCCCTGTACGACTTTCGCGGGTGTCAGGCCGCCTCGGCCGTTCGTCCGCTCAGGCGCGACCGGCTCAGGATCAGCAGCATGATGGCGATGTTGACCGTATTGAATCCGATCCCGTTCAGGAAGGCCCATTGATAGCTGCCGGTGAGGTCGTAGATCCAGCCCGACAGCCAGCCGCCGATGGCCATGCCCGCGACGGTCGACATCAGCACCAAGCCCACCCGCTCGCCCGCGATGCGAGGGGGCAGGTATTCGCGCACGATGATCGCGTAGCTCGGCACGATGCCGCCCTGGCTGAGTCCGAAGACGAGGCTGACGATGTAGAGCGGCGTCAGCCCGGTGGTCGGCAGGTAGAGCATCAGCGCGAGCCATTGCAGCGACGAGCCGATCAGCAGCGTCCAGACCCCGCCGAGCCAGTCGGCGAGGGCGCCCGAGACCAGCCGCGAGGCAACGCCGCCAAGCAGCATCAGCGACAGCATCTCCGCGCCGACGGCGGGCCCGTAGCCCAGATCGGTGCAGAAGGCGACGATATGGACCTGCGGCATCGACATCGCCACGCAACAGCCGATCCCGGCGATCGACAGCAGGATCGTCAGACTGCGCGGCGAAAAACTGGTGGCGCGGGCGCGCAGGGTCGCGGCGTGCTCGGCCTCGGCGCGGGCAGCCTCGGGCACGCCGGCGCGCAGGAGCAGCGACAGCGGGAGCATCACCACCACGGCAGTGACCGCGAGGACCAGATAGGCCGCGCGCCAGCCCTGACCGGCTAGGATATCGGCCAGGATCAGCGGCCAGATCGCGCCCGACAGGTAATTGGACGAAGCCGCGATCGCCACTGCAATGCCCCAATGCCCCGGCGCCTCAGGAACCAGTGCGAGATATCGGCGATCAGCGGGCCGAAACAGGTCGCGGTGGCGATCCCGATGATGAATTGCAGCGCCGACAGCGTGGCCAGGTTGGGCGCCATCGCCGCCCCCGCAAAGCCCGCGCCAAGGCCAAGCGCCGCCCCGATCATCGCAATGGTGATGCCCCAGCGGTCCACCGCCCGCCCGATGACATAGTTGCCAAGCGCGAAGCCCACCATGGTCAGCGTGTAGGGCAGCGCGGCATCGGCCCGGCCGGCGCCGAATTCCGCCTGCACCGCCGGCAGGATCACGATGATCGACCACATGCCGACATTGCCAACCAGCCCGATACAGAGCGAAATGGCCAGCCGCATTCAAGCGGCGCGCGACTCGAGGGCGGAAATCGTGGTCATGGGCGCGACGTTAAGGGCGGAGCGTGACGAGGAAAAGCGGAACGCTGCAATCGGGACGGCTCGCGATGTGCCGGGGTGGCCAAGCGGCCACGCTTGCACCATCTATACAGCACGACGGGTTGCAAGGATCGAATGAAGGAGAGACGCGATGTTCGGGTTTGCCCGCAAGAAAACCGAAATGGTATCGCCCGGCGAGGCGCTGCCGGGGCGCGAGGCGCCGATTGCCACAGCCGAGAGGCACCAGCTGAACGGGCGGCCGCTGACCCGGGAGGTGCCGGAGGGCATGGAAGCGGCGATGGTCGGCATGGGCTGTTTCTGGGGGGTGGAACGGATGTTCTGGCCGCTCGACGGCGTCTGGCTGACCATGGTGGGCTATGCCGGCGGCTACACGCCGAACCCGACCTATGAAGAGGTCTGCACCGGGCGCACCGGTCATAACGAGGTCGTGCGATTGGTCTATGACCCCAGGGTGACCGGCTACGAGGCGCTGCTCAAGGTGTTCTGGGAAGGCCATGACCCGACGCAGGGCATGCGGCAGGGCAATGATATGGGCACCCAGTACCGGTCCGGCATCTATTGCTACGGCGACGCCCAGAAAGCGGTGGCGGAGGCGAGCAGGTCGGCGATGCAGGCGCGCCTGACCGAGGCCGGGTTCGGGGCGATCACCACCGAGATCCTGCCCGCGCCCACGTTCTATTTCGCCGAGGCGTATCACCAGCAATACCTCGCCAAGAACCCGGCCGGGTATTGCGGGCTCGGCGGCACCGGCGTGAGCTGCCCCATCGGCCTCGGCGCCTGACGGCGCCGACCGGCAAACGCCCCTTCTCAGGCCCCTGCGGGGCCCTCGGCTGGGCGTCGCTGCCGCGCGATATCGGGCGGGTCGGCGCCCCGTATGGACGGCGACCTGGCTGGACCGGCGGGTTTCGAGTATTTTGACCAAGAAGAAGGCGCATTGTGTTTTGCGTGACCCCGGCCTAAGGCGGGAAGGATCGTGAGGAGTTGACCGATGCCGACCTATACTGCCCTGACCACGCTGGCCGATCGTGAAAAGGCCGAGGCACTTGGCCTTGCTCTGGAAGAGGTCGAGCCGGAGGCAACAGGGGTTGGCGTGTTCGAAATGGAAGATGGATCGGGCCTGTGGGAGGTCGGTGCCTATTTCACCCAAGCCCCCGACGAGGTGGCGCTGGCGCTGTTGGCGGCGGCGCATGGCGCGCGGCCCTTCGCGGTGTCCGAGCTGCCCGAGACCGACTGGGTGGCGCATGTGCGGCGCGAGTTGCACCCGGTCGAGGCAGGGCGCTTTTTCGTCTACGGCAGCCATGACGCGGACAAGGTGCCTTCAGGCAGGGTGGCGCTGCTGATCGAGGCGGCGATGGCCTTCGGCACCGGGCATCACGGCACCACGCAAGGCTGTCTGGAGGCGCTTGAGCGCTTGATCGTGGCAGGCGCGATCAAGCGCAACGTTGTCGATATCGGCTGCGGCACCGCGGTTCTGGCGTTGGCCGCCGCCAAGGTCTGGCCGGGTCCGGTGCTGGCTTCCGACATCGACGCGGTGGCGGTGGAGGTGGCCGAGGCCAATGTCGCCGCCAATGGCGAGGCGGGCCGGGTGCGCTGCCTTGAGGCCGCCGGGTTCGATCATGCCGATCTGCGGTCCGCTGCGCCCTTCGACCTGATCTTTGCCAATATCCTCAAGGGACCCCTGGTGGAGCTTGCGCCGGACGTGGCGGCGCATTGTGCGCAAGGGGGCCATGTCATCCTGTCGGGGCTGCTGACCCCGCAGGCCGAGGAGGTGATCGCGGCCTATGCGGCAGAAGGCCTGTCGCTGCAGCATCGTGCCGAGATCGGCGAGTGGAGCACGCTGACCCTGCGCCGGTGAACGGCGCGCTTCCCGCCTCCCGGAACGAAAGAAGCCGCCCCGGACGGGACGGCCTCTGATATCAAGGGAGCGAAAAGGGAGGTCTCTTAGCGATAGGCGCCCGTGGCGATCGTTTCGATATCTCCGCGGTTCAGACCCAGATCGTCCAATTCACGATCGGAGAGAGCCTCAAGCGCGTTGCGGGTAATCCGGGCGTCGTTCCAGGCTGCAAACCGACCCACGAAGGCGGACAGGATGTGGGCGACGCTGAAGCCGGCGCCGACGGCACGGTTGGTGACAATGGCCATCTGTTTGATCCTTCCAGAATGGGTGGATTGCGTTTGTTGTTGATCTTGTCGGACAGCACCTAGGGGGCGTCTTGACACCGATCAACGGGTATTTTTCGCATGGGTCCCATGCGATTTCCGCATGGGTTTTTTCCGTCATGACAGCATGAAAAAACGACAGGGATTCGGCGTGCATCCTGTCGGGAGCCGACACCGAAACTGTCTGAAATCGAGGTCTTTCCCGGTTCTTGTCGGTTCCGGATCGAAAGATGACGAAAACTGATCCTGCTGGTCAGTGTTCTTGTTTCGTGCTAGCGATGCAAAAAAGGTCATACAATTTTCTGTGGCAGGTCTGACATGCGCATCATCGGGATAGATCCGGGGCTGAGGAACATGGGGTGGGGGGTGATCGAATCGCGCGGGTCGCGCCTGACCCACCTTGCCAGCGGCACCTGTCGCAGCACTGGTGCGGATCTTGCCGCGCGGCTTTTGTCGCTGCACCGGCAGTTGTCGGATGTGCTGGCGGAGTGGCGGCCGGATCAGGCGGCGGTGGAACAGACCTTCGTCAACCGCGATGCCGTGGCAACCCTGAAGCTGGGGCAGGCCCGCGCGATCGCGCTTCTGGTGCCCGCGCAGGTGGGGTTGGTGGTGGCGGAATACGCGCCCAATGCGGTCAAGAAGGCGGTAGTGGGCGTGGGACACGCGGAAAAGCGGCAGGTCGAGCATATGGTGAGAATGCAACTGCCCGGCGCCAACCCGGCCGGTCCCGATGCCGCCGACGCGCTTGCCATTGCGCTCTGCCACGCGTTTCATGCTCAAAGCGCGGGCCGCCTTGCTGCGGCGGTGGAGGCGGGGCGATGATCGGCAAGCTGACGGGGGTGGTGGATTACAAGGGCTCGGATCACGTTCTGCTGGACGTGAACGGGGTCGGTTATGTCGTGCATTGCTCCGACCGGACGCTGGCCGCGTTACCGGCGCGCGGCGCGGCGGCAGCGCTCTTCACCGAATTGCTGGTGCGCGAGGATCTGTTGCAGCTATTCGGCTTCCCGACGCTTTACGATCGGGAATGGCACCGGTTGCTGACTTCCGTGCAAGGGGTGGGCGCCAAGGCCGCGATGGCCATTCTCGGCACGCTCGGGGCCGAGGGAGTGGCGCGCGCGATCTCGCTGGGCGATGCGGGGGCGGTGAAGGCGGCGCCGGGCGTGGGACCGAAACTGGCGCAGCGGGTGGTGCACGAGTTGAAGGACAAGGCGCCCGGCGTGATGGCCATGGGCGGCGAGGTGGTGGCGGCGATGGGGGATGCGCCTGCTGCTGCCGTCTCTGTCACGGCCGGCGAGACCCCCGCCCCGGCTGCGCCGTGGCCGTCATCGTCATCGCAGGCCGAGGCGCTTTCGGCGCTGAAGAACCTCGGCTATGCCCCGGCGGAGGCCGCGCAGGCCGTGTCGCAAGCCGCCGGCGACGCGCCCGAGTCTGAAACCCCGGCCCTGATCCGCACCGCGCTGAAGCTGCTGGCGCCGAGGGAGTGAGATGACCTTCGCCTCCTTTTTGCGCGAGGCCGGGTTCGTGGCGGAGGATGTCGCGCTGTGCCTGCACAAGCCCGGCGATCCGACGGCGCGCCGGGCGATGCTTGTCATGGCGGAGGATCGGCCCGACCTGTTCGAAGCCTATCAATCGACGCATTCCGCCATACAGGAGGCAACCGTCCGCAACCGTCCGGTCTTTGCCTCCTTTGTCATGACCGCCCCCGGTGAGCTGACCTTTATCGGTCTCTATGAGCGCCATGAAATCGGGCACCTTTCCGAGGCTGATATCGTCGGGGATGCTGGCTTCCTTGAAATGCTGGGTCGTGTCGACGGCCAAGGCGCTGATCTGACCGACCTTATACGCCCGCTCGTCGGCCGCACCCGCTTCGACTTCAGGCCGCTCGCCGCGTTGTCGGATCTGTCCAAACGCCTCGTCGTGGCGGATCCCGGCGGACGCAATTACGTCCGCCTTGCGGAGACGACGCCGCTGCCCATCGTCGAGATCAAGCGCCGCGCCTCTGTCGTGCCGCCGATGCCGCCCTGGGATGAGCTGACACTGACGAAAGCGGAGCTTGCGACGATCCCGCGCGACTGGGCGTTGCGCCTTGCGGAGTGGTGCGGGATCTACCTGATCGTTGATGAAGCGGACGGCGCGCGCTATGTCCGCGCGGCCTATGGCGTGGACAACCTGCTTGGTCGCTGGCGCGCGCATGTCGCGGGCGAGGTCGGGGTGACGGTCGATCTGCAACACCGCAGGACGGACGGGTTCAGAGTCTCGATCCTGGAACTGGTGTCGCCAACCGCATTGATCGAGGATGTCACCCGGCGCGAACAGACGTGGATACGCCGCCTGCACACCCGTGATTTCGGATTGAACGCATGACTGACCCGGACCCCACCCTGCGCGCGGCGCCGCTGCCAGAGGATCAAAGCCCCGACCGCGCCCTGCGCCCGCAGAACCTGACCGAATTCATCGGGCAGGAAGAGGCGCGCGCCAATTTGCGGGTGTTCATCGAGAGCGCCCGGCGACGCGGCGAGGCGATGGATCACGTCCTGTTCCACGGCCCCCCCGGTCTGGGCAAGACGACGCTGGCGCAGATCATGGCGCGCGAATTGGGGGTGAGTTTCCGCATGACCTCCGGCCCGGTGCTGGCCAAGGCGGGCGACCTGGCCGCGATCCTGACCAACCTGGAGGCGCGCGATGTCCTCTTTATCGACGAGATTCACCGCCTGAACCCGGCTGTGGAGGAAGTGCTCTACCCCGCGCTGGAGGATTTCGAACTCGATCTGGTGATTGGCGAAGGCCCCGCCGCGCGCACCGTGCGCATCGAGTTGCAGCCTTTCACGCTGGTGGGCGCGACCACGCGGCTCGGCCTCTTGACGACACCGCTGCGCGACCGGTTCGGTATTCCCACCCGGTTGCAATTCTACACGGTTCCTGAACTGCACGAGATCGTGACGCGCGGCGCGCGGATGCTGGGCATCCCGTCGGACCCCGAGGGCGCGCTGGAGATCGCCCACCGCGCCCGTGGCACGCCGCGCATTGCCGGGCGGCTGTTGCGCCGGGTGGTGGATTTCGCTCTGGTCGAGGGCGACGGGCGGCTGACGCAGGCGATTGCCGACAGCGCACTGACCCGGCTGGGGGTGGATCACCTCGGGCTTGACGGGGCGGACCGGCGCTACATGCGGTTCATGGCGGAGAACTACGGCGGCGGGCCGGTCGGGGTGGAAACCATGTCCGCCGCCCTTTCAGAAAGCCGGGACGCGATCGAGGAGGTGATCGAACCCTTCCTTTTGCAACAGGGGCTGGTCGCGCGCACGCCAAGGGGCAGAATGCTTGCGCAGAAGGGCTGGTCGCACCTCGGGCTTGCGCCGCCGCAAACGCCCGATCAGGGCAAGCTTCTGTAAAGCATGCCGCCCGAAAGTGGGAACTGGGTTTGTGCTTCTCGAACATGCGAAATCAAGCGTCGCGGTGCGCCTCGTCTTACCGCATGCCCGTGCCGCCGGGTCTGCGCAGTGCCGCCTCAAGCCTGTCCTCGTATCCAAGCCCGAGGATCTGGCCCTCCTCGTCCGTGTGCACCGCCAGCATAGCTGCGAGGTCCGCCCCGGGCAGCGACGCGATTGCGCACGCCAACAGCCGGACCTGCGCGGCATCCCGTATCTCGCCGGTTTTGGCGCAATACGCTCTCACCGCCCCGTTGATCAGCGAGGGCCAGATTTCCGCGAAGACGAGGCCCCCCTCCGGTGCCTCGAACGGCCAGACGCATGCGCCGAAGCGACGCCGGAGCCGCGCCAGAACCGGAAGACCCATCAGGGTCTGCGACCCGACCGCGCCCGCGCCCGCCAGTTGCCAGACGCTGAAGCTGCCCCTTGCCGCGCGTTCCATCTGCCGCCAGTCCTGTGCGCCATGCCCTTGCCGTGACCGGCCCTTTCGCGGTAGGCCGTCCACGTCGGTCTTGGTGCCATTGCCCCAGAACGGTCCGACGCCGGGGAAAAGCGCGTTCATGTCCGCCGCCACCTGCCAGCGGTTGTTGCGTTTCGGGCTGTCCTCTATCCGCGCCTCCAGCCAGTGCCACAGCGCGAACGGATCGGCCCGGTCGGTAATCCGTTCAGCAACGCCCGAAGGATATCCGAACGGAAAGTCGAAGCCTGCCAGAACCTTTCGGCCCTTTGCGCGCTCTGCGCCGAACCGGTCCGCCAACCATGCCTCTGCCACCTGCCGATTGCGCAGGTAGACGGGGTCCTCCACCACGCCATCCCGCGCCACGCCGGCCCAGATCGCATCCTTGCAGGGTGTCGCGCCGCGATCGTTGCCGCCGGACCAGTCGACCATGACGACCGTGTCGAACGGC
The DNA here is from genome assembly GCA_002783145.1 of Rhodobacteraceae bacterium CG17_big_fil_post_rev_8_21_14_2_50_65_11. Taxonomy (GTDB): domain Bacteria; phylum Pseudomonadota; class Alphaproteobacteria; order Rhodobacterales; family Rhodobacteraceae; genus Nioella. The sequence continues at coordinate 7,671 of PFEX01000076.1, read as the reverse complement.
CCGCTCATGCCATCAGGGCTTCGGCCCGATCCAGATCCTCGGGCGTGTTGATGTTGAAGAAGGGATCGACCCGATCCACGGCAAAGGGCGCAAGCGCTGCGCCCTGATCCGCCGCCCATTGCCCCACCTTGCGCACCCCGCCCGCAAGCGCGGCGCGCAGATCCTCGCGCAACGCCACCGGCCAGAGCCCGAATGCAGGTTGGCGGATCAGTCGCCCGTCAACCGTGCTCGCCGCCAGCACGACGGGCGCTGCGCCCGTCCCCGTCAGCAACAGGCGCGCAACCAGGTCCTCCGGCAGAAAGGGCGTATCGGCGGCAACGCTGACCACGTGGGTCGCGTCCTGCGATGCGGCCCAGTCCATCCCTGCCAGGACGCCGGCCAAAGGCCCCGGATAACCGGCCACGGGATCGGCGATCACCGGCAGGCCAAGGTCGGCAAAGCGCGCCGCATCGCCGTTCGCGCTCAGCGCGAGGGCCGCGACCTGCGGCGCGATCCGCCCGATCACATGCGCGAAAAGCGACCGCCGCGCCAGCATCAGCCGTCCCTTGTCGCCGCCGCCCATCCGCGTCGCCTGTCCACCGGCCAGGATCACGCCAACGGGCTGTCGCATCGCATCCCCCCGATCACGCAACCCGATCACGCAACGTGATGGTTCTGGTTCATGATCCGTCATTTGCATCCACCTTTCGCCGGGTCTAAGCCATTGATACGCGAAACCTCCAGAGTATCCAAATGACCGATCCCACCACCGCCTACTGGCGCGGCATCCGCGTCTCTCTGCCCTTTCTTCTGGTTGTGTTGCCGTTCGGCGCGCTTTTCGGCGTGGTGGGGACAGAGGCGGGGCTGAGCCTTGCGCAGGTGATGGGGTTTTCCATCGTCATCATCGCGGGGGCCGCGCAATTCACCGCGGTTCAGCTGATGCAGGAACAGGCGCCCACGGTGATCGTTCTGGCCTCCGCGCTTGCGGTGAACCTGCGCATGGCGATGTACGCCGCCAGCCTTGCGCCGCACCTGGGCCACGCCCCCGGCTGGCAGCGCGTGCTGATCGCCTATTTCAACGTCGATGCCACCTACGCGCTGTCGCATATGGAATACGAGTCGAATCCCGAGATGCCGCTGAATGAAAAGGTGGCCTTCTACATGGGCACTGCCACGGTGATCTGCCTGCCTTGGTATGGCGTCACATGGTTGGGTGCGGTGCTTGGGCAGGCGATCCCGCCGGGCATCCCCATAGACTTTGCGATCCCGATTGCCTTCATTTCGTTCTTCGCACCGGCGCTGCGCACATTTGCGCATCTCGCTGCGGCGGCCGCCGCGGTGGTCCTCGCGGTGTCCCTGCAATGGGTGCCCCATAACCTGTGGATCCTGATCGCGGGTGCGGGCGGCATGGCCGCGGGGGCCGAGGTCGAGCGCAGGCAGGCCATGAAATGACCGGTTGGGATTCTGTCACGATCTGGATGGTGATTGCCGTTCTCGGGATCGGAACTCTGGCGATCCGCTGGTCGTTCCTCGGGCTTCTCGGCAACCGGGATCTGCCCGGATGGGCGTTGCGCCACCTGCGCTATACCGCCGTCGCAATCCTGCCCGCGCTGATCACGCCGCGCGTTCTGTGGCCCGCCGCGACGGGGGGCGAGACTGACCCCGCCCGCCTTGCCGCCGCCGCTCTGGCGCTTGCTGTCGGCTATGTCACACGAAATGCGCTTGCCACCATCGCCGCCGGTCTTGCGGCGCTTCTGTTGCTTCAGGCACTCGGACTGTGATCGCACCTGCTACGCTTTGTGCCCTTGCGCCGCTTTCCACAAATGCGACAACCATGTGCAGCAGCCGTGCCAGAACCAGAGGCCCCATGACCGACCTGTCCGCCTTCCCGATCACGTATCGCTGGCCCGCCACCAACCCCGACGCGATCCAGCTTTATGCCTTTCCGACGCCGAACGGGGTCAAGATCTCCATCGCGCTGGAAGAACTGGGCCTCGCCTATGAGGCGCATAAGGTCACATTGGCCCGCGAGGATGTGAAAAGCCCTGAATTCCTGTCGCTCAACCCGAACGGCAAGATCCCGGCGATCATTGACCCAGACGGGCCGCAGGGCAAGCCGATCGGCCTGTTTGAGAGTGCCGCGATCCTGATCTACCTTGCCGAGAAGACGGGAAAGCTGATCGGCGAAACCGCAGTGGACCGGCTGGAGATCCTGCAATGGCTGATGGTTCAGATCGGGGGCATCGGCCCGATGTTCGGCCAGCTGGAGTTTTTCTACCGGGGCGCGGGAAAGAACGTTGCCGACCGACGCCCAAAGGATCACTACCTCGCCGAGGTGCGGCGCCTTCTGTCGGTGCTTGAGGTGCGGCTTGACGGGCGCGACTGGCTTTGCGGCGACTATTCCATCGCCGATATTGCCACGGCGCCCTGGCTGCGGGCGCTGGATATCTTCGGCGCGCGGCAGGCGGTGGCTTGGGATGACTGCCCCAACGCCGCCGCCTACCTGGAGCGTTTCCTTGCCAGACCGGCCGTGCAGACCGGCCTCGTCACACCGCCCCGCGACTGATCCCAACCGATCGCGCGTGCCCGTCGCGGTTCAGCCCGGTAGCGTCCCGCTCAGCACGTAGCGCAGGATATCGACCACCTGCTCGGGCTTCTCCGCGACGGCAAGGGCCGCGGCGTGGACCTCTTTCAACGCGTGCTGGTGTTCGGGCATCGACAGCACGACAAGGGATTTACCAAGCGCCACGGCATAGCCTGCGTCGAAGGCCGCGTTCCACTGCTTGTATTTCTCGCCAAAGCGCACGACGACCACGTCGGCCTGCTCGATCCCGCGCCTTGTGCGGATCGCGTTCAGCCTGGCGCCCTTGTGGTCATGCCAGACCTTGCTGTCCTCGGCCCCGAGGATCGCCACACCGCAATCGTCGCTGGCCGCGTGGTCCGTGACCGGCGCCGAGAAGGCCACCTCCAGCCGCTTCGCGCCTTGCGTGATCTGCTGCCGCCAATCGGTATGGATCTCGCCGGACAGATAAACCTTCAGCATCATCATCTTCCTTTCAGGACGGTTTCATCTTGGCATAAATACCTCGGGGCGGGGGGGCCGCAAGGCGACCGGTGCAGCGCCGCCTTCCCACCTCCCCACCCCTCACCGTCCGGGAT
>PFEX01000076.1:0-4486 GCA_002783145.1 Rhodobacteraceae bacterium CG17_big_fil_post_rev_8_21_14_2_50_65_11 | reverse complement strand
TCGGCGCGCGGCAGCGCGGCGAAACCGCTGTCACGGGCGCTCTTGCTTCAACACCATCGGCAGCCCCGCCATCACCGCGATCACCAGGTCGGCCCCGGCGGCAAGGCGTTGGTTCAACTCCCCCTGCGCTTGCCGGAACGCGCGCGCCAGCTTGTTCTCTGGAACGATACCCTGACCGGTTTCATTGCTGACCACGACCACCGGCGCGCGGCGCGTGGCAAGCGCCGCCAGCAACCGGTCGGCCTCTTCCTGCCAGTCGCGCTCTGCCAGCATCAGGTTGGACAACCAGAAAGTCGCACAATCGAACAACGCCACCTCGCCTTCGCGCAGTGCCCCGACCGCGCCCGCGACATCATAGGGCGCCTCGACCGTGCGCCAGCCATCGCCCGCGCGTGCCGCCCGGTGCGCCGCGATCTTTGCCCGCATCTCGTCATCGAAGGCTTGTGCGCTTGCGATGTAGACTCGCTGTCCCGTCTGCGCGCGCACCAGGGCCTCCGCATGGGCAGACTTGCCCGAGGCCGCGCCGCCGATCACCAGCGTCAGGGGGGGGAGCGTCATTTTTCCCTCGTCGAGAATGATCCGGTCCATCGGCCTTGACGTAACATCAGCAAACGCAAGCAAACAGGAGAGCGTTATGGCACTCGACCTTGACCCTGGCCAGTCCCTTTCCCGCCACGCCCGCGCGGCGGAACTGCTGGACGCGGAAACGGAGCGCGATCTCGCTATTGCATGGCGCGATCGAAGGGATGAGGCGGCCCTGCATCGCCTGATCACCGCCTATATGCGGCTGGCGATTTCCATTGCGTGGAAATTCAAGGGCTACGGTGCGTCGATGAACGACCTCATCCAGGAGGCAGGGCTTGGCCTGATGAAGGCAGCCGACCGGTTCGATCCGGATCGTGGCGTGCGCTTTTCCACCTATGCCGTCTGGTGGATTCGCGCCGGGATGCAGGATTTCGTGATGCGCAACTGGTCGATGGTGCGCACCGGGTCCACGTCTTCGCAGAAAAGCCTGTTTTTCAACATGCGCCGTGTCCGCGCCAGGCTTGAGGCGGAGGCCGCATCAGAAGGCATGGATCTCGACAGGCATCAGCTGCGCGAGAGGATTGCCACCGAGATCGGCGTATCGCTGAAAGACGTGGAAATGATGGAAGGGCGCCTGGCCGGAACCGACTTTTCGCTCAACGCCGTTCAATCCGATGGCGAGGACGGGCGCGAATGGATCGAGCTTCTGGAAGACGAGGGCGAACAGGCCAGCGATCGGCTTGAGCGCGAAAAGGATGGCATCCAGTTGCGCGCATGGCTGGCCGAGTCGATGGCGTCGCTGACCGAGCGCGAGAAGCGGATTATCGTGGCGCGCAAGCTGGAAACCCCGTCCCGCACGCTGGAAAGCCTCGGCGAGGAACTTGGCCTGTCGAAAGAGCGTGTGCGTCAGATCGAGGCAGCGGCACTGGTCAAGATGCGGCGCAAGCTGGAGCCGCAGGAGGATGAGCTGCGCGCCCTGATGGCCTGAGACGCATTGCCCGCTTGCCGAACGATGCGCGATACGGTCCTTTTCATGCCATGATCCGTGCCCTCGCCTTTTGCTTGTTCTTCCTGCCCGGTGTCGCGCTTGGGCAGGAGCCATCGTTCGTCGCCTTGTCCGGGGCTGACGTGGTCGTGCTCGGCGAGGTTCACGACAACCCCGCGCATCACACCTGGCAGGGTGAGGCATTGCGCGCCTTGTCGCCAGCCGCAGTTGTGTTCGAGATGCTCACGCCCGATCAGGCGGCAATGGTTACCCCCGCTTCGCGAATTGATCTCGATGCGCTTGGCGTCGCGATTGGATGGGCAGAGTCGGGCTGGCCGGAATTCGCGCTCTACCGCCCGGTATTCGCTGCTCTGGGCGCGGCGGCAGTTTACGGGGCAGCGCTTCCCTACGACGCGGTGCGCGGCGCGATCGAAGATGGCGCGGCGGCGCGGTTTGACGGGGACGCGGTACGGTTCGGACTGGACGAACCGCTGCCCGGAGACCAGCAGGCCCGACGCGAACGCCTGCAGGCCGGGGCGCATTGCGATGCGCTGCCCGAAGCGCTGCTGCCCGGCATGGTCGAGGCGCAACGCCTGCGTGATGCGAGCTTCGCGGCGACGGTGCTTGAGGCGTTGTCAGAAACGGGCGGGCCGGTTGTGCTGATCACCGGCAACGGCCACGCGCGCATGGATTGGGGAGTGCCAGGGGTGATTGCGCGGGCCGCGCCGGGGGTCACGGTGATTTCGGTCGGTCAGGTCGAGGCACAGCCCGAAGCGCAGGCGCCTTTCGACGTTTGGCGCGTGACACCGTCCGTCGACCGCGAGGATCCCTGCGCCGGGTTCGGGACCGGATAGGCGTCCCGCCTCTTCCGCGCTTTGAGGCGCGTCATCGGCCGAAGAGCGTTCGGGGCAGTGACCCGGACAGCGATGAGGCGGCGTGCCACTGCTTGCCGCTGGCGCTCGGGCGGCATAGGCTCGGGCGCGAACCACCAGACACGGGCGGAGGCCCCACCACCATGCTTGCGGACCGGCGCATCCTTCTGATCATTTGCGGTGGCATCGCCGCGTTCAAGGCGCTGGACGTGATCCGCCGCCTGCGAGAGGCGGGCGCAACCGTCGTGCCGGTGCTAACCCGCGCGGGCGAGGAATTCGTCACGCCGCTTTCGGTCTCTGCGCTCGCCGCGCAGACGGTTTACCGCGACCTCTTCGACCTGACCGACGAGGCCGAAATGGGGCATATCGAACTCAGCCGCGCCGCCGATCTGGTGGTGGTGGCGCCGGCCACGGCGGACCTTATGGCGAAGATGGCGAACGGGCTGGCCAATGATCTGGCCTCGACGCTGCTGATGGCGACCGACAAACGGGTGCTGATCGCGCCGGCGATGAACGTCCGCATGTGGCAGCACCCGGCAATGCAGCGCAACCTGGCAGCGCTGCGCGGTGACGGCGTGCTGCTGGTCGGCCCGGAAGACGGCACAATGGCCTGCGGTGAATTCGGGCCGGGGCGGATGGCGGACGTGCCGGATATCGTTGCGGCGTTGGCGGCAGCGCTGTCGGACGGGGCGCTTGCCGGGCGGCATGTGCTGGTGACCTCTGGCCCCACGCACGAACCCATTGATCCGGTGCGCTACATCGCCAACCGGTCCTCCGGCGCGCAGGGGGCGGCGATTGCCGCAGCGCTGCGCGAGCTCGGCGCGCGGGTCAGCTTCGTCACCGGTCCGGCACGGGTGCCGCCGCCCGAAGGCGTCGAGGTGATCCGGGTGGAGACGGCGCGCGAGATGCTGGAGGCGGTCTTGGCAGCGTTGCCTGCGGACGCTGCGGTCTTTGCCGCCGCTGTTGCCGATTGGCGGGTTGCAAACGCGACCGACCGCAAGATGAAGAAGACGGAGGGCGCGGGCGCGCCCACGCTCGACTTCGCGGAGAACCCCGACATCTTGAAAACCGTTTCGCAACTGGACGCGGGGCGGCCCGGGCTGGTCGTTGGCTTTGCCGCAGAAACGCATGACGTGGCCACCAATGCGACAGCCAAGCGCGCCCGCAAGGGTTGCGACTGGATCGTGGCCAACGATGTCTCGCCTGAGACGGGCATCATGGGCGGGGAGGAAAACAAGGTCTCCATTGTTTCGGCCGAGGGGGTCGAGGACTGGCCGAGGCTGTCGAAGGTGGAGACCGCGCGGCGACTGGCGGCGCGGATTGCCGAGGCTATCTCTGGCTGAGGGCGGGGCCTCCGGCGGGAGTATTTTTGCCAAGAAGAAGGGGCAGGGGATGGCGCTGACCATCAGGGTGATGCGAGAGGACTGGGCCGACCCGGAGGTCGCCTTGCCAGGCTACGCGACGGCGGGCGCGGCGGGGGCGGATCTGCGCGCCAACCTGGGCCCCGAGGACCGGGCGGAAGGGATCGTGCTGGCGCCGATGGACCGGCGCATCGTGGCGACAGGGCTGCGCGTGGAGATCCCCGAAGGGTACGAGATGCAGTTGCGGCCCCGGTCGGGGCTGGCGCTGGAACACGGGGTGACGCTGATCAATACGCCGGCGACGATCGACAGCGATTATCGCGGGCCGCTCGGCGTGCTGATGGTCAATCTCGGGGCGGAGCCGTTCCGGGTGGAGCACGGGGAACGGATCGCGCAGGCGGTGATCGCGCCGGTGGTGCGGGGCGGGTTCGATCTTGTCGAGGTGCTATCGGGGACCGGTCGCGGGGATGGCGGCTTCGGGTCCACGGGGCGCAGCTGATGGCGGTGGTTCTGGCGATGGCGGCGGCGCTTTGGGGTGTCGGCTGGCTGATGGGCGCGCCTTTTCGGGTAAGGGTGGCGATGCTGGGGCTTCTTTACGTCGCCCTGCTCGGCTTGCATGTGGCGCTGCCGGAGGGGCATCCGCTGCGGGACAGCACCGGCGGATCCGCCGCGCCGTGGCTGTTGCTGGGGGGCGTCGTGGTGTTGGTGCTGGTCTACCGCGAGGGGCTGTCGCGTCTACGGGC
>PFEX01000082.1:3174-7602 GCA_002783145.1 Rhodobacteraceae bacterium CG17_big_fil_post_rev_8_21_14_2_50_65_11 | reverse complement strand
AAAAGGAGGCGCTGGCGCAGCTTTTCGATCCGTTCTTCACCACCAAGAGCCCCGGCAAGGGGCTGGGCCTCGGGCTTTCGATCTCGTACAATATCGTGCGTGACTTCGGCGGATCTCTGGCCGCCCGCAACCATCCCGAGGGCGGCGCGGTGTTCACCGTGGACCTTGCCGCCGCCGACCCCACAAGCGCCGAGGCCGTGGCCGCACAATGACCCGAGAAACCATCCTATTTGTCGATGACGAGGATTACCTGCGGCTGGCAGCGGAACAGACCCTGAATCTGGACGGTCTGGACGTGACCTGCTTTGCCGAGGCGGGCGCGGCGCTGATCCACGTGGCGCGCGATTTCCCCGGCATCCTCGTCACCGATATCCGCATGCCCGGCATCGACGGGCTGAAGCTTATGGCGCAGGCGCTGGAGATCGACCCGGAGTTTCCGGTGATCCTTGTCACCGGCCATGGCGACGTGGAACTGGCGGTGCAGTCGATGCGCGACGGGGCCTATGATTTCCTCGAAAAGCCCTTCGCGCCGGCGCGGCTGGTCTCAACCGTGCGCCGGGCGCTCGACAAGCGGCGGCTGACCCTCGAAAACCGGGCGCTGCGGCGCAAGGTGGGCGGGCGCGACACGATCGAGGCGCGGCTGACCGGGCGCTCGCCCCTGATGACCCGGCTGCGCGACCAGATCCGCGCCGTTGCCGAAACCGGGGCCGATGTCCTGATCGAGGGCGCGACCGGCACCGGCAAAGAGGTCGCAGCCCGCGCGCTGCACCGCGCAAGCGCCCGGTCCGGCAAGCCCTTCGTCCATATCAACTGCGCCGCCCTGCCCGCCGACCTGATCGAGAGCGAGCTTTTCGGGCACGAGGCGGGGGCCTTCCCAGGTGCCGGCCGCGCGCGCTATGGCAAATTCGAACATGGTCGCGGCGGCACCGTATTCCTCGATGAGATCGACGCGATGAGCCAGCCGGTGCAGGCCAAGCTGCTGACCGCGATCCAGAACCGGACGGTGACGCGGCTCGGCTCGAACGAGGCGATTGATCTGGATGTGCGCTTCATCGCCGCCTCGAAGCGGGATCTGGAAACCGCCGCCGCGCGTGGCGATTTCCGACCCGACCTGCTTTATCGGCTGAACGTCGTCACCCTGCGGATGCCGACGCTGGCCGAGCGGCGCGAGGACGTGCCGCGCCTGTTCACCCATCTCGTGGGCGAGGCCGCCGCGCGCTACAAGCGGCCCACGCCCGAGATTCCCGGCGCCATCCTGACCGCGGTGGCCGCCCGCGACTGGCCCGGCAATGTGCGCGAGTTGCGCAATGCCGCGGACCGTTACGCGCTTGGGCTCGACCTCGACATTGGCACCTCGACCGGTGACGCGCCCGAGGGCAGAACGCTGGCCGACCGCATGGCGGAACATGAAAAGGCGCTGATCGCGGCCAGCCTCGCCGCGCATCGCGGCAGCCTGCGCGAGACCTACGGCGCGCTGGGGCTGAGCCGAAAGGCGCTTTATGAAAAGATGCAGAAACACGGGCTGTCGCGGGAGGATTTTACCCCGAACACATGACCGTCCTGCCGCAATGTGTCCTCATCGAAACATCGGCGACCCAGATTTGTCCCCAAACCGACCCAGTCGGCGCGATTTCCTTGCATGGCGGCCATCTCCGGGGCGCAGAGTTGTTGATCGAACATCCGGACGCGCGGTTACTGCGTTCCGCATGGCCCGGCGACGGGCCCCGGACGGGGGGAGGCCCGTTCGGTCAAGGCCGGGACATCACCGGCACCAACGGAGGACACTTCACGATGACATTTACCCGTATCACGGCGCTCGCGCTGACCACGGCACTGACCACGACGGCCGTTTTCGCCGACGCGCACATGGACCGCGAGGGCTGGCCCGAAAACTTCACCGTCGGCACCGCCTCGCAAGGCGGCACCTATTTCGCCTATGGCTCCGGCTGGGCCAACCTCGTGGCCGAGGAACTGGGCCTCTCGGGCGGCGGCGAAGTGACCGGCGGCCCGATGCAGAACATGGCGCTTGTCCACACCGGGGAGGCACAGTTCGGCATGACCACCATGGGCCCGGCGGCGGAATCGCTGCAAGGCACCAACCCGATCGCGCCCGGCCTGCCGATGACCGGCGCCTGCGCCATGTTCCCGATGTATCAGACGCCGTTCTCGGTGACGGCTCTGGCCTCGTCTGGCATCGCATCAATCGCCGACATCCCTGACGGCGCGCGCATCGGTTTCGGCCCCGCAGGGTCCACCTCCGACACCTACTTCCCGCGCATGATGGAAGAGCTTGGCGTCGATTTCGAGCGCCGCAACGGCGGCTGGACGGACCTCGGCGGACAGCTTCAGGACGGGCTTCTGGACGTGATCGCCTTTGCTGCCGGCGTGCCGGTCCCGGCTGTCAGCCAGCTTGAGGTGCAGACCGACGTGAACATCATCGAGTTCACCGAGGAAGAGCAGGCGCAGATCATGGCGGCCTTCCCGGTTTCCGCCTTCGACATCGCGGCAAACACCTACACCACGCTGGAAAGCGACGCGCGCTCGGTTTCGATGTGGAACTTCGCCATCGCCAATTGCGACCTTCCGGCCAGCTTCGTCTACGCGGTTGTCGACGTGGTGATGTCGGACAACGAGCGGATGATGAACATCCACCGCGCGGCCCGGACGACCCTGCCCGAGAACTGGGACAAGAACACGGTTATGAACTGGCACCCGGGCGCAGCACAGTGGTTCATCGAAAATGCCGGCGCCGAGATCCCGGCCGACATGATCTACGGTAACTGATCCGGCGCACACGCCACCACCTGTCATGCCGCGCCCCTGCCGGGCGCGGCATTTCGAGACCAGGACCCGGCCCGGCCCGAGAGGTCGGAGACGGAGCGGAGGACCCCATGACTTCCCAACCAGAAATTGAAAGCACTGTCGTGCTCGCGCAGGGCGTCGACGAAGAGCCGGTCGAGAAGAACCGCCGCATCTTCACCGGCCCCGCCCTGGTCGTGATCGCAGCGTTGTCCACCTTTTACACAGCATTCCACATGCTCGCGCTGAACGGCGTGTCGATCAGCGACTGGACCGGGGTCGAGATCCCGCTGCTGCCGCAATTTCCTCTGGAAACGTGGAACTTCCGCATCGTGCATATCGCCGGGGCGCTGGTTCTGGGTTTCCTGCTCTATTCGGCCCGGTTGTTCACCGACGACGAGACACCGGCAAGGCCGAGGCTGTCGCAGGCCGGGTTCGTCCTGATGATCCCGCTTGCGATTGCGCTTTACACCGTGATCGGGTTCATCCAGCTGGTCAATTCCGGGACCTTGCCCGAAATGGGCGGGCTGGCGACATGGGTCGCCTTCCCCGGAACTGACCTTTACGCTCAGGAATTCAACTGGTTCGGCATCCCGCTTCTTGTCGCCGTCATCGGCGCCATCGTCCTTGGCTGGTTCGAGAACGCGCCGCGCAACCGCTTTGCGACCTCCGACATCGTCCTTGCAAGCTGCGGGTTCGTCGTGGCGCTTTACCTCATCCCGATCTATTCCACCGCCGCACGCAATTCCATCGGCACCCCGTTCGTGCCTATCGGCGTCGCCTTTGCCGCCACCGCCGGGACCCTGCTGATCATGGAACTGACGCGCCGCGTCGCCGGGCTTGCGCTGGTGATCATTACCGGCGTGTTCCTGACCTACACCTTCACCGCCCACCTTCTGCCCGGTATCCTCGCCGTTCAGACGCCCTATACCTGGCAGCGGTTCTTCGGCCATGTCTATTCGGACGCGGGCATCCTCGGGCCGACCACGGCAGTAAGCTCCACTTATATCATCTTGTTCATCATCTTCGCCGCCTTCCTTCAGGCGTCGAAGGTGGGCGACTATTTCGTCAACTTCGCCTTCGCCGCTGCCGGTCGCGCGCGCGGCGGGCCGGCCAAGGTGGCGATCTTCGCAAGTGGTCTGATGGGCATGATCAACGGCACCTCGGCGGGCAACGTGGTGGCCACCGGGTCGCTGACCATCCCCTTGATGAAGAGGGTCGGCTATCACAAGAAGACCGCCGGAGCGATCGAGGCGGCGGCATCAACCGGCGGGCAAATCATGCCACCGATCATGGGCGCAGGCGCCTTCATCATGGCCGAGATCACCGGCATCCCCTACCAGGAGATCGCTATCGCGGCGATCATTCCGGCGGTGCTCTACTTCGCGTCGATCTATTTCATGGTCGATCTGGAGGCCGCCAAGCTGGGTATGCGCGGCATGCGCGAGGATGAACTGCCCAAGCTGAACAGACTGATCCGGCAGGTCTACCTCTTCGTGCCGATCATCATCCTGATTGTGGCGCTGTTCCAGGGCTACTCGGTGATCCGGGCCGGCACGCTGGCCACCGTGGCCGCCGCCGTGGTCAGTTGGCTGACCCCGAACCGGATGGGGCTGCGAGCCATTCTCA
>PFEX01000082.1:0-3164 GCA_002783145.1 Rhodobacteraceae bacterium CG17_big_fil_post_rev_8_21_14_2_50_65_11 | reverse complement strand
ATCATGTCGGTCCAGATCATCGCCGTCTGCGCCTGCGCGGGCATCATCGTCGGTGTCATCAGCCTGACCGGGGTCGGCGCGCGGTTTTCGTCGACGCTGCTCGAAATCGCCGCCGCGTCGCAGCTTCTGGCGCTGTTCTTCGCCATGTGTATCGCCATCCTGCTGGGCATGGGCATGCCAACGACGGCAGCCTACGCGGTCGCGGCCTCGGTCGTGGCGCCCGGCCTCGTCAACCTCGGCATTCCGGCGCTGACAGCGCATTTCTTCGTCTTCTACTTCGCCGTGGTCTCTGCCATTACGCCGCCCGTGGCGCTGGCCAGCTATGCCGCGGCGGGGATATCGGGAGCGAACCCGATGGAGACCTCCGTCACCTCGTTCAAGATCGGGATTGCCGCCTTCGTGGTGCCGTTCATGTTCTTCTACAACGCCGCGATCCTGATGGACGGCACGTGGTTCGAGGTGATCCGCGCCGGCGTTACCGCGACAATCGGCGTGTTCCTGCTTGCCTCTGGCGTGCAAGGCTGGTTCATCGGGTCGCGCGTCGCGTGGTTCCTGCGGCTGGGCCTGCTGATGGCGGCGCTGTTCATGATCGCGGGCGGCTGGTTCTCCGATCTGATCGGCATCGGCGTCGGCGTGGTGATCTTCCTGATCCAGAAACTGCTGCGGCCGTCGCCCGATGCGGGCTTTGACGTGCGCGGCGCGGACTGACGCCGCAGGCCATGCCAGGGCCACAGGGCCTCAGGGCCACAGGGCCGCTCCGCTTGGGGCGGCCCTGTGGCCTTGGGGACTGATGTGGGGGAATGATGTGGCGAGACAGGCCGCACCGAAAAAGCGCGCCCCGGGAGGCGCGCTTTTTTCACGGCAGCTTGTGATATCCGGTCAGGCGGCTTCGGCCTGATGACGGCGTTCGCTTTCTTCGCGGCTGAGCGCCACGGAGGTCCGCACACCGTTGGAGACAAAGCCCATAAGGCCCTTCACCACACGTTCATTCGGATCAATCCCGGCGCAGGACAGAACCTCGCGCCCATCACGGGACCGGGCCCAGCGGGCAATCTGCTCCGGGCCATTACCGTATTTCTTGTCATCTGCGATGGCGTCATCCAACGCGGCGAGAACCACGGCGGCGAAAAGCTTCCGCGACCGCTGGCCCTGTTCGTGGTTGAATGCCGTTCCATCAACGAAATCAGCCATTTCGTCGTCCTTTTATTGCTCTTGCATTTCTGGCGTGGCGTCCCTTATGCAGCGTTGAGCGATGATTCTGGTCTGTAAATTCTGCATGATAGGTATGCGCTTAGCGCATATATCACGACGCACCCTGTCTAGACCCGGTGTATTGCCACACACGCCAGTGGCAGATATAGGATGCAGCGGAAAATTCGCAACCTTTCGCCACGGAATTGCCAGATGCCCAAGATCAACGGAAACGAAATCCGCCCCGGAAACGTTCTTGAACACGACGGTGGCCTCTGGGCGGCCGTCAAGGTCGACCACGTGAAGCCCGGAAAGGGCGGCGCCTTCGCGCAGGTCGAGATGCGCAACCTGCGCAACGGATCGAAATTGAACGAACGCTTCCGCAGCGCCGACAAGGTCGAACGGGTGCGGCTGGAACAGAAGGATCAGCAATTCCTCTACGAAGACAATGGCCAGTTGATCTTCATGGACACCGAGACCTATGACCAGATCCAGTTGACGACCGAAATCCTCGGCGAGCGGCGACCGTTCCTTCAGGACGGCATGACCATCGTTGTGGAATTTCACGACGACGAGGCGCTGAACGCGACGCTGCCGCAGAAGGTCACCTGCAAGGTGGTTGAGACCGAACCGGTGGTAAAGGGTCAGACTGCGGCCAACAGCTTCAAGCCTGCGATTCTCGACAATGGCGTCAAGGTGATGGTGCCGCCCTTCGTGGGGCAGGACGAAGATATCGTCGTCAACACCGAAACCATGGAATACGCGGAACGCGCCTGACGCGTCGCGGCGCAAACCTCGATCAGCGCGACCCACCCCAGGGCGACCTTCTGCCCGTCCGCCGCCGCCCCGCGCGCGGAACGGACGTCAGATCGCGCGGCTCCTTCCGCGTCGAGGAACGCACGACACGGGGGATGACCGAGCCTCCGGTCGGGCGTGTCTCTTGGTGCGGCGGGTGGCCCGAGGTGCGCGCCCAGAACCCCGGCCCGCCAACGCGCAGCCAGACCGGCACGGTCAGCACCACACCGGCAATGAAGCCGCCCGCATGCGCCCAGTAGGCAACACCGCCGCCGTCGCCGGTGCTGGCCGCGCCATTGACCAGTTGCAGCCCGAACCACAGGCCAAGCGTCAGCCACGCCGGCACGGTCACGATCTTGACGATCACGAAGATGATGAAGGCGATATCGACCCGCGCGCGCGGAAACAGCAACAGGTAGCCCCCCATCACGCCCGCGATCGCCCCGGAGGCGCCGACCATCGGCACGGAGGAATAGGGGTTTGCCGCCATCTGCGCCAACGCCGCCGCCACCCCGCCGGCGAGGTAGAACAACAGATAGCCGACATGGCCCATCTGATCCTCCAGATTGTCACCGAAAATGTAGAGAAACAGCATGTTGCCGATGATGTGCATCCAGCCGCCATGCAGGAACATGGAGGTCAGGATGGTATGCATCTCCAGCCCCCGCGCGACCTCTGCCGGGACCAGCGCCCATTGGTCGTAGAACGCCAGAAGCAGCCGCTCCTGTCCGCCGAGACTGGGATAATAGCTCAGGAACACGATGGCGTTCAGCGCGATCAGCGCCCACGTGATGACGGGCGTCCGTTCGGACGGATTATGATCGCGCAGCGGGAACATACTGGATAACCTGGCCCCTCTGCCATCGGGATCAAGATGCGTGGCGCATCAGTCGAGGTCTTGCGCCGCAAGGGCCAGCCGGATTTCCCGGCGCACGAGCTTTCGCAGATTGCGGGTGATCCGCACCCCCATCTCGCCCTGAAGTTCCTCCCGGACGACCTCGGCGATCACGTCGCGCAGCGCCTCTTCGTCAACGAAGCTGTCGTCGCCGTCGGGAAAGGTGAACGGGCTTTCGCCCAGATCCTCGACGCCGGTTTCAAAGGTCGCCATATCCTGACTCTGATCCGGTGAGACGGCGAGGAAATCGGTGACATTGTCGCGCGGGTCGTGTTGCGGGATC
>PFEX01000037.1:4585-6629 GCA_002783145.1 Rhodobacteraceae bacterium CG17_big_fil_post_rev_8_21_14_2_50_65_11 | reverse complement strand
CTTGCCTGGCGGCGAGGCGACCAGCCCCATGATCGACAGCGCGGTGACCGACTTGCCCGACCCGCTTTCGCCGATCAGGCCGAGGCATTCGCCCGGCTGGATGCGCAGATCGACCCCGCCCACGGCGCGAAAGACGCGGGCGCCGACATGGAACTGCGTCTGAAGGTCAGACAGGTGCAAAAGCGCGGTCGCATCCGCCGGGCCGCCGGGCTGGCGGTCGCGGTCGACCAGTGTGGCCGGCAGCGGGCGGCTGAGCGCGCCGGATTTCAGCCGCGGATCGAGCGCGTCGCGCACCCCGTCGCCCAGAAGGTTGATCGCCATCACGATGATCAGGATCATCACGCCCGGCACGATGGAGGTATGCGGGTTGGTGATCAGCGCCGAGCGCGCCTCGCCCAGCATGGAGCCAAGATCGGCCACCGGCGGCTGCGACCCGAGGCCGAGAAAGCTGAGCCCGGCGGTTTCGAGGATCATCCAGCCCACCGTGGTCGACATGGCGATGACGATGACCGGGATCACGTTGGGCAGGATCTCGGTCAGGATGATCTTGGTGTTCGACAGCCCCGCCAGTCGCGCCGCGTCGACGAATTCCTTGTTCGCGATGCCCACGGTAATCCCCCTGATATTCCTTGCGAAAAAGGGGATGTTGACGGCGGCAACCGCGACCAGCGCGTTCATCAGGCCGGGGCCGAGCGCGGCGACGATGGCCAGCGCCAGCAGGATGTAGGGGAAGGCCATCAGGACGTCGACCACGCGCATGATGACATTGTCGGTGCGCCCGCCGTAATAGCCCGCGATGATGCCGATTGCGGCGCCGATGGTGGCGGCGATCACGGCGGCGGCGAAGCCGACCGCCAGCGAAAGCCGGGTGCCCCACATCAGGCGGCTCAGCAGGTCGCGGCCAAGGTGGTCGGTGCCCAGCAGCGCGCCGTCGGAAAAGGGCGGCGTAAAGCGAGCGGGGGTGTCGGTGGCGTTCGGATTGTCCAGTGGCAGCAGCGGCGTGATCAGCGCCAGCAGCACCACAACGCCCATCACGACGAGCCCGACAAGCGCCAGCTGGTTGCGGGCGAGAAGCTTGAGAAACGCCATCATGTCTTGATCCGCGGGTCGAGCAGGCTTTGCGCCACGTCCACGACGATGTTGAACAACACGTAACAAGCGGCGACGAAGACGACGCCGCCCTGCACCAGAAGGATGTCGCGGCGCAGGATCGCGTCGACCAGCATCTGGCCGATGCCGGGCCACTGGAACACGCGCTCGATATAGACCGCGCCGGACAGCACGAAGCCGGCCTGTATGCCGAGAACCGGGATGATCGAGACCATCGCGGCGCGCAGGGCGTGGCGCCAGATGATGCCGCGTTCATGCACACCCTTGGATCGGGCGGTGCGGATGAAGTCCTGCCGCAGCACCTCCAGCATCGCCGAGCGCGACAGCCGCGCGATGACGCCGGTGGCCACGACCGACAACGCCAGCGCCGGCATGGTCAGATGATCGAGAAGCGACCAGATGTCCCTGGTGCCGTAGATCGGCCACATGCCGGAAACCGGGAACCAGCGCAGGTTCACCGCGAAGATCAGGATCATCATCATGCCAAGGAAGAAGGAAGGTATTGAAATTCCAAACAAAACTGCGAAAGTGATCGCCTTGTCGGCGGTGCCGTACTGGTTCGCGGCGGACAACACACCGGCCGCGATGCCGAAAAAGGAACACAAGATGAAGGAGGTTCCGGCAAGGATCAGCGTTGCGTTGAAGCGTTCCAGAACCTCGTCCAGCACCGGCCGGTTCAGGTTGAACGAGCGCCCGAGATCGCCCTGCAAGAGATTGCCGAGCCAGATGAAGTAGCGCTGCACCATGGGCTTGTCGAGGCCCAGATCGCGGTTCAGATCGGCCATGTTTTCCGGTGTTGCGTAGCTGCCGAGGATCGCCAGCGCCGGGTCGCCGGGGATCATCGCCATGATTGCAAAGACCACGACCGAGATGCCCAGAAGCACCGGAACAGCGGAAATCAGGCGGCGCAGGATGTAACGGCCCATGGCGGGAA
>PFEX01000037.1:123-4510 GCA_002783145.1 Rhodobacteraceae bacterium CG17_big_fil_post_rev_8_21_14_2_50_65_11 | reverse complement strand
GAAGGGACACCCCCCCGCCGCGACGCAAGCGCTTGGATCAGTTTTTCACCACGTCATGCAGAAGCAGGAAGAAGGACGGTTCCAGCGCGAAATTTTCCACCCGGTCGCTGGTGACGGCGTTTTGCACCCAGTTGGCCACGAAGACCCACGGCGCGTCCTCGTGCACGATCACCTGCATTTCGCGGTAAAGTTCGGCGCGGCGCTCCTGGTCGGTGGCGGTGCGGGCCTCTTCCAGCAGCGCGTCGACCTCCGGGTTGGAATAGTAGCCGGAGTTGAAGCCGCCCTGGTCGGGCCATGCATCGGTGCGCAGCGCGAGGTAGGGCAGAGTGTCGGGATCGTTGGTCATCCAAGCCATTTCCGCCATATCGGCCTCGCCTTCCAGACCGGGGTTCACGCGGCCAAGGAAGGTGTTCCACTCATAGGTTTCGATGGTGACGTCGAAACCCACCGCCTCCAGATCGGCCTGGATCGCAGTGCCCATGGCGACGGGGTCGAGCATGCCGGATCCGCCCTCGGTCACGTAGAAGGTGATCTCGGGGGTCTCGGTGCCGGTCTCGGCGAGCAATGCGCGGGCGCGCTCGGGGTCGTAGGGGTAAGGGTCGAGATCGTCGTTATAGGCCCATGCGAAGGCGGGCGGCGTCGGGCCGGCGGCCACGGCGGCGGTGCCTTCAAGAACGTCATTGACGATCTGTTCCTTGTTCACCGCGTAGTTGGCGGCCTGTCGCACGCGGACATCGGCGAAGGGGCCTTCAAGGGCGTTGAGGATCAGGAACCAGACATGCGGGCCGGCCTGCTCCTCGACGATGAAGGCATCGCCCTGAAACTCCGACAGCGACACCGGCGGCACCTCGACCATCAGGTCGATGCCACCGGCCAGCATTTCCGCAACGCGGGTGTTGGCGTCGGTGATCGGGCGGAAGACCACGGCTTCAAGCGCCGGTGCGCCGCCCCAGTAATCGGGATTGGCGGTGACGACCACGGCCTCGTTGGCGCGCCATTCCTCGAACACGAAGGCGCCGGTTCCGGACGGATTGCGCCCGAAATCGCCCCCGTGTTCGCGCACCGCGGCGGGCGACACGATCAGCCCGGTGGGGTAGGCGAGGTTCGACAGGAACGGCGCGTAGGGCGCGTTGAGGGTGAAGCGCACGGTCATGTCATCGACCGCCTCGACCTGATCCACCGCCGAGAAGAAGAACGACAGCGGGAACGGCCCGGTATCGTGGTAGGGGTGATCGTCGTTCAGCATCCGCTCGAAGTTGAACGCCACCGCCTCGGCGTTGAACGGGCTGCCGTCGTGGAAACTGACGCCCTCGCGCAGGGTGAAGGTGTAGACGGTGCCGTCTTCCGAGATGTCCCAGGACGTGGCCAGCGCCGGTTCGACCTCCAGCGTGCCAGGTGCGTAGCGCACCAGCCCGTCATAGAGGTTCATCAGGATGCGGAAATCATTGACGGCGGTGACGGCATGCGGGTCGAGCGCCTGCGGTTCGGCAACCTGTCCGACGATCAGCACCCCCGGCGGGGTTTGCGCAGCAGCGGGACCGGCCCCGAAGGCCAGCGCCGAAGCCGCCACAGCCGCAAGCACCGCGCGCCGTGTCATGGTCAGCAGTTTCATGGCAGATCCTTCCCTGTGGAATTTATCATGATGAATTGCATTCACGCAAATGATCATGATAAATTCAAGAAAAATCTTGCGCGGAGCCATGCATGACCTTCTCGATCCTTGCCCATGACCGGAAAACAGGCACTTTTGCCGCGGCGGCGGCGACGGGCAGCCTGTGCGTGGGTGGATGGGTCATTCGCGGCGATATCGAGGCCGGATCGGTCGCTTCGCAAGGCACCGCGCCGAGCCCGTTCTGGCGCGATGACGCAATGCGCGCGATGCGCGCGGGCGTGGCGGCGACTGATGCCGTTTCCGCCCTGACGGGGCAGGATCCGGGTCGGGCGCACCGGCAGTTGATTGCGCTGGACCGCACGGGCCGCACCGGTGGCTTTACCGGCGGTGAAAGCGTGCCGGTCGCCGCGCATCACTGTTACGAAGGGCTGGCCGTGGCCGGCAACATGCTGGCCTCCGAGGCGGTTCTGGACGCGCTGGTTGCGCGCTACCGCCGGGGCGAGGGCGAGGGCGAGGACATGGCCGAAAGGTTGCTGGCGTCCTTGCGCGCGGGCGATGCGGCGGGCGGCGATTCGCGCGGGCTGTTGTCGGCGGCGATTCTTGTGCTGCGCCCCGACGCGCCGACGCTCGATCTGCGCATCGACCACAGCGCGGCGCCGCTTGACGAGATGGAGGCCCTGCTGAGGGCGGCGCGGACGTCGCCCTATGCCGATTGGCTGGATGTGGTCCCGGTGCTGGCGGACCGGACCCGCGCGCCGGGCTGAAGGGGAGCCGGCGTGCGTGTCGGCACTATTCCAGACTTGGCGCCTCAGCGTCTGCGCCGCGTGGACGGTGGTGCCGCAGCCGCAGAACGGATCGAGCACCACGTCGCCGGGGTTGGCGGCGGCGGCGAGGATGCGTTCCAAGAGGGCGACAAGGCGTCAGGTTGGAATGCCAGGCGCCATTCCGGCGCCTGATAAATGCCACGACGCCACCGATCGCTGCGGCACCCAAAACCATGGCGGGCACGATCGGGTTGCAGGTGACAAACAAAGAGGCAAACGCGCCAAAGATCAGCAGCGTGAAGATCGCCGCGCCCAGCCACATGGCAAGATTTTGATCCCTCACTTCGGCGGACACATATAATCTGATCGCTCTGTGGTGATGTTGTGTTCCAGGTTGCGCTCTGCCATCGCTTTAATGCGCTCCGCAGCTTCGGGCACGAACCCTTCACACGCTCTGAGATGCCTGAGATGAGGCATTGGACCAGAGACTTGTTCGCTGACTGCAATCTTTGTCAGGCGGAGGGTGATCTCTTTCAGGTCTCACTCGCGCACCTTGCCTTCGAGCGCGCTCGATTGCTTCCTTGATAGTGTCCACAGCACTCGCATGGTTCTGACTGGTTTCAGCCTCCGGTTGTTGTGCGCGGCTTGGTGTCTTTTCCAATGCGATGCCTGTCAGACCCGATAGCGTCACTCATAGCCCGTCCCACCTTCTCCCAAGACAGGGAAACGCGGTTACGGGGGACATGCACAGGGGACATGCGGGGGACATGCACGGGGGATGGGGGGAGGGGGTGCACAGAGGAGTGTCGCCCGCTGCACGCAGGGCACCGCCCTTTCAGCGCCCTTTCCAGACCGGATCGCGCCCCTCCGCGAAGGCGCGCGCGCCCTCCTTCTGGTCCTCCGACCGGTAGAGCGTTTCGACCGTTTCGAACTGGCTGCGCGTGATCCGGTTCATCGCGTCCTGAAACGCCATATCCTCCGACTCGCGCACGATTTCCTTGATTGCCGCGTAGACCAGCGGCGGCCCGGAGGCAAGCAGGTCCGCCATCGCGCGCGCCTCCGTAACCAGTTGATCTGACGGGTAAATCCGATTGACAAAGCCCCAGCGCGCGGCCTCTTCGGCGTCCAGCCAGCGGCCCGTCAGCAACATTTCCATGGCGATGTGGTAGGGAATGCGCTTGGGCAGCTTGACGCTGGCCGCATCGGCCACGGTGCCCGACCGGATTTCGGGCAGGGCAAAGCGCGCATGGTCGGCGGCAAGGATGATATCGCCGGACAGGGCCAGTTCCAGCCCGCCGCCGCAGCAGATCCCGTTAACCACTGAAATCACAGGCTTGTTCATCCCGCGCAATTCCTGCAACCCGCCGAATCCGCCGGCGCCGTAATCGGCATCGACCGCGTCGCCGCCCGCCGCCGCCTTCAGATCCCAGCCGGCGCAGAAAAACGTGTCACCGCCGCCGGTGATCGTCGCCACGCGCAGCTCCGGGTCGTCGCGGAACCCGGTGAACACGTCGCCCATGATCCGGCTCGTTTCACTGTCGATCGCATTGGCCTTGGGCCGGTCGAGCGTGACCTCCAACACATGGCCGCGCCGCTGTGTGCGGATGGGGTTTGCTGTCATCTGTCCTCTCCGATTGTGATCAGCGCATCGGCAGCCACGGCCCCCGATGGGGTGCAGATCAGCGGGTTGATTTCGACCTCTTCCAGTCGGGAATATTCCTGTTTTACAAATTCTTGCACGGCCATGACGGCATCGAGCACATCCTCCATGTCGGCCCCCGGTGCGCCCCGGTATCCCGCCAGCACCGGCGCGATCCTGAGCGATCGCAGCGCTGCGCGCAATTCCTCTCTCGGTGCCGGGATCAGCACCGAGACGGTATCGCCGATGATCTCCGTCAACACCCCCCCCGCGCCAAGCGTCAGCAAGAAGCCATGCGCCGGGTCGCGCAGCACCCCGATCAGCAGCTCCGCCACGGCGCCGGTCACCATTTCCTCGACAAGGTAGCCCCCG
>PFEX01000054.1:3090-7706 GCA_002783145.1 Rhodobacteraceae bacterium CG17_big_fil_post_rev_8_21_14_2_50_65_11 | reverse complement strand
CTCGCCGACCAGCGCGATCACCACCACATCCGCAGCGACCCCCCGCGCGAACTTCGCCAGCAGTGACGATTTGCCCACCCCGGACCCGGCAAACAGCCCGAGACGCTGACCGCGCACCAGTGGCAGCAGGGTGTCGAACACCGCAACACCGGTGCTGAGCCGCGCCCCCAGCCGCCGCCGCGACGCCGCCGCCGGGGCCGCGGCGCACAGGGGCCTGGACTTGACCCCTTGAGGCAGCGCACGGCCGTCAAGCGGCTTGCCGAAGGCATCGACAATGCGCCCGATCCAACTGTCATCAGGCGCGATCTCGGCCCGGCCCGTCAACTCGACCGCGTCGCCGATCGCCAGCCCGTCGGCAGCCCCTTCGGGCAGAACCGTCAGGTCCCCCGGGGCCAGCGCCAGGACCTCGCCCCCGACCACCGCACCCTTGCCGCGGATCAGCACCCGATCCCCCAGAGCCGCCGCCTGTGCCAACCCGGTCACCGACAGGGTGCCACGCCCGATCCCGGCAATCCGTCCCACCCGGAACGAAGTCACGATCCGGGCCAGTTCCGCCTGCAATGAATCAAATACGCCGATCATCGGATTCTCTCTTTGTTCGCTGCTTACCGTTTCTAAAGGAATCACCCTTAAGGCTTGATGAAGTGGATCGAGGGAGAAGCCCCGATGTTTGAAAAACTGGATGTGGTCAGAATGGCACAGGCTTTGGCGGCCCATGCCGGGGCGCGGCAAGAAGCGATTGCGCGCAATGTGGCAAACGCGGACACGCCGGGTTACCAGGCGCTGGATCTGCCGGATTTTGCCGCCACCTATCAGGCCGCAGAGCCGGGCGCGATGCGGGCCACCCGGCCCGGCCATCTCGGGGCACAGGACCAGGCCTTCGCGCCGATCCTGCGCGCGGCGGGCGGGTCTGGCGCACCGAACGGCAATTCGGTTTCCCTTGAAGGCGAGATGGTGAAGGCGGTCGAGGTGCGCCAGCAGCACGACATGGCGCTGGCGATCTATCGCAATACCACCACCCTTTTGCGCCTCAGCCTTGGGCGGGGGCGGTAAGGGATGGGCGATCTGATCAAATCGCTCGCCATGGCCGCCTCGGGGATGGAGGCGCAGGCGGCACGCCTGCAGCATGTGTCGGAAAATATCGCCAACGCCGATACCCCCGGTTACCACCGCAAGACCATCAGTTTTCACGAAACCATGGCGGGCGGCACGGTCAGCGCGGGCCCGGTGCGGCTGGACCGCAGCCCGCTCCAGCAAATCTACGACCCCGGCCATCCCCTGGCCGATGAGACCGGTCACTACGACGGCTCGAATGTCGATCTGGTGATCGAAATCGCTGACGCGCGCGAAGCGCAGCGCAGCTACGAGGCGAACCTTCGGATGTTCGATCAGGCGCGGCAGATGACGCAAAGCCTGTTCGATCTGCTGCGCCGGTAAGGAGATCCGGAATGGATGTGAGAGCCTCTTTTGCCGCCCAGACCTATGCGCAGGCCCGCTCGGCTGCGGCCCCTCGGCCGCAGTCGGGTGGTGCCGACGCCGGGTTTGCCAAGGTGGCGGCCAGTTTTGCCGACACCCTGGCGCAGGGCGAACAGACCGCCAAGGCCGCGATGACCGGCGGGGCTGATCCGCTGGCGCTGGTGCAGGCGCTGGCGGCTTCGGAGCTGGCGGTCGAAACCGCCGTGACGGTGCGCGACAAGGTGGTCGAAGCCTACCAGGAAATCCTGAGGATGCCGATATGATGAGCGAAAACGAGATTTACGACATCCTGCGTCAGGGCCTGTGGATCGCGGTGATGATCTCGACCCCGCTCTTGGCCGTGGCGCTGGTGGCCGGGGTGGCAGTCGGGCTGTTTCAGGCGCTGACCTCGGTGCAGGAAATGACCCTGACGTTCGTGCCCAAGGTGGGGGCGATGCTGATCGTGTTCTGGGTGTCGATGAGCTTCATGACCTCGACTCTGGTCGCCTTTTTCACCGATCGCATCATCCCCCTGATCGCAGGAAGCTGAACCATGGACGCCGCAGGTTACGTCACCCTGACCCGGCAATCCGGCCTGATGCACGAAATGCAGGTGGTGGCGAACAACATCGCCAACGTCTCGACCACCGGCTTTCGCCGCGAGGGGGTGGTGTTCGCCGAATATGTGCAGCGGCTGGAAGGCGAGCCGTCGCTGTCGATGGCCAACGCCGCGGCGCGCAACATTGATCTGACCCAGGCCGGGCTGACCCAGACCGGCGGCGCTTTCGATTTCGCGATTCAGGGCGAAGGGTTCTTCATGGTGGAATCCCCGAACGGCCCGCGCCTGACCCGGGCTGGCAGTTTCACACCCTCGGACCTGGGCGAGCTGGTCAACGCCGATGGCCACCGTCTGCTCGATCAGGGCGGCGCGCCGATCTTTATTCCGCCCGACGCCGGGGTGGTGGGTATGGCCCAGGACGGCACGCTGTCGGCGGCGGGCAAGCCGCTGGGGCGGGTAGGGCTGTGGCAGCCCGCCGATCCGCTCGATCTGCAACATCAGGGAGGCACCCTGTTTGCCGCCAGTGGCGCGGTCGAGCCTGCTGACGGCGCGCAGATCCTGCAAGGCTTTGTCGAGGGCAGCAACGTCGATCCGGTGTCCGAAATCGCCCGCATGATCGAGGTCCAGCGCGCCTACGAGATGGGCCAGACCTTTCTTGATAACGAGGATGCCCGCGTGCGCGGCGTGATCCAGGTTCTTGGCCGATAGGAGACCGCGATGAAAGCCTTGCAGATTGCCGCAAGTGGCATGGCCGCACAGCAGATGCGGGTTGACGTGATCTCGAACAATCTCGCCAACATGTCCACCACTGGCTACAACGCCCGGCGCGCCGAGTTCGCCGATCTGCATTATCAACAGCTTGCCCGCCCCGGCACGGTGGCCGCCGAAGACGGCACGATGCTGCCGACCGGGGTGCAGCTTGGCCTCGGGGTGCGGCCCACGTCGATTTCGGTGATGCTGGCGCAGGGCGCGCTGAGCCAGACCGGGGGCGATCTTGATGTCGCGATCGACGGCCGGGGCTATCTCGAGGTCACCCTGCCCTCGGGGGTTTCGGCCTACACCCGCGATGGCGGGCTCAAGCGCACCGGCGACGGGCTGATCGTCACCTCGGACGGCTACGAGGTGGTGCCGGGGATCACCATTCCGGCCGATGCCGGCAGCCTGTCGATCAATGCCTCGGGCGAGGTATATGCCTATTTCGCGGGTCAGGTGCAGCCGCAACTGATCGGACAGCTCAGCATCGCCGGTTTTTCCAACGAAAAAGGCCTCGAGGCGATGGGGTCGAACCTTTACCTCGAAAGTCCGGCCTCCGGGCCGGCCCTGATCGGCACCGCCGGCCAGGATGGGCTGGGCACCCTGCGCCAGGGCTATCTTGAGGAAAGCTCGGTTGATGCGGTGCGCGAGGTGACCGAACTGATCAAGGCGCAGCGCGGCTACGAGTTGAACGCCAAGGTGATCACTGCCGCCGACCAGATGCTGTCGGCTACCACGCAGGTGCGGTGATGCGGATTCTGGCGCTGCTGCTGGTTCTTCCCGCCATGGCCCAGGCCGACAGCCTGGTTGCCACCCGCACGATTCCGGCGCAATCGGTGCTGGCTGAAACCGATGTGACCATGGTCGCCGCCGAAATTCCCGGCGCGCTGGCATCGGTGCCAGAGGCGGTTGGTCTCGAGGCACGGGTCACGCTTTACGCCGGGCGACCGGTCCACGCGGGCGACCTCGGTCCGCCGGCAATTGTCGATCGCAACCAGATCGTCACGCTGACCTTCACCGCCGGTGCCCTGGCCATCGTGACCGAAGGCCGGGCCCTGGCACGGGGTGGCGCGGGCGATGTGATCCGCGTGATGAACCTTGCCTCGCGCTCCACCGTGACCGGCCGCATCATGGCCGGTGGCATGGTTCAGGTGGCCCCGAACCCGTGAAGGAAGTTTGAAATGCGCCTTGTTCTGTTCTGTCTCTTGTTCGCCGCCGCCTGCTCCCGGATGGAGCAGGTGGGCAAGGCCCCGACCTTTTCGCCGCTGGAGCAAAGCAACCAGTACCATGCGATGTATTCCAACCCGTTGCCCGAATCCGGGATGCCCGATCTGGCCACCGAGGCCAGTTCGCTGTGGACCGGGGGGCGCAGCTCGCTGTTCGGTGACCGGCGCGCGGGGCGGCGGGGCGATATCCTGACGGTGGTGATCCAGATCGACGACAAGGCCGAGATTTCCAACTCGTCGGGCCGTGCCCGCGCGGGATCGGATGCGATGGGGATTCCGGCACTGTTGGGAATTCCGCAGCGGGTGGACGCGCAGTTGCCCGACGGGGCCACGATGGCCGATGCGGTGAACACCAGCTCGACCTCAAGCTATACCGGCAACGGCTCGGTCAACCGCAAGGAAAAGCTGACGCTGCGGGTGGCGGCCACGGTGGTTGACGAGCTGCCCAACGGGGTGCTGCGGATCGAGGGCAAGCAGGAGGTGCGGGTGAATTTCGAGCTGCGCGAGCTGATTGTTTCGGGCTACGTGCGCCCGGCCGATATTTCGCGCCAGAACGAGATTACCTACGACAAGATCGCCGGTGCCCAGATCGCTTATGGTGGCCGTGGCCAGATCACCGACGT
>PFEX01000054.1:710-3059 GCA_002783145.1 Rhodobacteraceae bacterium CG17_big_fil_post_rev_8_21_14_2_50_65_11 | reverse complement strand
GGCAAGCTCATTCCTGTCGTTCTGGTGCTGATCGGGCTGGCGGTCGGGGGCGCGGCCGGGTGGTTGCTGCGATCCGCCCCCGCGCCCGCCAGCCCGACAGACCCCGCCGCACCCGAAAGCGCCGCCGCGTCGCCCCAGGAACGGCCCGAATATGTCAAGCTCAACACTCAGTTCATCGTCCCGATCGTGGAAGGCGGGCGGGTGACGGCGATGGTGATCATGGCGCTCAGCCTCGAGACCACGCCGGGCTCGACCGAGATCATCTATGCCACCGAACCCAAGCTGCGCAACGCCTTGCTTCAGGTGATGTTCGATCATGCCAATGTCGGCGGATTTCGCGGCTCGTTCACCGATGGGGCCAACCTGACCCTGCTGCGCAAGGCCCTGCTCGAGGCCGCCCAAACGACCGTCGGGCCGATGATCCTTGATGTGCTGATCGCGGATATCGCCCGCCAGGACAGTTGATCGCAGCCCCCGATCGGTGCCGCCCCTACTCGGCCGCCAGCGGCATCTGCCGCCTGCCGAGGGCCGCAATTTCCGCCACCACTCCGGCCATGAGGGCCTGAAAGGCGGCAAAATCGGGCCTCGGCACAACGGCTGCCTCGTTCATGTAAAGCGCGCGGTCGATCTCGATCTGCACGACATGGCACTGCTGCGAGGGGCGGCCGTAGGCCTGGGCGATATAGGCACCCGAAAACGGGGCGTTGCGGCCCACCCGCAGCCCGGCATCGGCAAAGGCGGCGGCGATGTGCTCGACCACCTCGCGCCCCGCCGCCGCCCCAAAGCGATCGCCCAGCACCACTTCGGGGCGCGCAAGGCCGGGGCGGGTATGGGCTTCGATCGCCTCATGCGGCATCGAATGGCAGTCGATCACGATCGCCTCGCCGAAGGCAGCCAGGCTTTGCGCGATCAGCTTGCGCAGCGCGGCGTGATAGGGGTGCCAGACCGCTGCGATCCGCGCCTCGGCCTCGGCCAGGCTGATCTTGCCGCGATGAATCACCCGCCCGTTGGCAACCACCCGCGGAACCACCCCCAACCCGGAACTGACGCGCGGATTGTGGGCGCTGGTCATTACGCGGTCAATCACGCCTGGGTCAAGCTCGTCGCAGGCGCGGTTGAGGTCGATGTAGGCGCGCGGCGCGCGGGCCGCCAGCAGCGGCGCACCCATCCCTGGGGCCGAGGCAAACAACAGATCGACAAAGGCATCTTCGGACGACCGGATTTCCTGCCGGTCCAGCGCGCTTGCCGCCAGAAACGCCGCCGGGTAATCCCGCCCACTGTGTGGCGACGAGAAAATCACCGACGTGGTGCGCAGCAATGGGCACAGCAGGGTAAAGGGCTCGGTCATGCGGTCTCCTTGCCTGGCCATATTGCGGTATTTTTTCGTCTGTCGAAAGCCCTTGAAGGTTGCCCCGACTCTATTTATAGACACCCCGACCGACGCGGTTCCGCCCGCGTTCTTTTTTTTGCTGCGGGCGGGATAATTCGGGGCAAGGGCGGTTAGCTCAGCGGTAGAGCACTACGTTGACATCGTAGTGGCCACTGGTTCGATCCCAGTACCGCCCACCATTCACCGTTCCCGCAAGGGAACATCACGTTTCATGGCGCACGCGCGCCGCGAAGAAGGAGACGACCGATGAAGGTCAAGAACTCGCTCCGCTCGCTGAAGTTGCGTCATCGCGACTGCCAGGTCGTGCGCCGCAAGGGCCGCGTCTATGTGATCAACAAGACGCAAAAGCGCTACAAGGCCCGTCAGGGCTGAGGGGCCGCGCGCCCGTGACATGACCGCCAGAGGGCATCCCCCTCGGGCGGTTTTTTCATGCGCGGTGGATGGCCCGAACCCCGATGGTGCGCATTTACAGCCCGGCGCGCAGGCCTTAGCATGGGTGAAGTCTGACCCGGAGGTTGCCATGCCCCTGCCGCTTGCCCCGCTTGTTCCGTTCGCCCTGCGCCTTGGCGCGCTTGCAGCCGCGGCGCTGGCGGTTCGCCGTGCCGTGCGCGCCGCCACCCTTCCCGGTCGCACCGATCAGCGCGCCGAGGATGCGATGGACGATCTGGGCGAGGGCGTGGCGCTGCACCGCCCGCCTGATCGAGGTGATGCCGACGTCAGCCAGACCAACACCACCGCCCGCTGGCACCGCACCCTGCACTGGGGCAAGCGCGGGATCGAGATCGACGCCGCCCTGCTTGGCCGTTTTCGCATCCGCAAATTCTGAGCGATTCGGGCCTGAATCCGGGAAAGCTGACGTGGCGCAGCCCCCTGCGCGGCTTTGACCGCTGGACGGAACCGTCGCGGTTGGCTAAAAGCTTCGGAACCATGGCCGCGGGCAACCGTCGTCGAGGGCATGA
>PFEX01000054.1:0-700 GCA_002783145.1 Rhodobacteraceae bacterium CG17_big_fil_post_rev_8_21_14_2_50_65_11 | reverse complement strand
CCCGAAGGGGAGAGTTTTCGTGTCTCAAGCAGAAGATTACCCGGCCAACCGCAGGGATTTCCTTTACTTCGCGACTGCCGGGGCCGGGGCCGTGGCCGCTGGCGCCACCGTCTGGCCGCTGGTGAATCAGATGAATCCCTCGGCGGATGTGGCCGCGCTGGCGTCGATCATGGTCGATATCAGCGGGGTCGAGGTCGGCACCCAGTTGACAGTGAAATGGCGCGGCAAGCCGGTGTTCATCCGTCGCCGCAGCCAGGCCGACATTGACCTTGCGCGTTCCGTGCCGCTGACCGATCTGGTTGATGCCAGCGCCGAGAATGCCAACAAGCCCGGTGCCGAGGCCACTGACCAGAACCGCACGATGGATGAAGCCGGCGAATGGCTGGTGATGATCGGGGTCTGCACCCATCTGGGTTGCGTGCCGATGGGCAATGTTTCGGGCGACTTCGGTGGCTGGTTCTGCCCTTGCCACGGCTCGCATTACGACAGCGCCGGGCGCATCCGCAAAGGGCCGGCGCCGCGCAATCTCGACATTCCCGTTACCGCGTTCATCGACGCCACCACCATCAAGCTCGGGTAAGGAACAGCATCATGGCCGGAATTCCGCATGACCATTACGAGCCCAAATCGGGTGCCGAGAAGTGGCTGAACGAGCGCCTGCCCGTGGTCGGGCTGGCGTATGACGTGATCATGATCCCCA
>PFEX01000151.1:4275-8893 GCA_002783145.1 Rhodobacteraceae bacterium CG17_big_fil_post_rev_8_21_14_2_50_65_11 | reverse complement strand
TTTATGGCAACGTGATGAGCGGCACGGTAATCGTCGGCATCCTGATCAGCGTGGCGCCGTTCTTCTTTCCGATCCTGATGCAAGTGCTCGGGCTGTTGACCGGCCTGATCCAGGCCTACATCTTTGCGATTCTGGCGATGGTCTACATCGCGTCTGCCAGCCGCGCAAAACGCAAGACCGATCCCGCGTCCGATGCCGAACAAACACAAACATCGCGAGAAGGAGACTGACCATGGACCCCGCGACAATCATTGCCACGATCTCGATCATAACGGCCGGTCTGACTATCGCCATCGGCTCGATCGGGCCGGCACTGGCCGAGGGGCGCGCGGCCGCGCAGGCACTGCAGGCTCTGGCGCAACAGCCCGATGCCTCGAACACCATCACGCGCACCTTGTTCGTCAGCCTCGCAATGATCGAATCGACCGCCATCTATTGCTTTGTCGTGTCGATGATCCTGCTTTTCGCCAACCCTTTCGTTGATCTCGCAATCGCAACCGCCACGCGGGCGGCCGGAGGCTGATCACATGCAGATCGACTGGCTGACCGTCGCCGCGCAGATTGCCAATTTTCTTGTCCTCATCTGGCTGCTGCAACGCTTTCTCTACCGCCCGATAACCGAAGCCATGGCTCGGCGCGAGGCCCGCATCGAAGAGCGGCTTTCGGACGCCAGGACCCGCCGCAAGGAGGCGGAGGATGAGGCCGAAAGCCTGCACCAGGAGCGTGAGAAGCTTGAGGGCTCGAGGCAGGAGATGCTTGAAGAGGCGCGTGCCAAGGCCGATGATCTCAGGCAGCGGCTGGAGCAGGACGCCCGAGACGAAGTCGCGCGAAAGCGCACGACCTGGCACGAGATGCTTGATGACGAACGCACCGATTTTGTCCGGGAAATGCAGCGCAAGGCCGGGCACAAGGTGCTCGATGTGTCCGGCCGGCTACTGACGGAATTCACCTCGGCCGGGTTGGACGACCCGGTTGCGCGGGGCTTCGTCGGCAAGCTGAAGGATCTCGAAGCGGACACCCGCAAGAAGATCACCGAAGCAGCCAAGGGGTCGGACGGCCCGGCGCTGGTGGAAACTGCCGTGGCAATCAATGCGGCTGCCCGCCAAAAGATCACCCGCGCGATTCACGAACAGGTCGAGACCGATATCGAGGTGGATTACCGGGAGGATGAACAGATGCTGCTCGGGGTGCGCCTGACAATCGGTGAACAGACAGTCGAATGGTCGGCTGCCCGGCATCTCAAGCGGTTGAACCGCGAACTTGATGAGCTTCTGGATAAAGCCCGGCCGGCCGCGCGCAAAAACGAGACCGCGAAGTAGCCTTGAGGTGGCGCGAAAATGCTCAAGACCCTGTGTGATACGTTGTTTGATCCATTGGACGCAGTGCTCGAGGATATCCCCCCGCACCTTGAGGCGACCGAGGTGGCGCATGTCCTCTCGGTCGGGAACGGTGTTGCGCAGGTTGCGGGCTTTACCGATCTGCACGCCAATGAACTGGTCGTGTTCGAAGGCGGACTCATGGGCATCGCGTCAAACCTGCACGAGGACAAGGTCGGCGTGATCGTTCTGGGAAACACCGGTCATCTG
This sequence comes from Rhodobacteraceae bacterium CG17_big_fil_post_rev_8_21_14_2_50_65_11, assembly GCA_002783145.1. Lineage (GTDB taxonomy): Bacteria > Pseudomonadota > Alphaproteobacteria > Rhodobacterales > Rhodobacteraceae > Nioella. The sequence goes on along the minus strand of PFEX01000151.1, from coordinate 7,307 downwards.
CGCCCCGGTGACCGGCTGCATCGCACTGAACGTGTGGTGGATGTGCCGGTGGGGGAGATGCTCTTGGGCCGTGTCGTCGATCCGTTGGGGCGGCCGCTCGATGGCGGCCGCGCGGTCGATGCCAAGAAGCGGATGCCCGTGGAACGCGTCGCCCCGCCGATCATGCACCGCGATCCGGTGAACGTGCCGCTACAGACCGGGATCAAGGCGGTGGATGCCGCCATCTCCATCGGGCGCGGCCAGCGCGAGTTGATCCTCGGTGACCGGCAGACCGGCAAGACAGCGATCGCCGTCGATGCCATCCTCAACCAGAAAGACACAGGCGTGATCTCGATCTACTGCGCGATCGGTCAACGCGCCTCGGCGGTGGCCCGCGTCATGCGCAGCCTGCGCGACCATGACGCGATGAGCCGCACCATCGTTGTCGTGGCCAGCAGTGAAGATGCACCCGGTCTGCAATTCGTGGCCCCCTACGCGGCTACCACCATGGCGGAGCATTTCATGGCGCAGGGACGCGATGTGCTGATCGTGTATGACGACCTCACCCGCCATGCGCGCGCCTACCGCGAACTCTCGCTGCTCCTGCGGCGGCCACCGGGGCGCGAGGCCTATCCGGGCGATATCTTCTACATTCACTCGCGGCTGCTGGAACGGGCCACCCATCTGCGCGAAGAGCATGGCGGCGGGTCGCTGACTGCCCTGCCGGTGATCGAGACGCAGGCACAGAACATCGCGGCCTATATCCCGACGAACCTCATCTCGATCACCGATGGCCAGATCTACCTGTCGCCCGATCTCTTTGAGAAGGGCCAGTTGCCGGCGGTGGATATTGGCGTCTCGGTCAGCCGGGTGGGCGGCAAGGTGCAGCTTCCGGCGTTCCGGACGGTCGCGGGCACTTTGCGGCTGATGTATTCCCAGTTCGAGGAACTGGAGACCTTCGCGCGCTTCGGTACGCAGATGGATAAGGAGACGCGGGGCAAGCTGACACGCGGCCTGCGGGTGCGCGAGGTGCTCAAGCAGCGCGAACAGCACCACCTCGCCGTTCCCGAACAGATCGCGGCGCTTCTGGCCGCGACCGAGGGCCTGTTCGACGATATCGAGCCAGAGGGCGTTGCCGAGGCGGAAGGCCGCGTTCAGCAGGCGGTGCGAGATCGCTGCCCCGAGATCTGTGACGCGATCGAGTCCGGTGAAGAGCTGACTGATGAGCACCGCGCGGCGCTGGTCGAGGCGATGCGCACCGCGTTGGATGGAGCGGATGGGGGCGGCGGTGACGCAAACGCTTGAATCCCTCTCCGATGCGTTGGAGACCACCGGCGACATACAGTCGATCGTGCGCACCATGAAGGCGCTGTCAGCTGCCAGCATCCGGCAATTCGAGCGGGCAGAGGAGGCTTTGGGCGATTATGCGCACACGGTCGATCTGGGTCTGACAGCGCTGCTGCATGACCGCCGCGACCGTGGCCTGCCCTTGCCGCGCACTGGCGTGGAGGGATCAACCCGGACGGCGCTGATCGTCGTCGGCTCCGAGCGAGGCCTTTGCGGGCGTTATAACGAGACCATCGCGCGCTATGCGCTCGACCTGATCGAAGGGCCAGACACTCTGCTGGCCGTGATCGGATTGCGCGCGGCTGCCCGGCTGGAGACCGCCGGTCACAGCGTCGACACCCTCTTCACCCTGCCCGGATCCGCGGCTGGTCTTTCCGATCTGGTGCAATCCGTGATCGTTCAGAGCGACCGGTGGCAACGCGAGGACGGTATCGGGCGCATCCGGGTGGTGCATAACCGGCGCGAGGGCCGCACCCTCGCGCAGCCGGTCGAGCGGCAGTTGCTGCCGCTGCCCGACGCTTATTTGCACTCCCTGCTTGATGCGGCATGGCCCGGGCCGGGGCTGGCTTTCTTTCGGATGCCGCCGCCCGTGCTCTTGTCGTGGCTGGTGCAGCAAAGGCTCTTCGTCAGTCTCTATCGCGCCCTCGCCGAGGCGCTGGCCAGCGAACATGCGACGCGGCTGGCGGCGATGCAGGGCGCCGAGCGCAATATCGAGGAGCGGCGTGACGACCTCATGCAGGTCTACCGCGTCAAGCGACAGGAGACGATCACGCGCGAACTCATGGATGTCGTCGCGGGGTTCGAGGCGGTCAGAACGGTCGAGGAATGAGACCAAGCTGCGCGATCAGGCCCAACCACTCCCGTGCCGCATCCTCGTTCGACCTGCCAACGGCTGCACCGCCGAAGAGATCCCGGCGATCTGCCACGGGGTGGCGATCTGTTGCGGCGGGTCCGCGGTGCCTGGGTGCCTGCGCATCGTGCTCAAGGTAATGGAGGAACGCGCGCCGTTTGGCCCGCGCGCCCCGCTCAGGTCTTCAGCACCCGGTATATCGCCGGGATGACCAGCACGGTCAGGATCGTGGAACTGGCCAGGCCGAACAGAAGCGACAGGGCGAGACCCTGAAAGATCGGGTCCGACAAGATGATGATTGCGCCGAACATGGCGGCAAGTGCAGTCAGCAAGATCGGCTTGAACCGGATCGCACCCGCTTCGATCAGGATGTCAAGCTGGCTTTTGCCGGTGGTGTCTGCGTTGCGGATGAAATCGACCAGAAGGATCGAGTTGCGCACGATGATGCCCGCCAGCGCGATGAAGCCGATCATCGAGGTGGCGCTGAAGGGAGCGTTCCAAAGCCAGTGGCCCAGCATGATGCCGAGGAAGGTCAGCGGCACCGGTGTCAGCACCACCAGCGGCAGGCGGAAGGATCCGAATTGTGCCACCACCAGAACGTAGATGCCCAGAAGCGCCACGCCAAAGGCTGCGCCCATGTCGCGGAAGGTGACCCATGTCACCTCCCATTCGCCGTCCCACAGAACGGTTGGTGTGCTGTCATCGGTCGGCTGGCCGTTCAGCCGTACCTCGGGCGCGGGCGTGTCGCCCCAGTCGGTTGCGGCGAGCGCGTCGCCCACGGCGAGGATGCCATAGAGCGGCGCCTCGAACCGTCCGGCCAGCTCTGCCATCACCATCTCGGCGGGCCGTCCGTTGC
>PFEX01000151.1:0-4256 GCA_002783145.1 Rhodobacteraceae bacterium CG17_big_fil_post_rev_8_21_14_2_50_65_11 | reverse complement strand
CCGCGCGCGCCGGGCAGCAGGTTGGCGGGCACCGGGGTGGACAGGAAAGCCTCGTCCAGCACCCGCTGGCCACGGTCCGGGCCGATCATGATGGCCAGCGGATCCCGATCGAGGCCACGATGCGAATAGCCCACCACGGTGCTGCCGTTCAGCGTGGCAATGGTGTTCAGCACATCGCCCTCGGCTACGCCGTGAAACTCCAGATCGTCGGGCGAGATCAGCAGCCGCAGGCGTGGCGCGGGCGTGGCGAAGGTGTCGTCGATGTCGACGATGAAGTCGACCGACTCGAAGGCGGTGCGGACCTCCTGCGCGACGGCGCGTCGGGTCTCGGCGTCGGGGCCATAGATCTCGGCCAGCAGCGTCGCCATCACAGGCGGGCCGGGGGGCGGCTCGACGGTGCGGATGCGCGTCCCCTCGGGGAGGGTCAGCGCTGCCAGACGGTCGCGCAGATCGAGCGCGATATCATGGCTGGTGCGGTCGCGTTCGCCCAGATTGATCTGCACGTCACCCATGTGCGGCGACTGACGCAGGAAGTAGTGGCGCACCAACCCATTGAAGTTGAAGGGCGCGGCGGTGCCGGCATAGGTCTCCACCGATCGCACCTCGGGCAGGCCCATCGCCACCTCTGCCACGGCACGGGCCACGGCGTCGGTCGCTTCCAGCGAGGCGCCTTCGGGCAGGTCGAAGACAACGGCCAGTTCGTCCTTGTTGTCATAGGGCAGCAACTTCACCGTGACATGCTGCGTATAGAGCGCGGCAAGCGAACCGAAGGACAGCACGGTCGCCACGATCAGGAACAAACCCGCGCGCGGTTTCGTCTTGAGAATGGGCCGTGCGAGGGCGGCGTAGATCCGCCCGAGGAAGCCGCCATGCGTGCCGCCATGGCCATGCGGCGGCGCATTGCCCGAGATTTTCAGCATCAGCCAGGGCGTGACCATCACTGCGATGAAAAAGGACAGGATCATCGCGGCCGAAGCCACGGCGGGTATCGGGCTCATGTAGGGGCCCATGAGGCCCGACACGAAGAGCATCGGCAGGAGTGCGGCGACCACGGTCAGGGTGGCGACGATGGTGGGGTTGCCCACTTCGGCCACGCCGTCGATGGCGGCCTTGAGCTTGCTGCGCCCGTCATTCATCGCCCAATGCCGCGCGATATTCTCGATCACCACGATGGCGTCATCGACCAGGATGCCGATGGAAAAGATCAGGGCAAACAGCGACACCCGGTTCAGCGTGTAGCCCATCGCCCAGGCGGCAAACAGCGTCAGCAGAATTGTCACCGGGATCACGATGGCCACCACGAAGGCTTCGCGCCAGCCTATGGTCAGCAGCGTCAGCACCACGATGGAGAGCGTCGCGAGAAAGAGCTTGAGCAGCAGCTTGTCGGCCTTGTGCTGTGCGGTTTCGCCGTAGTCACGGGTTATGTCGACCGTGACGCTGTCGGGGATCAGGTTCCCCTCGAGCGCCTCGACCCGGTGCAAGATATTTTCGGCCACGGTGACGGCATTGGCCCCCGCGCGCTTGGCGATGGCCAGCGTCACGGCCGGGCGACGATCAAGGCTGTCATCCCCGGCGCGTGTCACCTGTGTGACGATATGATCCGCCATATCCTCGACGAAACTGATGTCGGCCACATCGGCGACATAGACGGGCCGCTCGTCGCGCGTGGTCAAAAGCAGACCACCGATCTCGGCTGGCGAGACAAGGCTTTGACCGGCCAGAAGGGTGATATCCTGCCCGTTGTCGAACAGCGTTCCGGCGTTCAGCAACGTGTTGGCGCCCGCCACCTTCTGCGCCAGTTGCTGAAGCGTGACGCCATGAAGCGCAAGGCGTTCGGGGTCGGGTGTGATGCGGATGGCTTCCGAGGCTTCGCCGACGATATAGGTCAGCCCCACATCCTCGATCCGCTGGATCTGGCCGCGCAATTCGCGCGCGATGTCCGACAGCGCGTTCGCGCCCACGTCACTGCCCTCGGCTGCGGTCAGCGTCAGGGTGACGATGGCCACATCGTCGATGCCGCGCCCGATGATCAGCGGTTCGGGAATGCCGACCGGAATCCGGTCCATGTTGGCGCGGATGCGTTCATGCACGCGCAGGATCGCGGCGTCCGAAGAGGTGCCGACCTCGAACCGGGCGGTCAGCATCGTCTGGTAGTCGCGGGTCTGGGAATAGACGTGTTCCACGTCCGCGATGGCACGCAGGATGCCCTCCAGCGGTTCGGTGATCAGGTTGACCACGTCATCGGCCACAAGGCCCGGCGCCTGCACCAGAACATTGACCATGGGAACCGAGATCTGCGGTTCTTCTTCCCGCGGAACCGAAAGCAGTGCGATCACCCCCATCGCCAGAGCTGCCAGCATCAACAGCGGCGTCAGCGGCGAGCGGATGAAGCCGCGGGTCAGGGTGCCCGCAAGGCCGAGGCTGGCGGGCGTGTCGGGCGTGGCGGGCGTGTCCGGGCCGGGCGTGTTCATGGCAGCACCACCGTGTCGCCGTCGGTGAGCCCGGCGAGAATCTCGATCATCACTTCGCCGTCTATCCGGTGCCGGTCGCCGATCTGCACCACGACCTCGCGCGGTGTGTCCTCGCCGACGCTCAGGTAATCGAGACCGAACCGGTGGGTGATCGCCGCCTCGGGCACAAGGATGGCATCGCGGGTGCCAATGGGCAGGCGCACCAGAACGCGGGCGTTGACGAAGCGGTCATCCAGCCCCTCGACCTCGACATCGGCCAGAACGCGACCGTTCTGGATCTGCGGATAGATGCGGGCAAGGTGGCCGGTGGCCGCCGTGGTGCCGGTGTCGATCTCGATCGCGGCACCCTCGGACAGCATCGGCGCGTGACGTTCGGGCACAGCCAGGCGCAGGAACAACCCGCCGCCTCCGATGGTGGCCACGGGCTCACCCGGCATCAGCACGGCGCCCGCAGCGACGGGCACGGTCAACACGCGCCCCTCGATCGGGGCCAGCACATCGCCTTCCGAGAGTTGCTGCTCGATCACGCGGCCTTCGGATTGGGTGGCGATGATCTGGTTTTGCAACACCTCGACGGCGGAGCGCTGCGCGTCGATGCGTTGAACGGTGGTCACACCGCGCTGCAACAACTCCTCGCCGCGGGTCAGTTCGGATTGGGCGTTGGTCAATTGCGATTGCAGCGCTTCGAGCTGTGCGGCATTCGCCGCGAGGCGGTATTGCAGGGACACATCGACGATATGGCCCAGAACCTGCCCTGCCTCGACCTCCTGGCCCTCGATGATGTCGAGCATATCCAGCGTGCCGCCAAGGCGTGCGCGGGCGGGCACCTCGCGCCGGGTCTGGATCACCGCATAGACCGACTTCCAGTCGGTGACCTGTTGTGCAGTCACGAGAAAGGGGGTGTCGGCCAGCGTCTGGGTCATCGACGCAACGAGTGCCAGCGCGCCCAACAGGCCGCGGGCGGACCAGCACCTGGAAGCTGCGATTGTCATGGCGTTGGCTCCTTCCGTTGCGTCGGGTTGAGGTCTACCCATGTTGACGGTGTCAATCAACTGGTCGTGGCGAATGCTTGACGTCGATTTCTTCCGGCTGCAACACCAATCTCTGCGAAGAAACCTTAAGCCGCAGGTCATGCATCCGTCAGCCCGCCCGGCGTTGATTGACCAAGCCAAGCGCCGCGTGGAGCGCGCAGTGGGCCAAAGGGGGCCGACACTGTGCCGGGTGATCCGCGACAGCCAGTCCAGCAAGCCGATGGCGCCCGCCAGTCCCGCGCCGGTGATCTGCCCGGCCAGGCGGTCGTGAGGCGTGTCCCGGCCTCGTGCGTCGCCGCTGTGACGGCCTTGCCGCCCGCCTTGATCCCGAAGGCCATCATGGCGGCGAGATCGCGGGTGATGTCGGGATTGCGCTTCATCGGGTCCTTGTGGTGCGATCTTGGAACCCTCGCCGCGATCGTGCGTTGCGGAACGATGCCGCTATCAATGATGCCGGCGATGTGTGATACCTTCGGATAATGTTTCGGAAGGCATGAGCGGATCCGCGACGTCGGCCGGACGCTGATCTTTCTTCGCGAGCGCTGCGGCACCCCGCGCGGTTGAAACCGCATGCAATAAGAGCTTGGGCCGGGTGACGGTCGAAGCTCCGGATTACTCTGCACACAATGGGAAGGACCCAAGATGGCACTCGAAAGTCTGTTTGTAATACTGCTGGTCGGGTTGCGTCTCGAAAGTGGTGGAAATTCTCTGGCGGCGTCCTCCGAGCGGTTTGATTTGGGGCTGATCAGGCGGC
>PFEX01000231.1:6635-83363 GCA_002783145.1 Rhodobacteraceae bacterium CG17_big_fil_post_rev_8_21_14_2_50_65_11 | reverse complement strand
TAGGGGCATTTCGCAAGGCAGAACGGCCAATGAAGGTAAAGCCCGAACCCGCCGTTTTGCCAGTCTTCACCGGCCAAGCGCAGCCACCAGTTTCCGGAACGCATCGGCGCGGTGACTGATCCGGTTCTTTTCCCACCGGTCCATTTCGCCGAAGGTCAGGGTATATCCCGCCGGTTGAAAGATTGGGTCATAGCCATGCCCCTGATCGCCGCGCATCGGCCAGACAATCTCGCCCTCCATCACGCCGGGGAACACCTCGTCGTGGCCGTCGGGCCAGGCCAGGACCAGCGTGCAGCAGAACCGGGCGGTGCGGGGAAACGGCGCACCGACCTTTTCAAGCTCATCATGCGCGCGCGTCATCGCCATTACGAAATCCCGACCGGTCGGGGTCTCCGCCCAATCGGCGGTATAGACCCCCGGCGCGCCATCGAGCGCGTCGATAACAATACCCGAATCATCGGACAGCGCCGGTAGCCCCGTCGCCTTCGCCGCCGCATGCGCCTTGATTCGCGCGTTTTCGACGAAGGTCGTCCCGGTTTCGGCAGGCTCGGGCAGGCCGTGGTCCTTGGCAGACGTCACCGCGATACCCAAAGGGTCCAACAAGTGCGCGATTTCCTCCAGCTTGCCCTGGTTATGGGTTGCAACAAGCAGGGTATCGCCGGTGAATTTCCGCATCATGCGATAGCGCCCTTTTGTGCGGCGACAAGCTCCGCCACACCCTTTTCGGCGAGATCCAACAGCTCATTGAACTGGTCGCGGCTGAAGGTGGCGCCCTCGGCACTGGCCTGAAGCTCGATCAACTGGCCTGCGCCGGTCATGATGAAATTGCCATCGGTCCCGGCCTCGGAATCTTCGGCGTAATCAAGGTCAAGCACCGGTTGCCCGGCATAAATCCCGCAAGACACCGCCGCGACATGATCCATGATCGGGTCGGATATCACGTCGCCGGCTTTCAGCAGCTTGTTCACAGCAAGGCGTAGCGCCACCCAGCCGCCGGTGATCGCGGCGCAGCGGGTGCCGCCATCGGCCTGGATGACATCGCAATCGACGGTGATCTGTCGTTCGCCAAGCGCGACCCGGTCAATGCCCGCGCGCAGGGATCGCCCGATCAGGCGTTGAATTTCCACCGTGCGCCCGGATTGCTTTCCGGCCGTCGCCTCGCGCCGCATCCGGGTGTTGGTTGCGCGCGGCAGCATGCCGTATTCGCCGGTCACCCAGCCAAGCCCGGTGTTGCGCAAAAAGGGCGGAACACGCGGCTCGATCGACGCGGTGCACAGCACATGCGTGTCGCCGACCTTGATCAGGCACGACCCTTCGGCATGGCGCGTCACGCCGGTTTCAATTGAAATCGGGCGCATCTGGTCTAGGTTTCTGCCGCTCGGTCGCATATCGTTCTCCTGACGTTACGATGTGTTGGGGATAGTCCTTCGGGGCCGCGGCACGCAACCCCGATTGACCTCTCTTGCCGCGCAGCTTCTAATTGCGACCGCCTCAAACAGAAGACTGTGAACAAACTGGCGACCATGAACGATACTGCGACCATCCTGGCCGAGATGAACGAACGATCCCGCGAAGTGTTTCGCCGGGTTGTCGAAGGGTATCTGGAAACCGGTGCGCCGATGGGGTCGCGGTCGTTGACCCGGACCTTGTCCGAAAAGGTCTCGGCAGCGACAATCCGCAATGTGATGCAGGATCTGGAGTTTCTGGGCCTGCTGGACAGCCCGCATGTCTCAGCCGGGCGGGTGCCGACCGAGCTTGGTTTGCGCATGTTCGTCGACGGCTTGCTGGAAGTGGGTGATCTGAACGCTGCCGACCGTGAAAAGCTTGAGGCGACGGTTGGCGGCAATCAGGGCGACGTGTCGCACAAGCTGGATCTTCTCGGCTCGGCCTTGTCAGGGGTGACGCAGGGCGCAAGTCTTGTCCTCGCACCCAAGCACGAAGCGCCGATCCGGCATGTGGAGTTTGTGTCGCTGTCGTCCAACAAGGCGCTCGTGGTGCTTGTTTTCGCCGACGGTCACGTCGAGAACCGTATCTTCAGCCCGCCGCCGGGTCAGACGCCCAGTTCCATGCGTGAGGCGGCGAACTTTCTGAACGCGCTTGCGGAGGGCAAGACGGTGGCCGAACTGCGCCGCCTGATGGAAACAGAGGTGCGCGAACGCCGGCAGGAGATTGATAAACTGGCGCGCGAGCTGATCGAGAATGGCGCGGCAATCTGGGAAAACGAAGGCGACCGGACCGAACGGCTGATCGTGCGGGGTCGGTCCCATCTGCTTGAGTCCGGCGGCGAGTCCGAGGAGATGGAACGAATACGCAATCTCTTCGACGATCTGGAACGCAAACGTGACATCACGGAGTTCCTCGAACTGACCGAACAGGGGGACGGTGTCCGGATCTTTATCGGGTCGGAGAACAAACTTTTCTCACTTTCGGGTTCCTCTCTGGTGGTTTCTCCATATATGAACGCTGATCGAAAGATCATCGGCGCGGTCGGTGTAATCGGGCCCACGCGGCTCAATTACGGGCGGATCGTTCCGATAGTGGATTATACGGCACAACTGGTCGGGAAGCTGATTTCGGACCAGTCATAAGAGGTTCAAATGGCAGACCCCAAGGAAGACCCATTCCTGGACGATCCCGAGGCGCTGAACGCGGAGCTCGACGAAGCGCTTGAAGCCGAGGAAAGCAAAGAGTTTTCGGCTGAAGAATTGGAACTCAACGCGCTGCGCGCGGAACGCGACCAGCTCAAGGACCGACTGCTGCGGACGCTGGCGGAAACGGAAAACGTGCGCAAGCGCGCAGACCGGGACCGGCGCGAGGCCGAACATTATGGCAGTACGCGGCTGGCCCGCGACCTGTTGCCGGTCTACGACAACCTTCAGCGCGCACTGGAAGCCGCGAACAAAGAGGAAAACGAGGTCGCCAATGCGGTGGTCGAGGGTGTTGAACTGACCTTGCGAGAATTGCTGAACGTTTTCTCCAAACACGGTATGACCCCGATCGTGCCGGAAGCCGGTGACGTGTTCAATCCAAATGAACACGAAGCGATGTTCGAGGCGCCGGTTCCCGGCACCAAGGCGGGAGAGATCATTCAGGTCATGGCCGTGGGCTTCCTGTTGCACGACCGCCTGCTGCGCCCGGCGCAGGTCGGGGTTTCCTCTACCCCGGCGTCGTGACGGTCGAGAGGGCGGGAGCGAGGGGCCAGCCCCTCGCGCTCCCCGAAGTATTTCAGCCAAGATGAAGGGGCAGGGACAATTTTAGGCAAATTGTCGGTGCCTCAATCCTTTTCGAGGGCCTTCAATTCGTAGATCAGGTCCAACGCCTGCTTCGGTGTCAGCGTGTCCGGGTGGATCTGTTTGAGCCTGTCGATGATCGGCGAGGGCTTCAAGGGGTGTGGTGCAGGTGTTGGCGTTGCCGAGAAAAGCGGCAGGTCGTCGATCAGCGCCTTCTGCCGTTCGCCACCTTCGCGTTCGCCTTTTTCAAGCGCTTGCAGAACCTCGTGGGCACGGGCAACGACGGATGGCGGCAGCCCGGCCAGTTTTGCGACTTGAACGCCGTAGCTCCGGTCTGCGGCGCCCGGTCGAACCTCATGCAGGAAGATCACGTCGCCATTCCATTCCCGCACCGCGACGGTGGCGTTTGCCACACCATTCATCCGGTCGGCAAGGCCTGTCATCTCGTGATAGTGGGTTGCGAACAACGCGCGGCATCTGTTGGTTTCGTGCAGGTGTTCCAACGTTGCCCAGGCGATCGACAGGCCATCGTAGGTCGCGGTCCCGCGCCCGATCTCATCGAGGATCACCAGTGCACGGGTATCGGCCTGGTTGAGGATCGCGGCCGTTTCGACCATTTCGACCATGAAGGTTGACCGCCCGCGCGCCAAATCGTCGGAGGCGCCGACGCGGCTGAAGACTTGGCTGACGAGACCGATCCTTGCCGCTTTGGCAGGCACGAAACTGCCCATCTGGGCAAGAATCGCGATCAGCGCGTTCTGCCGAAGCCAGGTGGATTTACCGGCCATGTTGGGGCCGGTCAGCAAGGTTATTGCGGCGCTGTCGTCAATTGCCGTCAACTGGCAATCGTTTGCGATAAACGGCTCTCCTTCGCGTTGCAGTGACTGTTCCACGACGGGATGACGGCCTGAAGTGATCTCGAAGGCGCGGGTTTCATCTATGTCGGGACGCACCCAGTCTTCTGATCGGGCCAGGTGTGCAAGCGCGGTTGTCAGGTCAATCTCCGATACGGCGGCGGCGGTGGCGCCAATGGCTTCGTTAAGAGACAGAACAGCCCGTGTCAGAGACTGAAACAGGGATTTTTCGAGTTCCAGCGCACGGTTTCCAGCGTTGAGGATCCGGGTTTCCAGGTCGGACAGCTCCACGGTGGTGAAGCGGACGGCGTTGGCCGTTGTCTGGCGGTGAATAAACGTCTCTGACAAAGGGGCGGAGAGCATTTTCTGCGCATGGGTTGCCGTCGTTTCGATGAAATATCCGAGCACGTTGTTGTGCTTTATCTTCAGCGACGCGATTCCCGTTTGCGTGGCATAGTCGGCCTGCATCCGGGCGATTACCCCGCGCCCCTCGTCGCGCAGCCGACGGGTTTCGTCGAGATCTGCATCGTAGCCTTCGGCGATGAAGCCACCGTCGCGGGCCAGTAGGGGCGGCTCGGCGACCAGGGCGGCGTCAAGCGTTGTCAGAAGGTCATCGTGCCCGGTCAGTGCACGGGTGGCGCGCCGGAACATCCCGGCCAGGTCGCGGGTGGCAAGACACTCATGCAGGGTTTTGGCCTGTGCCAGACCGCCCCGAATGGCGGCAAGATCCCGAGGACCGCCCCGGTCGAGGCCAAGCCGCGACAAGGCACGGTCGATATCCGGAACCCTGCGTAACGCGTTGCGCAGGCGATCTACAAGGTCCGTATCCTCGACACAGGCGCTGACCGCATCCAAGCGCTCATGGATGACCTGCATTTGTGTTGAAGGACCGGAGAGGCGGTGTTCCAAAAGGCGCGCGCCGCCTGCCGTAACGGTGCGGTCCATGCTGGCCAGCAGCGATCCGGCGCGCCCGCTGTTCATGGATTGGGTCAGTTCCAGGTTGCGCCGTGTCGCGGCGTCGATCTGCATCATCCGTTGCGCCGAGGCCGGCACCGGCGGACGCAAGAGAGGTAGCTTGCCCTTTTGCGTGATCGTGAGATAGTCGATGATCGCGCCCATCGCGGCAAGGTCCGCGCGTGCGAACCTTCCAAAGGAATCAAGCGATTTCACGTGAAACAGAGACTGAATCCGGCGCTCCGCAGAGCCGCTGTCGAAACTGGACGGGGCCAGTCGGGTCAGGGCGATTCCGGCCTCGTTGATCGTCGGAAGTGCCGTATCGGCCCCATCGGCAACGAGGATTTCCTGCGGCGCCAGTCGCGCCAGTTCCGGCCCAAGCCGCACCAGCGGGCAGGCCATGACGTGAAACGCCCCGGTGGAGATATCGGTCCAGGCCAGCGATGCTTCGCCCCTTATCTCGGCGAAGGCGGCAAGGTAGTTGTGGTGCCGCGCCTGAAGCAGCGTGTCCTCGGTCACTGTGCCGGGGGTGACAAGGCGTACCACTTCGCGCCGGACCACGGATTTCGAGCCACGCTTCCTTGCCTCGGCGGGGTCTTCCATCTGCTCGCAGACCGCCACGCGAAACCCCTTGCGGATCAGCGTCAGGAAATAGTTTTCCGCAGAATGAACCGGGACGCCGCACATCGGGATATCCTCGCCCAGGTGCTTGCCGCGCTTGGTCAGCGCGATATCCAGCGCCTCCGCCGCGGCAACGGCATCCTCGAAGAACATCTCGTAGAAATCGCCCATCCGGTAGAACAACAGCGCATCACGGTGCTGCGCCTTGATCTCCAGAAATTGCGCCATCATCGGCGTGACTTGTGCGGTCATCGACACCCCCTGCCCGTGGCGCGCACCCTACAAACTGCGTGTCCGGGGTGAAAGGCGCAAACGGTTGTCTTGTGAGCCCGGCCCATAGCTCGTAATGAATGGAGCCGGAAAGAGGGAGGAAAAACGCAGATGGCCGACAAGTCCAAAGTCACGCGGGAGGAGGCGTTGAGCTATCACCTCGAACCGCATCCGGGGAAGATCGACATCCAGGCCTCGACCCCGATGACAACGCAGCGCGACCTCAGTCTCGCCTACAGTCCGGGTGTGGCCGTCCCCTGCGAGGAGATCGCAAAAAACCCTGAAACGGCCTATGACTACACCATCAAGGGCAACCTCGTGGCGGTGATCACCAACGGAACCTCGGTTTTGGGGTTGGGTAATCTTGGCGCGCTGGCCTCTAAACCGGTGATGGAAGGCAAGGCGGTGTTGTTCAAGCGCTTCGCCGATGTCAACGCGGTCGATATCGAACTGGACACCGAAGACCCCGATGAGATCATCAACGCGGTGCGCCTGATGGGACCAAGCTTTGGCGGTGTCAACCTTGAGGACATCAAGGCGCCGGAATGCTTCATCATTGAGCAAACGCTCAAGGAGCAGATGGATATTCCCGTTTTCCACGACGATCAGCACGGCACGGCGGTGATCTGTGCCGCCGGAATGATCAATGCGCTGCACCTGTCGGGCAAGAAGATCGAGGATGTGCGGATTGTCCTCAATGGTGCCGGTGCTGCGGGGATTGCCTGTCTTGAGTTGTTAAAGGCCATGGGCGCACGCAATGAGAACTGCACCATGTGCGACACAAAGGGTGTGATCTGGCAAGGTCGGACCGACGGTATGAACCAGTGGAAATCAGCGCATGCGGTGAAGACCAAAGCCCGCACGCTCGCCGATGCAATGAAGGGCGCCGACGTGTTCCTCGGAGTCTCGGCAAAGGGGTCGGTAACGCAGGATATGGTGGCCAGCATGGCTGACAACCCGGTGATCTTCGCCATGGCCAACCCCGACCCAGAGATTACGCCGGAAGAAGCGCAAGAGGTGCGCATTGACGCCATCGTCGCCACAGGGCGCAGCGATTACCCCAATCAGGTGAACAACGTCCTCGGGTTCCCCTATCTCTTTCGTGGCGCGCTCGATATTCACGCACGGGCCATCAATGATGAGATGAAGATCGCCTGCGCCGAAGCGCTGGCCAAGCTGGCGCGAGAGGATGTGCCGGACGAGGTTGCCGTTGCCTATGGCCGCAAGCTGACCTTCGGGCGGGATTACATCATCCCAACGCCCTTTGACCCGCGACTGATCTACACCGTTCCGCCTGCGGTGGCCAGGGCTGGGATGGAAACCGGCGTCGCGCGGCGCCCGATCACCGACCTCGATGCCTATGCGCAGACGCTGAACGCGCGGATGGACCCGACCGCCTCCGTGCTGCGGGGGATCAATGCGCGGGCGCGCGCCAACAAGGCGCGCATGATCTTCGCCGAGGGCGATGACGTGCGCGTTCTGCGCGCTGCCGTGGCGTATCAGCGCAACGGTATGGGAAAGGCCATCGTCGTCGGGCGTGACCAGGACGTGAAACAGAAGCTGGAAAGCGTCGGTCTGGCCGATGCGGTGCGCGAATTGCAGGTCGTCAATGCCGCCAACACCCCGCACCTGGAGACCTACAAGACCCTCCTTTACGACCGCTTGCAGCGCAAAGGCTATGACAGACAGGATGTTCACCGGCTGGCGGCGCGCGACCGGCATGTGTTCGCATCGCTGATGCTGGCGCATGATCACGGTGATGGATTGGTGACCGGTGCAACCCGGAAATCGGCCCATGTACTGGACCTGATAGGCCATGTCTTCGACGCCTCGGCGCAGGATGGCGCGGTCGGCGTCACGGTTCTGATGCACAAGGGCAAGATCGTGCTGATCGGCGATACGCTGGTGCACGAATGGCCTGACGCAAATGATCTGGCCCTGATCGCGCAGCGCGGGGCCACCGTTGCGCGCGGTTTGGGGATAGAGCCGCGCGTCGCCTTTGTCAGTTTTTCCACCTATGGCTACCCGGTCTCGGAACGGGCCGAGAAGATGAAGAATGCGCCACAAGTGCTGGATGCGATGGGGGTCGATTTCGAATACGATGGCGAAATGACGGTTGACGTGGCGTTGAACCGGGATGCGATGGCGAATTATCCGTTCACGCGGCTATCCGGCCCCGCCAATGTTCTGGTCGTGCCGGCGCGGCATTCGGCGTCGATCTCGGTCAAGCTGATGCAGGAAATGGCCGGGGCGACCATTATCGGGCCGATCCTGACCGGGCTGGATCACCCGGTTCAGATCTGTTCAACCGGCTCCACCGCCAATGATATCCTGAACATGGCGGCGATGGCAGCCAGCCGAATTGGCCACTGAATGCAAAAGCCCGCCGGGGTGAACCGGCGGGCTGTTATCGTCTTTCGAGCGGCTTTGCCTGTCAGCTTGTCATGCCGTCCCAGAAACTCTTGACCTTGTCAAAGAACCCTTGGGCATTCGGGTTGTTCGCCTTGGCGCAGGAATCCTCGAACTGGCGCAAGAGGTCTTTCTGCTCCGCCGTAAGTTTCACGGGGGTTTCCACGGCCAGTTCAATATACATGTCGCCCTGGGCGGTGCCGCGCAGGGCCGGCATGCCCTTGCTGCGCAGACGCATCTGACGGCCCGATTGAGAGCCTTCGGGCACCTTCACCCGGCTGCGCCCGCCGTCGATGGTGGGCACTTCCACCTCACCGCCGAGCGCGGCTTTTGTCATCGACACGGGTACGCGGCAGAACAGATCCACCCCGTCGCGCTGAAAGATCGGGTGATCTGCGACCTGAATGAAGATGTAAAGATCCCCCGGCGGCCCGCCGCGCATCCCGGCCTCGCCCTCGCCCGAAAGGCGAATGCGGGTGCCGGTTTCGACGCCTGCCGGGATGTTGACCGACAGCGCCTTTTCCTTTTCCTGACGACCGGCACCGCCGCAGGCGTGGCAAGGACTTTTCACGATCTGGCCAACGCCGCCGCAGGTCGGGCAGGTGCGTTCGACGGTGAAGAATCCTTGTTGCGCCCGCACCTTTCCCATGCCCGAGCAGGTCGGGCAGGTTTGCGGTTCGGACCCGCCTTCGGCGCCGGTCCCGTGGCATTCCTCGCATACGACAGATGTCGGGACGGTAATGGACTTCTGTAGGCCGCCATACGCCTCTTCGAGCGAGATTTTCAGGTTGTAGCGCAGATCAGAGCCACGCATCGCGCGCTGCCGCCCGCCACCGCGCTGGCCGCCCATGAAATCGCCGAAGAGATCCTCGAACACATCCGAAAACGCGCTGGCGAAATCGCCCTGACCATGCCCGCCGCCGGCGCGTGGGCCCGCGCCCATCCCACCATCGAATGCCGCGTGACCGTAGCGGTCATAAGCGGCCTTCTTTTCGGGGTCCTTCAGGATGTCATAGGCTTCGTTCGCTTCCTTGAACTGGGCCTCGGCATCGGGGTTGTCTGAATTTCGATCCGGATGCAGTTCCTTGGCTTTCGTGCGGTAGGCTTTCTTCAATTCCTCCGCCGTCGCACCCTTCGAGACGCCAAGAACCTCGTAGTAATCGCGTTTTGCCATTTTGTTTGCCTTCCTCAAACGCGCTGACCGGCCAAGGTGCATCCTCGGCCGGTCAGGCGTGGGTCAGTTCACGCGATCAGGACCGGCGATCGTTGTCGTCGAGATCCTCGAAGTCGGCGTCGACGATATCGTCATCGACACCGCCCGGCTCCTCCGTACCCTGGGGTGCGTCCTGGCCGGTTTCTTCCTGTTGCGCCTTGTAGATGGCTTCGCCCAGCTTCATGGCCGCCTCGGTCACGTTCTGGATGCCACCCTTGATCTTGGCCGCATCGTCGGTGTCGAGCGATTCCTCAAGCGCGGTGATGGCAAGGTCGATGGCTTCGATGGTCGAAGGGTCGACCTTGTCGCCATGCTCTTCCATCGACTTTCGGGTCGAATGGATCAGGCTTTCGGCCTGGTTCTTCGCCTCGACCAGTTCCTTGCGTTGCTTGTCGGTCTCGGCGTTTTCCTCGGCCTCCTTCACCATGCGTTCGATGTCTTCATCCGACAGGCCGCCCGATGCCTGAATGGTGATCTTCTGGTCCTTGCCGGTGCCCTTGTCCTTGGCGCTGACCGAGACGACGCCGTTGGCGTCGATGTCGAATGTCACTTCGATCTGCGGCAGGCCGCGTGGGGCGGGCGGGATGTTTTCAAGGTTGAACTGGCCCAGCATCTTGTTGTCGGCCGCCATCTCTCGCTCGCCCTGGAACACGCGGATCGTCACCGCGTTCTGGTTGTCCTCGGCGGTCGAGAAGATCTGCGATTTCTTGGTCGGGATCGTGGTGTTGCGGTCAATCAGGCGGGTGAAGACACCGCCAAGCGTCTCGATGCCAAGCGACAGGGGCGTGACATCAAGAAGAACAACGTCCTTCACGTCGCCTTGCAGAACGCCGGCCTGGATCGCGGCGCCCATGGCGACCACTTCGTCGGGGTTCACGCCTTTGTGCGGCTCCTTGCCGAAGAAGGTCGACACCTCCTCGATCACCTTGGGCATCCGGGTCATGCCGCCGACCAGAACGATCTCGTCGATATCGCCCTTGGAGAGGCCGGCATCCTTCAGCGCCGCCTGGCAGGGCTTGAGCGAATTCTTGATGAGGTCACCGACCAGCGATTCCAGCTTCGCGCGGGTCAGTTTCACGACCATGTGCAGCGGCGTTCCGCCCTTGCCCATCGAGATGAACGGCTGGTTGATCTCGGTCTGGGTGGCCGAGGACAGCTCGATCTTCGCTTTCTCAGAGGCTTCCTTCAGGCGTTGCAACGCCATCTTGTCCTTGGTCAGGTCGACGCCGTGTTCCTTCTTGAACTCGTCCGCCAGGTAGTTGACGATCCGCATGTCAAAGTCTTCACCGCCAAGGAAGGTGTCGCCATTGGTGGATTTGACCTCGAACAGGCCATCGTCGATTTCCAGAATGGTGATGTCAAAGGTGCCGCCGCCAAGGTCATAGACGGCAATCGTCTTGCTGTCCTTCTTGTCGAGCCCGTAGGCCAGCGCCGCCGCGGTCGGTTCGTTGATGATGCGCAGAACCTCCAGACCGGCGATCTTGCCGGCATCCTTGGTGGCCTGACGCTGGGCGTCGTTGAAATAGGCGGGCACGGTGATGACGGCCTGCGTCACCTCCTCGCCAAGATAGCTCTCGGCGGTTTCCTTCATCTTGCCGAGGATCAGCGCGGAAACCTGGCTGGGGCTGTATTTTTCGCCCTTCACCTCGACCCATGCGTCGCCGTTGCCGCCATCGACAATGGCATAAGGAACCAGGTTCTTGTCTTTTTCGACGGCGGGGTCCCCGACGCGGCGACCGATCAGGCGCTTGACCGCGAAGATGGTGTTGTCGGGGTTGGTGACGGCCTGCCGTTTTGCGGCCTGGCCGACCAGCTTTTCGTCATCGGTGTAGCCGACGATGGAGGGGGTGGTGCGCGCACCTTCTGCGTTCTCGATCACGCGGGCCTGGCTGCCGTCCATGATCGCAACGCAGGAGTTCGTAGTGCCGAGGTCGATACCAATCACTTTGGCCATGTTGTCTTGTCCCTTTCTCAAGGCGATGTTGCAGGGCGCGGGTCCGATTGCGGCCCCCGGCCCCTTATCCCGGCGGCCGAGGAGACCCCGACCACGCTTCGGACGGTATATAAGAGGGGGGGGTGACGGCTGCAAGCGGGCCGGTCATTGGAATTTCGTTCAATCGGGCGCTAGATTTTCGATCCGTTCCCACCCAGGCAAGGGGTTGGCATGACCAGCATTTTCGAAAAAGGCTTCCGAGTCCTGCCGGGATTCCTGGACGCTGCCGCGCAGTCCGCGATGTTGGAGGATGTGCGCGCAATCGTCCGCGCCGCGCCATTGTTCCATCCTGTTACGCCCGGCGGCAAGCAGATGTCGGTCAGGATGTGCGCGGCCGGGCAATACGGCTGGATCACCGATAGGCGCGGCTATCGCTATGACCGCAAGCACCCCGAGGGGGGCAAGTGGCCGCCGATCCCGGATACGATCCTCGCGGTGTGGCGGGCGGTTTCGGGGGTGGAGCGCGCGCCGCAATGCTGTCTTGTGAATTTCTATGGCGAAGGCGCGCGGATGGGCTTGCATCAGGACAAGGACGAGGCCGATTTTTCCGTGCCCGTGGTGTCGATCTCGCTTGGGGATGACGGGCTGTTCCGGATGGGCAATGCCGAGAGGGGCGGCAAGACCAGCTCGGTCTGGTTGCACTCGGGCGATGTCGTGGTGATGGCGGGCGCGGCGCGGTTGAACTACCACGGCGTCGACCGGATCCGCTTCGGCTCTTCCACGCTGCTTGCGCAGGGCGGGCGTATCAACCTGACGCTGCGCGTCGTGGATTAGCGGGTCAGCGAACAGCAGCCTTGCAGAAGCTCCGAGCCCTGTGGGCCGCGGCGCAGGAAATGGGCGGAAAGCCCGAAGTCCCGGTCGCTCATCCCGTCGGAGCAGATTTCGCGTTCGATGACCGCCGTCATGGTGCTTGTGCCGCTGTCGAGGACAAGGCCGAACGTTTGCGGCCCGCGGCCGCTTGGCGCGCCGCTCCACACTTCGGCGAAGGGGTCCGGGCCGGCGGTGACGCTGTCGAAAGTGCCGCCTCCGACCATCCGGTCATAGTGCCAGAACGGCTCCGTCCCCGCGCAGTAAAGCGGCATCGGCAGCCCGGCGTTCCAATCCGGCCCGGTCCGGGTCAGAAAACGCATCGACGACCAGCCGGAGGTTTCGCCAAGGACCACGCGACCCCAGCGGCGATCCTGCGTGGTGCCGACAACCTCGATCCCGGCCTGGCGCGGCGCCAAGGCACCGATGATCTGGTGTTCGACGCCGGGACCGGAGCGGATGTTGAGCACATCGCGCGCCGCGACGCCGGTGACACGGTAAAGCGCCGGGTATTCGTGGATATCCTGCGCCGGGGCGGCAATGCCCCACAAGGTGATCGAGAGGGTGAAAAGAAGTCGTATCAGCGTCCTGCCATCCAGCTCGCCGAGACGCGCTTGCGCGTGTAGAAATCGCCCATGAGTCCCAGCATCACGAAGGCGAGGGTGAAATAGATCGGATATTGCCAGTTCGTGACGTGCGGAAAGTAGTTGTTGAAGGCAAAGCCGCGCGCCTGGTCGATCAGGTGGAACAGCGGGTTCCAGTCGAACCACGGGATCATGGCGGCGGGCAGCGCGTTGGCGACGAACATCTTGCCCGAGGCGATCATGTTTGCGCGCGAATAGACCGTCTGTGCGATCCCGATGAAATCGGGAAACCAGGGCTTGAGCGCCAGAAAGATCAACCCGACCGCACAGCCCGACGCCCAGGAGAGCAGATACATGAACATGACACCGGCCCAGTCGTGAATTTCAAGCGAGTTGAAAATCGTGTGGATCCCGAGAAGGATCACGCCAAGCGCTAGCGTCTGGATATAAAGCGATGCGAATGCCGATGACAGGATCGCCACGATCGTGTTCATCGGGGCATGCAGCATCATCGCCGATGTCGGCCCCTCGGCGCCCAGGACGGCCCCCAATGCCTTGATGTGGGTCATATAAAGGAAAATGCCGGTCAGCAGATAGATCAGGAAATCGCCACGGATCATCGCCCGTTTCGTGCCCAGCACGCTAAACATGAAGTAGAACGCGACGATGAACAGCACCGCTTGTAGAATGTTCATCGCAAGCGCCATGATCGCGTTGCCGTGGCTTTGCCGGACCTTGCGAACCGTGGACGTATACGTCAGCTGTCCGAGATTCAGCAGCAAGCTGAACGTGCCTTTTCGCTTTGAGTGCCCGAATTTCATGCGCTATCCATACTCAAGCTGCCCTATCGAGCCGCCCCTGTTCTATGTTGCAGGGAGTCCTTGCTCAATCGCTGATAGCGGACGATAACGGCGAAAACACGAATTTTCAATGAAACTCCCAAGGAGGACAGACGTGGATTTTCCCAGGATGGAGAGCATTTTCCGAAAGCTCGCATTGGAGGCTGGCGACCGGATCATGGAAATTTACAACGCGGATGATTTCGACGTGAAGGTGAAATCGGACGACAGCCCGGTCACCGAGGCCGACGAGGTTGCCGACGCCCTTATCTCGGCCGGGATCGCGGCGACCTTTCCCGAGGTTGCGCTGGTGACCGAGGAACAGGCGGCCAGCCACACGCAGTTGGTCAGCAGTTTCATCATCGTCGACCCGCTGGACGGGACCAAGGAATTCATCAACCGACGCGGCGATTTCACCGTCAACATTGCCTACGTGGAAAACGGCGTGCCGCTGCGCGGGGTCGTCTATGCACCGGCCAAGGGGCGGCTTTTCTACACCGAGGCCGATGGTCGGACGGTCGAGGAAACCGGTCCGTTCGAAAAGGAGCGCAAGGGCGATGTGACGCCGCTTGCCGTCTCTGAGCCGGACAACTCGGCTCTCATGGTCGTGGCGTCGAAGTCGCACCGCGATGCCGCGACCGATGCCTATATCGGCAAATACAGCGTCAAGGACATGAAAAGCGCCGGCTCGTCGCTGAAGTTCTGCCTCGTGGCGTCGGGTGAGGCCGATCTCTACCCCCGTTTGGGGCGCACGATGGAATGGGATACCGCCGCCGGGGATGCCGTGTTGCGCGGCGCCGGGGGGCACGTGATCCGCTTCGACGATCACGCGCCGCTTACCTACGGCAAGACGGGCTACGAAAACCCGTTCTTCATTGCCTATGCGCCGGGCGTCGATCTGAAAGCGGGCTGAATGTCGGTCGTCTGCATCATCCCCGCGCGCTACGCCTCGTCGCGTTATCCGGGCAAACCGCTTGCCGAATTGCGCGGGGCCACGGGTGTTGCGCGCAGCCTGATCGAGCGCAGTTGGCTGGCGGCGCAAGAGGCGGCGGGGCTCGATGCCGTCTATGTCGCCACCGACGATGAGCAGATCCGCGCGGCGGCGGAAGCGTTCGGCGCCAAGGTGCTGATGACCTCCGACACCTGCCGCAACGGGACCGAACGCTGCGCGGAGGCGCTCAGGCAGCTGGGCGACGGGGTGGAGATGGTGATAAACCTGCAAGGCGACGCGCCGCTGACACCAGCGTGGTTCCTCGAAGACCTGATCGAAGGACTGCGGGCCGACAGCCAGGCGGCGCTGGCCACCCCGATCCTGCGCTGCGACGGCGAAACGCTGGTCGCGCTCAAGGCCGACCGGGCCTCGGGGCGGGTCGGGGGCACGACTGCGGTGATCGACAGCGAACGCCACGCTCTCTATTTTTCGAAAGAGGTCATTCCCTACACGGCAGAGGATTATGCCCCCGATGCGCTGACGCCGGTATTTCACCATGTCGGGGTCTATGCCTATCGCCCCTGGGCATTGCACGCCTATCCCGACTGGGTGCCCGGGCCGCTGGAAGGCCTGGAAGGGCTGGAACAGCTGCGCTTCCTTGAAGCCGGACACAAGGTGCGCTGCATCGAGGTCGCGGCGCGCGGCCGCAAGTTCTGGGAACTCAACAACCCCGAGGACGTGCCCCGGATCGAGGCGATGCTGGCCGAGATGGGGGTGCCTTGACCGAACACCCGCCCGTCAGCGTGATCGTCGTCAGCCATGGGAGGCCCGCCCTTCTGCGGCGCGCCCTGATCGGTATCGGGCAGCTTTTCTACCGGCCCCTCGAACTGGTGGTCGTGGCCGACAGTGCCGGGCTTGCGGCGATTTCCGACCTGCCCTTTGCCGACCGGATCAAGACCGCACGCCAGGACGACGCCAATATTTCGCGTGCCCGCAACCGGGGGGCGGATCTGGCGGGCGGTGACATACTTGCCTTCATCGACGATGATGCCGTTCCGGAACCGACATGGTTGACTCATCTCGTTTCGCCTTTGTCAGAGCCGCATTGCGCGGCGGCGACGGGCACGGTTCTGGGGCGCAACGGGATTTCCGTTCAATGGGCCGATCGTGTCGTTGACGCTGAAGGGCGGGCCTTTCCGGCACCAAGGGGGCCGCTGCCCGACGGCCTCGCTGTCAAGCTGGAAGGCACCAACATGGGGCTGCGGCGCGACGTGCTGGCGGCGCTTGGCGGGTTCGACGAGGGCTTCGGTTTTTACCTTGATGAGACGGACTTCGCCTTTCGATTGATGCGAACAGGGCATCGGGTGGCCTTTGCCCCGTTGGCCACGGTGCATCACGGCTTTGCCGAGAGCGCCCGCCGCCGTGCGGACCGGGTGCCGCTTTCCTTGCGCGACGTCGGGGCAAGCAGCGCGCTTTACCTGCGCAAACATGCCACGGCGGATCGGCTGGGCCCGGCGCTCGAGGCGCTGCGGCAGCAACAGGCGGCGCGGCTTGCACGGCTGCATGAGGCAGGCCTTTTGCAGGGTGGCGCCGCCGCGCGGCTGCTGGCAGAGTTGGACGGGGGTATCGCGTCAGGGCGAGACCGTCCGCTGCACCAGACCCACGCGGTTGCCGACCCGCCGCTGTTTCAAGCGTTGATCGAGGTCAACCCACCCCCGCCCGCAATTCTATCGGGGCGCTGGTTCAGCCGGGTGCGGTTGAACCGGCAGGCACAGGCCTGCGCGGCAGAAGGGCGCTCCACCAGCCTGTTCCTGTTCGGCCACACCGTGCGCGCGCATCGGGTCACGTTCACCGACGATGGGGTCTGGCGGCAAAGCGGCGGCTTGTTCGGCCCCTCGCGGCGCGATCAGCCGCGCTTTACCAAATGGTCGTTTCGGGCGCGTATACGCGAAGAAACCGGACGTGTGGCAGGGGTTCGGTGGCAAGACTTGTCGCAACAGGCGGTGACAGGGTGACAGATGGTCCTGTTTGAGAATAGCAGGAACGGGTTTACGCTTGTCAGCGCTGTCACGAAAACGGCGAGTTTTCGGTCATCAATTGTCCAGTTTCGGGTGTAGCGATCACTTGACACGATCAAGAGTGGCGCAACGGTAACAAGATTGGTTTTGCAATATGAAGAAGATTACCAAGGCAATTTTTCCGGTCGCGGGGCTCGGCACGCGGTTTCTGCCGGCGACGAAGTCGGTCCCGAAAGAGATCATGACACTCGTTGACCGACCGCTGATCCAGTACGCGATCGACGAGGCGCGCGCTGCGGGCATCAAGGAATTCATCTTCGTGACGGCGCGCGGCAAGAGCGCGCTGGAAGACTACTTCGACGTTGCGCCGGAACTGGAAAGCACCCTGCGCAGGAAGGGCAAGACCGAGCTTCTGAAAGCCCTGAAAGCCACCAACATGGAGTCTGGCCAGATCGCCTATATCCGCCAGAACAAGGCGCTTGGGCTGGGTCACGCAGTCTGGTGCGCACGTCGTCTGCTTGGCAACGAACCGTTTGCCGTGATCCTGCCCGATGACGTGATCGCCGCCGAAACGCCCTGTCTGCAACAGATGATGGAGGCGCACGCCGAAATCGGCGGCAACATGGTTGCCGCGATGGAGGTGCCGCCGGAAAAAACGTCGTCCTACGGGATACTGGGCGTGAAGGAGGATATGGGGTCCGTCGTGTCGGTGAATGGTATGGTCGAAAAACCGGCGCTGGAGGATGCGCCGTCGAACCTCGCGGTGATCGGGCGCTATATTCTGACACCGAATGTCATGCGCAACCTGAACAAGGCCAAGTCGGGCTCTGGCGGGGAAATCCAGCTGACCGATGCAATCGCGCAGGAAATCGAGGCGACCGGCGATGTCTACGGCTTTCGCTTCCGGGGGCAGCGCTACGATTGCGGTTCCAAGGCCGGGTTTCTGCAGGCAACGGTGGCCTTCGGTCTGGCGCGGGACGATCTGTGCGACGAGTTTTCCGACTTCATCGACAGCATGATCGCCGCCAAGACGGCCGCCCAGTAACATATGGGGCCGCCGCTCTGCCTTGATCTGACACGCCTTCTGTCTCGCGTCGGGCGTGGGGCCATGACGGGTGTGGACCGGGTGGAGCGCGCCTATGCCGACTGGGTACTGGCAAGCGATGATGACCCGCAGTTTCTTGTCCGCACCTCTCGCGGATATATCCTGTTCGGGGCGTCCGGAGCGCGCGCGTTTCTTTCGGCGCTGGATGGCAAGACCGGATGGCCCCGGCCGGACCTTCTGTCGCGTCTGACCGGCAAGGGCGATCTGGATCGGCACGGGGCCGAGGCGCTGTTGCGCCGCCATGCGATCGGGCGCTGCCTGCACAGCAACCTGTTTCGCCTCTTGTCGCAGCGCCTTCGGGAGGGAACGGTTTACCTCAATACCGGGCACAGCAACCTGTCGCGGCAATGCCTGATGGCGTTCGGTGTCAACCCCGACGTCCGGGTCGCGGTGTTCCTGCACGATGTGATCCCGCTCGATTTTCCGCAATTCACGCGCCCGGAGATCGTGGATCACTTCCGCGCCATGGTTGCCGCGGCGGCGGAATTCGCGGATCTTGTTCTGTGCAATTCGCAAGAGACGCGCAAACGGTTGAGTCGGGAACTCGGGACGGACAAGCCCATCGTCGCGGCACATCTGGGCCTGTCTGACCTGCCGCCGAAAGAGCCTGTTTTTCCGGAAACAGACCCTCATACACCCCGTTTCGTGACCATTGGAACGATCGAGCCGCGCAAGAACCATGCCCTGCTGCTGGATATCTGGGATGATCTGCCAGAACCCGACCGCCCACATTTGCACATCGTCGGCGGGCGCGGGTGGGCCGATCCATCCCTGTTCCGGCGGTTGGACAGGCACAAGCTGCGAGGAACCGCGATATTCGAGCATAATGAGCTGACCGACGGGCAAGTGCGCAGCCTCATGACCGGTGCCCACGGGCTGCTGTTCCCGACGCTGGCTGAGGGCTTCGGCTACCCCCCGCTGGAGGCCGCGCGGCTTGGCGTAGTGCCGATCTGTTCCGACTTGCCGGTTTTGCGGGAAATCCTGGGCGATTGCGGCGTTTACCTGGACCCGACTGATCGCTACTCTTGGCTGGAAACGATCAAGAAACGAATAAGGGGTAGTCTGGCAGAGGGGCCGAAGCAGGCCGCCATGCTGCCGACGTGGCAGGCCCATTTCAAGACGGTCGCGCAGGCACTCGGCGCGGGGCGAGCAGGGGATTGAGACATGCAGGCGGTTCAGCGCTACAAGCTGCGCCTTGAACGGAAGCGGTTCCTGATCCGTGCCTGGCGCAAGGCGCGGGAGCTTTTGCTCGTTGCCGACCGGACGGACCAGATCAAGCGCCATGACCTTCTGTGCTTCGTCACCCTGCGCAACGAAAAGATCCGGCTGCCTTATTTCCTGAAATACTACCGTGACCGGGGCGTTGCGCATTTCATCTTCGTCGATAACGACAGCAACGACGGCACCCGTGAATACCTTGCCGCGCAGGGCGATTGTTCGGTCTGGACCACCCCGGCCAGCTACAAGCGATCGCGCTTCGGGATGGACTGGATCAACGCGCTGATGCGCGAATACGGGCACGGGCATTGGTGCGTGGTTGTCGACCCGGATGAATTCTTCGTCTACCCGTTCTGCGACACGCGACCCATTCCGGCGCTGACCGACTGGTTGGGAAGCTCCTCCATCAAGTCCTTCGGGGCGATGCTGCTTGACATGTATCCCAAGGGGCCGATCACCGCGCAGCCGTATAACGAGGGGCAGGATCCGTTCGAGATTGCCTGCTGGTTCGATTCCGGCAACTACATGATCGAACGCAACTGGGATTTCGGCAACCTGTGGATTCAGGGTGGCCCGCGCGCGCGGCTGTTCTTCGATGACAATCCCGCGCGCGCCCCGGCGCTGAACAAGATCCCGCTGGTGAAATGGGACAAGAGCTATGCCTTCGTCAGTTCCACCCATATGCTGCTGCCGCGCGGGCTGAACCTTGTCTTTGACGAATGGGGGGGCGAGAAAGCCTCGGGCGTCTTGCTGCACGCCAAGTTCCTCGACACCTTCACCATCAAGGCGAAGGAGGAACTGGCGCGCAAACAGCACTACGCCGCCAGCCATGAATACAAGGCCTATGCGGCGGGCTTGCACGAAAACCCGAACCTGTGGTGCAAGTGGTCGGAACGCTTCATCAACTGGCGGCAACTGGAAATCCTCGGCCTCATGTCGAAGGGGAACTGGGCATGAGCCTGGGCTTCGTCATGCTGTGCCACACCGCCCTGCACCGCGCGGCGCAGGTGGCGCGGCATTGGGGCGAACGTGATTGCCCGGTGGTGATTCATGTCGACAAGCGCGTGTGTGACCCGGATTTTGCCGGGTTGAGGGGCGCATTGTCGGACCTGCCGAACGTTAAATTCTGTAGGCGGCACAAGTGCGAATGGGGCACCTGGTCGCTGGTCGCCGCGTCGCAGACCGCGTCGGAGATGATGCTGGCGGAATTTCCGGGTGTGCGGCATGTCTTCCTTGCCAGCGGCTCCTGCCTGCCACTGCGCCCGGTGGAGGAACTGAAGGCCTACCTTGCCGCCCGCCCGCGCACCGATTTCATCGAAAGCGTGACCACCGAGGATGTGGAATGGACGGTTGACGGGCTGCATGCCGAACGCTTCCAGCTGCGCTTTCCGTTTTCCTGGAAAAAGCACCGGCGGCTGTTTGATGGCTACGTGGAATTGCAGCGCAAGGCCGGGTTCAAGCGCACGATGCCAGAAGGGTTGGTGCCGCATCTGGGCAGCCAGTGGTGGTGCCTGTCGCGCCAAACCCTGTCGGCGATCCTGCAAGACCCGGCCCGAAGGGCGCATGACCGGTTTTTCAAGCTCGTCTGGATTCCCGATGAAAGTTACTACCAGACCCTTGCGCGCAAGTATTCGACCCATATCGAAAGCCGGTCGCTGACCCTGTCGAAGTTCGACTTTCAGGGCAAACCGCATGTCTTCTATGACGATCACCTGCACCTGCTGCGCCGGTCCGATTGCTTCGTCGCGCGCAAGATCTGGCCTCGTGCGAATCGGCTTTACGACACGTTCCTGACCGAACAGAACCGCGGCACGGTGATGGCGGAACCCGCGCCGGGCAAGATCGACCGGGTGTTCGCCAAAGCCTTGGAACGGCGGACGCGGGGCCGGGCGGGCATGTACATGCACAGCCGGTTCCCAAACCCCGATTGGGAAAACGGCAAGACCGCGGCGCCGTTTTCCGTCTTTCACGGGTTCAACGATCTTTTCGCGGATTTCGAGCCGTGGCTGTCGCGCCGCCTTGGCATTCGGGTGCATGGCAACCTGTTCGATCCTGCACGCGCGCGCTTCGCCGGCGACGCCGATATCTATGCCGGCTGCTTGTCATCCTCGGCCAAGCTGCGCGACTACAACCCCGAACGCTTTCTTTCCAGCCTGATCTGGAACACACGCGGCGAACGGCAGGTCTTCCAGCTCAGCCCGCGCGACCGGCAACGCATTGGCGCGACGCTCGCCGGCGACGGCAATGCGCAGATCGCCGTCATCACCGGGGCCTGGGCGGTGCCGCTGTTCACCTCCAACAAGGATTTCCTGACCATCCGAAAGACCGCCGCCGCCCTGCAAAAACGCGAGGTCGATTTCGTGAACGTGCTGCGCCGGGTGCAGACGCGCGCCGATGTGCGGATCTGGACGCTGGCCGAGTTCATCGAGGAGCCGATGGAAAACCTGCAATCCATCCTTGACTCGATCGACGGGCCGGCCGGCCTTCGCATCACCGAGGCACCGCGCATGGTGGACCTTGCCGGGTTTGGCCAGTTCCTGCAAAACCTCAAGAACCAGGGGATGAACCCCCACATGACCGGCGATTTCCCCGTGGAACTGCCGGGGTTGCAGCACCGGTCCGGCGATACCCGGCCCTATCTTGTCAGGTAAGCCATGTCCGACCGTTTCGATGCCTTCGTGATCTTCGCCGAGATGCGGACCGGGTCGAATTACCTGGAGGCGACGCTGAACGACCTGCCCGATATCGACTGCAAGGGGGAGCTTTACAACCCCACCTTCATGGGCCATCACACCACGTTCGAGATGCATGGCATCGACATGGACCGGCGCGAGCGGGCGCCGCTCGACCTGCTCGACGCGGTGATCCGCAAGGCCGGCGACGCGCTGCCGGGGTTCCGCTTTTTCCACGATCACGACCCGCGCGTCCTGGACCGCGTCCTGCCCGATCCGCGCATTGCCAAGGTGATCCTCACACGCAACCCGCTGGACAGCTATGTCAGCCGTCGGATCGCGTCGGAAACCGGGCAATGGCGCCTGACGGACATGAAGCACCAGAAAAGCGCCAAGATCGAGTTTCGCCTGTGGGAATTCGAAACCATGCTGGCCGATTTGCAAGGGTTCCAGATGACCCTGCAACGCGGGTTGCAGACCACCGGGCAGACGGCGTTTTTCATCCGCTATGAAGATATCAATGACGCGGAGGTGGTAAGCGGGCTGGCGCGGTTCCTCGGGTCAAGCCACACGCTGGACTCAACCAATGCCAAGCTGAAAAAGCAGAACCCCAGCGATCTGGCCGAGAAGGTCGAGAACTACGATCACATGGTGCGCTCGCTGGCCAGGCTCGACAGGTTCGACCTGTCGAAGACACCGAATTTCGAACCGGCGCGCCATGCAGCCGTGCCCAGCTTCGTCGCCCTGCCTGAAACGGGCCTCATGTTCATGCCGATCCGCGGCGCAGCGGTGGAGCCGGTGAAAGACTGGATGGCGGGGCTGGAGGGGATCGGTCGCGATGATCTGCTGACCGGGCTGAAACAGAAGGACATCCGCCAATGGATGCGCAAGCATCCCGGATTTCGCAGTTTCACGGTGCTGCGCCATCCGCTGGAACGGGCGTATCATGTCTTCAACACCTGCATTCTGCCGGCTGACCGCCCGGCGTTTTCCAATACGCGCCGGGTGCTGAAGAACCGCTACAATCTGCCGATCCCGAAAGAGGGGCCGATCAAGGGGTATTACGCCGATCAGCACAGGGAGGCGTTCATCGCTTTCCTGCGATTCCTGAAAGGCAACCTTTCCGGACAGACCAGCCTGAAAGTGGACTCCATCTGGGCGTCGCAAACCGCGATCCTGCAAGGCATGGCCGCCTTCGCCCTGCCGGACCGCATTTTCCGGGAAGAAGAGCTGATCGACGGGCTGCCCGCCTTGGCCGATGCGCTTGGTTGTGGGGCGGCCCCGTTCGACATGGCCCTGCCGGACGAACCCTTTGCGCTGTCACAGATCAATGACAGCGAGGTCGAACAACTGATTTACGATGCGTATCGCAAGGATTTCGTGAATTTCGGCTTTGCGCCCTGGGAAGGTTAGGCGGCCTTGGATGCGCGTGCCTCTGTCAGGATCGCGTGCAGCGTGGCGGGGTCGGAATTGGACCGCAGCTTTTGGCAAAGAGCGCTGTCGCGCAGCGTTCGGGAGACAAGCGCAAGCGCTTTCAGATGCTCCGTTCCCGCCGTTTCAGGCGCGAACAGGGCAAAGATCAGGTCGACGGGCTTGCGGTCCACCGCTTCGAAATCGACGGGGCGTTCCAGTTTCAGAAAGGCGCCGCTGACGTTCGTCAGTCCTGGCAAGCGGGCATGGGGCAGGGCAACGCCCTGTCCGAACCCGGTGGGCCCAAGGCTTTCGCGTTCCATGAGGGCCGAAGAAATCTCGGTCTCGGGCTGGTCTATCAGCGGCGCGGTGAATTCCGCCACAAGCTGAAGGAGACGTTTCTTGCTGCTGACATCGGCAATAATCCGAACAGCCTGCGGTTGCAGTAGCGTCGCAAGTTCCATTGATCTGTCCCGTTTCGGGGCCGCGTCGATACGACCCGGCCCCATGTGCGTTAATCACGGGGGTCAATCCAGCCGACATTCCCGTCATCGCGGCGGTAAACAACGTTCACCCCCTCATGTCCCTCGTTTCGGAAGACCAGCAGGGGGGCCCCGGCGATCTCCATCTGCATCACCGCTTCACCGACCGAAAGCGAAGGTATCTTCGCCTCCATCTCGGCCACGATGATCGGTTGAAGCGAGTCCGGTTCCTGATCGTCCCCGCCTTCCGAACTCGCGAGGATATACGAGGAGCCGGCAAAATGTTCAACCGGTTGCGACCGCTTGATGTGGTGGTCTTTCAGGCGGCGCTTGTAGCGGCGCAGCTGCTTTTCCATCTTGTCGGCGCATTGGTCGAACGACGCGTGAATATCGGACGCGGACGCTTTCGCCGAGGCGGTCAACCCGGTCGAAAGATGCACCGTCGCCTCGCAAACATATTCATGCCCATTGCGGGAAAAGATGACGGTCGCGTCGGTCGGACGCTCAGCGTATTTTTTTACAGCGACGTTGAGGGCGTCCTTGACATAAACCTGCAGCGCGTCGCCGATATCGATTTGTTTTCCGCTGATCTGATAGCGCATGGGACCTCCGTATATGCGAACGGCCGGTGCGGGAAAACCCACACCCGGCCGTCAATCAGGATAAGGATGCCGAGGGTCGCAGGCCCGATTTCGGTTCGAACAAATCCAGCCGGAGGGCCCGGTGGTTTGCTTGCGAAGATCGGGAACGCGCTCAAACATCGTCCCCATTTGGCGCTGAATCAGGGTGGGCTGTCAACGACAACCGACGGTGACCGCTGTTTTGATGCAAGTCAGCTTATGCGAAAACTCTGACCAAGATAGACCCGGCGCACGTTTTCATCCTGCACCACTTCCTCGGCGGTGCCGCTCTTCAGAACGGTGCCATCATGCAGAACGTAGGCGCGATCGACGATTTCCAGCGTTTCGCGCACATTGTGATCGGTGATCAGAACGCCAAGCCCCCGCCTGCGCAGATCCGCGACAAGCGACCGGATCTCCGACACCGCGATCGGATCGACGCCGGCGAAAGGTTCGTCGAGCAGAAGGTAGCGCGGATTTGAAGCAAGGCAGCGCGCGATTTCCGCGCGCCGTCGTTCCCCGCCCGACAGCGATACAGCGGGCGCCGCGCGTAGATGGCTGATCGAAAACTCCGACAGCAGCTCCTCCAGCCTTTCATGGCGCTTGTGGCGGTCGGTCTCGGTAAGTTCGAGAATGGCCGAGATGTTGTCCTCCACCGTCAGACCACGGAAGATCGACATTTCCTGCGGAAGATATCCGATGCCGGCCTTGGCGCGGCGATACATCGGCAGGTAGGTGATATCCTGCCCGTCGAGGATCACGGTGCCACCCTCGGGCGCGATCAGCCCGGCGATGGCATAAAAACAGGTCGTCTTGCCCGATCCGTTCGGACCCAGCAGCGCAACGACTTCGCCCCGGTCGAGCGACAGGGTGACGTCGCGGATGACCGGACGGCGCTTGTAGCTTTTGCGAAGGTTGGAAACACGCAGGCCCTGTTGGCCCGGTTCCGTTGTCAGGTCAGGTCTTTCCGACATCGGGTCATTGCCCGTCCGGTTGCAGGATGGTGCGCACCCGGCCCTCGACCGTGCCGTTGCCGGTGATCAGGTCGATGTTCAGCCGGTCGCCCGCGATTGTCGTGCGGCCCTGCGTGACCAGAACGTTGCCGATCAGCAAAACGGTGCTGCGCTCGACCGAGTATTCGGCCTCGTTGCCCTCTGCTGCGTCCTCTCCTCGGGTCAGCAGGACGCCGCCGCTGGCCAGAACCTGCTGTATGTCTTGCGTGTCGCCGGTGCTGTAGATCACGGAAACCTCACCAGCGGCCATCCGCAGATCACCCTGCATGACAATGACATTGCCGGCGAAGACTGCGTTCCCGGTGGTCTGGTCGACACGCAGGCTGTCCGAGGTGACTTCGATCGCCTGGCTGGAATCATGGGCGACGCCGCCAAAGCCGATGGCGGTCTGGCCCCATGCGAGGGCGGTGGTCAGGCTGGTCAGGCAAACGGACAGGAAAAGGGCGCGCATCGAAACTCCGTCAATTCTGGGACTCGTATAGCACCCGAACGCCGTCATTAAACAGGGCTACGTCGTTTCCATCAACCGCAGAAAGCCGCATAGACCCTGCCGTCAGGTCCAGACCGGGGCCTGTCAGGTGCACCGCGTGCGGCGCTTCGGCGGTGGACGCGGCCAGATCCAGCCGCAGCGTCGCGGTGGTCAGCCGCAAGCCCGAGGACGTGGTGAGTTCCACACCCTCTCGCAGTTCGGCGGTTTCACGCTGCGTGTCGAACAGCGCATCGACGGACTCGATCAGCAGGAAGGTGTCGGTATCAAGGTCAATCCGTGCGTCCACCATGCTGGCCGAAATCAGGCGCGGGTTGGTCGGGGCAGGCGCTGCACGCTCGGCGGAAAAGACAACCTCGCGGCCATCGCGCAGGGTGCCGGCGAGACGAGGATGCCCGATGCGCTGTTCTCGGGCCAGCTCCTGCACGTCCACTTCGGCGAAGGGGATCGCGCGTTCCGGATCGGGCGTGTTCGAGAACAGGAAAAGGGTCGACAAAAGCGCCAGTGCCAGCAGCGGCAGGATAACCTTTGTCCAGGCCACGACCTGCGAATAGGTGTTGGGCGCGGCCATCCGGGTCAGCGTCTCAGTGCGCGAAAATGTCGATTTCGGGCCAACCGACGAGATCGAGTCTGGCGCGCGTCGGCAGGAAATCGAAGCAGGCCTTTGCCATTTCGGCGCGGTCTTCGCGCGCGAGGCGTTCGTTGAACATTTCCATCAGCCGGTGCAGGTAGAGCACATCCGACGCGGCATACGTCATCTGCGCATCGGTCAGGTCCGGCGCGCCCCAATCGGAACTTTGTTGTTGCTTGGAAATATCCACATTCAGCATTTCCTGGCACAGGTTCCGCAGCCCGTGCCGGTCGGTATAGGTGCGCACAAGCTTGGATGCGATCTTGGTGCAGAAGACGGGCGCAGCAAGCGCCCCGAAGGCGTGATACATGACGGCGATATCGAAACGACCGAAGTGAAACAGCTTCAACACGGCGGGATCTTCCAGCATCCGCGCAAGATTCGGCGCCTCCGTCTGGCCCTTCTCGACCTGCACAAGATGGGCATTGCCGTCGCCGCCCGACAACTGCACGAGGCAAAGCCGGTCACGATGAGGGTTCAGCCCCATGGTTTCGCAGTCGATGGCGACGACCGGTCCGAGATCGAGTCCGTCGGGAAGATCGTTCTTGTACAGATGCATTGTCATGCCGTCTCCTGTCTGGCGGGCCTGCCTTTGCGACTAGGTGCCAGCTTTGGCCAATCATGGCAACTGCCATGCGCGCGCCGCAGCGATCGCCTTGCCGATTGAGTCTGCCGGCCGTCCGGTCGATAAGGGGCTATGGGGACAACATTGCGACGCCACGTCGGGGCGGGGCGGGCGAGGCGGATGAGAGCGTTTTTCGAGGAACTGGATTATGCCCCGACGCCGATCGGCACACTCAGCCGGCGCCGCGACCTGCGGCTTGGCGGTGACGTGTTCGAGATCCTGCCGGGGCAGGACTGCCTGATGATCAGCGCCTTTACCGCGTCCGAGGTTGCGCCTGATCGTCTCGGGGTTGCAGCCTGCGCGGCGGGCCAGGGGGTGCTTGATCGCCTGCGCGCGGCTTTCCCGGTGGCGTCGGCCGAACCTGTCACCCTCGACAACCCGCCGGCGGACAAGCCGTTCACGCAGACGGTCTGCCTTGCGCGGGCGCAGGGGGCATGACGCGCCGGCCGTTTCCAGACGATTCTGCCGCTGCCGCGCAGGCGTGCCCGGTTTGCGGGGCGCGGGCGGAGCCTTTCCTCGACGTGGACGCGCAACGCTATTTCCGGTGCCCGTCCTGCGCGGCGCGGTTTCTGAACCCTGCACAGCACCCGGCGCGTGGCGACGAATATGCCCATTACCTGCACCATGAAAACGAGGTGAGCGATCCGGGCTATCGCCGCTTTCTGTCGAAACTGGCCGATCCGCTGATGGCGCGGCTGGCGGTCGGGTCAAGCGGGCTCGATTACGGCTGCGGCCCCGGCCCCGCACTGGCGGAAATGCTGCGCGAGGCGGGGCACGAAATGGCGCTTTACGACCCCTTCTTTGCGCCCGACCCCGCGCCGCTTGCCGCCACCTATGATTTCGTCACCTGCACCGAGGCTGCGGAACATTTCCACCACGCGGGCAAGGAGTTCGCCCGGCTTCGGGCGTTTGTGCGGCCCGGCGGCTGGCTGGCGGTGATGACGTGTTTCCAGACCGAGGATGACCGCTTCGCCAATTGGCATTACCGCAAGGATCCGACGCATGTGGTTTTCTACCGCGAGGCGACGTTTCGGTTTCTGGCAGAAAGCTGGGGCTGGTCGAGCGAGGTGCCGTGCAAGGACGTGGCGCTGATGCAACGCCCCGGCGGCGCATGACAAGCTGGCTGCACGAGGAACGGCTGAGCGCCGTGCACAAAGTGGTGCGCGACAGTCGCGCAAAGCGGGTGCTCGACCTTGGCTGTGGTGACGGCGATCTCTTCGTGCGGCTTGCGGTTGAACCCGGTATCGAAACGCTGGTTGGGCTCGATATTCATGCCGGGTCACTCCGGCGGTTGGAAACCCGCCTGGCAGCGGTGGAGGTCTGCGTGCCGCAGATCGACTTGCGCCTTGCCTCGATGACCGAGCCGACGCCGGACCTTGCCGGTTACGATTGTGCGGTCCTGGTCGAGACCATCGAACATATCGACCCGGACAAGCTCTCGAAACTGGAACGCGCGCTGTTTCGCGTTCTGCGCCCGGGCCACGTGGTGGTCACAACGCCGAATGCCGAGTTCAACCCGTTGCTCGGTGTGCCGCCCCACCGGATGCGCCACCCCGATCACCGCTTCGAATGGGATCGGGCGAAGCTCCGCAAATGGGGCCGGCGGGTGGCGGGGCAGGCGGGCTACGACGTGCAGTTCCGCGACATCGCCGGCGCCCATCCCGATCTGGGCGGCGCCAGCCAGATGGCGGTGTTCGACCGCGCGCGGGCCGCCCAACCGTGACCGGCAACAGCGGCAAGGGCGCTGGTCGCCCGCCTAGCCGCAACAGTCTTTGCCCTCCTGTCTCGGCGGGCAGGGCACTGTTGCGTAGGAACAGAACACGCAGCAATCGCCGGGCAGAGGCTTCAGGACCGCGCCGCAAGCGGTGCATTTGTAAAACCACTGGCAGAAATCGGTCGGCATGGTCTGTGTCGTCGCATGGCCGCATTCGGGGCAGGTGAGGGTGCTTTGCAGGGTGATGGTGTTTTCGGTCATGGCGCTCACATCGGGGTCATGAAGTCGTCGTTTATCCGGGCCTCGTAGAGCACGATGACCCAGGCGGCGGCAGTCAGGGCCGTGCTGCCGGTCAGCCACCATTTCAGCCCGGCAATCGCGTGCCGTCGGCGCGCCACGAACCAGCCTGCCAGCACCAGCAGCGTGGCGGGCACCAGCACGTAGTCGCGTGCCACCGCAAGGGTGCTGAAGATGGCCAACCAGCCACCGCCCAACCCCAGCAGCATCAGCGTCAGTGGCGTGACGCAGCAGGCTCCGACGCCAAGCGCCGCGAAGGCGCCTGCGTAACCGACCCATATCGTCTTGAACATGTCTCTCTTTCCTCTCGTATCGCGCGCCGTGTCGAACGCTCTCGACATTGTCCGGCAGACCCTGCAACCTGTAGTGGCTACAGAAGCAACAGGAGACGCATCACATGATCGCGATTGGTGAGGCGGCGCGGGCAAGCGGCGTGCCGGTCGAGACGATCCGCTATTACGAGCGCGCCGGCGTGGTCGCGAAACCGCGGCGCACCGCCTCGGGCCGGCGGGTCTATGCGCCCGAAGACGTGGCCGCGCTGCGCTTCATCCGGCGCTGTCGGGATCTGGGCTTTTCGCTGGAGGATGCTGTTGCGCTTCGCGGTCTCGCGCGCGATCCGAAGGGCGCCTGCGATGCGGCCGGCCGCGTCGCGGGCCAGCATCGTGCAAAGGTGCGCGACAAGATCGCCGATCTGCAACGGCTGGATGCGGCGTTGTCCGAGCTTGTCGCCAACTGCGACCGAGGGCAGCACGATTGCCCGATGCTCCACCAATTGATGGCCGGCCCCGATCCACGCGCGAAAGGCTGAGTCGCCTCACGCGGCGCGCAATTCCCGCGTCAGGCGGCGGTCGATCAAAGCGCAGCCGATGGCCAGAACGAAGCACCATGCGCCCATGTAGAAGCTCTGGGTCGGAAAATCGATGCCGGCGTCGATCAACAGGCCGGTCACGCCCGGCCCGATGGCGGTGGCGACCACCATCACCGTTGTCGCCAGTGACCGGATCGAGCCGAGGTGCCTGGTGCCATAGACATCCGGCAGCAGAACGCCCCAAAGCGCGCTTGACGCGCCTTGGGTAATGCCGATGACGCCAAGCGCGACATACCACGCAACCACCTGTTCAGCCGGGCCGACAAGCGCGATACCCAGCCCCATCGGAAGCAGGAACACCGTCAGCAACCTTTGTGACCCGAACCGGTCCGCCGCCCAACCGGCGAGGAAGGCGGAAATGACGGTCGCCGTCGCGAAGGCAGTGTAGCCGGGCGCCATTTCGACAAGCGTCCAGCCCTTCACCTCGGCGATATGCACCTGCTGGAAGAAAACCACCGTGCCGATGAAGCCTGGCGTCAGAAGCACCGGTACAAGCGCCGGCATCAGCCAGTGGCGCACGGCATCGCGTCGGCGCCAGTGCCGCCCCATCAACCCGGTCATCATCTGCGACTCGCCGCTGCCCTTTGGCGACCGGTCATGGCGCAACAACAGCCACAGGAGCGGGGCGACCCCGACGGCGAGGATGACCGCGACCGCCAACCATGTCGGGCGCCAGCCGATGACCGCGACCACCAGCACCACGAGGATGGACAGCGTCATTTCGCTTGCCGGGTAGCCGAGGCTTGAGATGGACACTGCCTGCCCGCGCCGCGCCTCGAACCAGCGGCCCATTGCCGTCATTGCGATATGGCTGAACATGCCCTGCCCGCAAAAGCGCAGCAGGAAGAGCGTGATCCCGAGAAGCCAGATAGATCCCGACGACAGTGACATCGCAAGGCACGCCGCCGCGAAGACCAGCGCCGTGATCGGGGCGAGGCGTGACAGGGGGACGGT
Source organism: Rhodobacteraceae bacterium CG17_big_fil_post_rev_8_21_14_2_50_65_11 (assembly GCA_002783145.1). GTDB lineage: Bacteria > Pseudomonadota > Alphaproteobacteria > Rhodobacterales > Rhodobacteraceae > Nioella. Next base: position 52,544 of record PFEX01000231.1, on the reverse strand, counting down.
GTCCGCAACCGATCCGCGCCAGAACATCATGGCTGCGGCGCTCAGGGTTGCGAGGGTGTAAAGGCTGCCCCAGTCGCCATCGGTCAGCCCGTAATCGTCGCGGATATGGCCGGCGAAAAGCGAAATGAACCACGTCTGGCCAAAGGCCGTGGAAAAGGTCAGCAGGAAACCCGCCGCCAGCCATTGCGTGTTTTCCCTGAAAAAGGTCAACATATTTTACTTTATGCCCCTGTCGGTTCCGACCGCCGCGTCACGGGACCGGGATCCGGTCAGCGTGATCGTGTCATCACCGTGCTATCCGTGGGATGAAGGCAGGTCCGGTCAAGCTGAAACTGCACATGTTCAGGAACGCTTTCACAAGACAGGCGGGGATGCAAGGTTTCGCGGGCGTGTGACCGCACCGGGTGAAAGTCTCCCTGGAAGGTAACCGTTTTTTGCATGGCAGCCTGTCGCTGGCGGATATGGACTCGACGGGGTCGTCTCGCTATCCCGATTGCGGGTGTTGACACACGGTGGAGTTGCGCCTGGCTTTTTCCGGCCGGATCGTGCTGCCGCTTGCAGTGTCATTCACACGCCGTGACCACGGGCAAGGAGGAGCATCATGTTCACGAAAGTCGCACTGGACCCGCAACTCAGCCGCAAGACAATCGCTCAGATACATCGCTATATCTTCGACGTCGGAGCCGGGGCGCACCGGATTTTCTGGGATGGGGATCGCGCCTATATCGAGGCGGACGATCCTGCCGACGCCGCCCTTCTTCAGAAGGCGTTTCCGAATATGGTCAGAAGCGAGCCGGATCCGACACAAAACGCCTGTTCCCGATAGGTTACCCTGGTCTGTCGCTACCGCATCAACACCACAGGCACCTTGCAGGACCGCACCATTTCCGTCGTGGTCGAACCGATGACGAGGCTGCGGATCCGGCTGTGGCCATAGGCGCCCATTACCAGCATTCCGAAACCCTCTGCCTCGACCAACGTGCCCAGCACGTCTTCCGGTCGGCCCTCGGTCACGCGCGTGTCGGCATCCATGCCCGCCGCCTTCAGCAGCGCCTTGGCATTCTCAAGCCCCTTGCGGTGATCGGCACTGTCCGCGCCGACGGTGATGACCTCGACCTTCAGGCCGCGGAAAAGTGGACTGCGGGCGATGTGATCGACCGCCTTCATGGCGGAACTTCCGCCATCATAGGCCACCAGAACCTTTTCGATCGGCTTGAAGGCGCGCGAGGCGACGAAGACCGGACGGCTTGCCGCGCGCACGATCCGTTCGAGGTTCGACCCGAGGTGCCCCTTGGCGAAATCCGCCGCTTCGCCGCGCTTGCCGATCACGATGACGCGGGCATCGCTTTCGATCTCGGTGATCGCCTCGACGATATCGCCATGCCGCAGGCGGGTGGTGATATCGGTGACGCCGTCACGATCGACGATGGCACGGGCATCCTCCAGCACGGCACGGCCCCGGTGCGACACGAGCTTGGCGCGCTGCGCGTCCAGTTCTGCCAGTTCTTCCATCAGCTTCGTCCGCGCGCCAAGCCGGATGGATCCTGAAAGATCCTGCTTTTGCGGCGCGTCGCGGCGGCCGAGGGCGTGGATCAGTTCCACCGGCGCCTCGGTGCGTTGTGAAATCCACGCGGCGTGTTTGCAGACGCTTTCGGAATAGATCGACCCGTCGACCAATGCGATGATTTTCTGTGTCATGGGGTCTCCTCCCTCAATGGCCCATCAGCTTGTCCATTGCGCCCGGCTTGTCGTGAACGGCAAGCTTGTCGACAATGGTTTCCGTGGCCGTGTTCATGCCGATAACCTCGACCTCGGCGCCGTCGCGGCGGAATTTCAGGATCACGAGATCCAGCGCCTGCACCGAACTGATATCCCAGATATGCGCCCGGCTGACGTCGATGATGACCTTGGTCAAGGCCTCCTTGAAATCGAAAGCGTTCATGAAATCCTCGACCGAGCCATAAAACAGCTGCCCTTCCACGACATAGGTCCGGTGGCTGCCGCTCTTGGTGATCTCGGATGTCACGTTGAACAATTGCGCGATCTTGCCAGCGAAGAAAATGCCGGACAGCAGCACGCCGACCAGAACCCCGATGGCGAGGTTGTGAGTATAGACCACGGCCACCACCGTCGCGATCATCACGATGGAGGAGGACCGGGGATGCACGGTCAGGTTCTTGATCGACGACCATGAGAACGTGCCGATCGCCACCATGATCATGATCGCCACCAGCGCCGCCATCGGAATGATGCTGACCAGATCGCCGAGGCCGACCACCATGATGAGAAGGAATATCCCGGCGGCTGCGCTCGACAGGCGCCCGCGCCCGCCTGATTTCACGTTGATCATCGACTGCCCGATCATCGCGCAGCCGGCCATCCCGCCGATGAAACCGGTGGCGGTGTTGGCGATGCCCTGTCCGACGCATTCCTGGTTCCGGTCCGATTTGGTATCGGTCAGGTCGTCAACGATATTCTGCGTCATCAGGCTTTCCAGCAGGCCGACGACCGCGACAGCGACCGAATAGGGCAGGATGATCATCAGCGTTTCGAAGGTCAGCGGAATGTCGGGGATCAGGAACACCGGAAGCGTGTCGGGCAACGCGCCCATGTCGCCCACATTGCGCACGTCCAACCCAAGGGCGACCGACAGCCCGGTCAGCACGACGATGGTAACCAGCGGCGAGGGAATCGCCGTGGTCAGCAGCGGGAAAAGGTAGATGATCGCAAGCCCGGCGGCGACCAGCACATAGGTGATCCAGGACACAGCGCGCGGATCGAGTTCGGGCAACTGGGCCATGAAGATCAGGATGGCAAGCGCGTTCACGAAGCCGGTCATCACCGACTTGGAAACATAGCGCATGATGAAGCCGAGCTTCAGCAGGCCAGCCGCGATCTGCAAGAGACCGGCCAGCACCGTCGCGGCAAGCAGGTATTGCAGCCCGTGGTCGCGCACCAGGGTGATCATCAGGACCGCCGTCGCCGCCGTCGCGGCCGAGATCATGCCCGGCCGGCCCCCGGTGATGGCGACTATCACGGCGATCGAGAAGCTGGCGTAAAGCCCGATCTTCGGATCGACGCCGGCAATGATCGAAAACGCGATCGCCTCGGGGATAAGCGCAAGCGCGACGACAAGCCCCGCCAGAAGGTCGCCGCGGATGTTGCCAAGCCACTGGGTGCGGTAGGCGTCGAGGGAAAACATGAAATGGATATCCGATACCGACACGCATCTGTTTCACGCGACCGGTCGTGCACAGGCACTGTTGTCTGTCGTTATCCGGCGGATTGGCGGCCGGGGGAGCCACCCGGAACATTATCCGGGTCCGTGATTGCTGCACTGCAGCATAGAGGGCTTTTGCGAACAGGGCAACAGGTCAGTTCACTACTGAACACGGTTTATCGCTGCGTTGGGTGGGGCAGGCGCATTGCAAGGCGTTTCGGGCGGGCGTCATGCCGCCCCCGTCCGGGCCCGGATCGGACCCAGGCGGCCGGCCCAGCGCAACGCGAGGTCGAGGCCTGCATCGCTCGGGGCCAGCGCCGGTGCCCGATCGTGGACGCTCAGGCCCGCGCGGGCCGCAAAGATGCGCTTGCCGTAGCAAATGAGGTGGTCGATGGACTGCATCATGAAGACGAGTGCGGGAAGAACCTCGGCATGGGCGGCCTCGGCGGCCTCGGTCTCGCCGCGCCGCCACAGGTCGAGAACGCAGCAGGCGTGGTCGACTGCATCGGGCGCCAGCACGAAGCCCGACGCGCCCACCCGCAGGCAATCCGTCATCTCCAGCCCGCCGCGCCCGCCGAGGCAGGCCAGGCGCGGCGAGATGCGCGCGACCAACTCGGCGAGATCGACGGCGTTGCCCTCGGCCTTGACGAAGGCCAGTTCAGGCATCCGCGCCGACAGCGCCGCGGTCTCTTCCGCTGACAGCGACTGCGCGAGGAACTGCGGCGCGTTCTGGATGCCGACCGCGACGCCGGCGTCGCGACCGACTTTGGCGAAGTGATCGGCCAGCGCGGCCGCATCGGGCAAGGCGGGACGCGGCGGCTGCACGATCACGCCCGTCGCGCCGCATTCGACGGCCTGTAGCAGCATCTCGCGTTGCGCCCGGACGCTGTCACCCGCCACCGTCACCGCCAGCGGACAGCGTCCCGCGATGTCCTGCGCGGCCCATGCGATAACATCACGCGCCTCGATGGGCGAGAGCTTGCCGACCTCGGTAGCGAGGCCCAGCACCGCGATCCCGTCGACGCCCATCTCCAGAACGCAGTCGACCTGCGCCCGCATCGCGCCGCGGTCCAACGCGCCCGCGCGGTCGAAGAAGGCGTAGAGCACGCAGTGGATGCCGGTGGGCGCGGTCATGCGAGGACGGGCTCCATCGTGAAGGGCGTGAGGTTCTCGCATCCCGTCTCGGTGACACGCAGCATGAACTCGCAGCGCACCCCACCGATCCCCGGCTCGTAGCAACCGGGCTCGACCATGAGGACCATGTCCCGCTCGATCAGGGCATCCTCGCCGGGCACGAGGCGGGGCCATTCGTGCACCGACGCCCCGATGCCATGCCCGGTGTGGTGCGGGCAGGACCGCCCGCGTCCAGCCATGAAGTCCCGGATCGTTCGGTCGAAGTCCGAAACGCGCATCCCTGGGCGCAGCTCGGCCTCGGCCAATGCCAGCGCGTCGCGCGCGGCCCGCCACATCGTGAGATAGGCCTCGGACGCATGGGCGCCGACCACGAAAGCGCCGCAACTGTCGCCCCAGTATCCCTCGACGCGCGGGGCGAGATCGCAGATCACCGGATCCCCGGCCGAAACCGGATGCGCCGAGACCGGAAGCCCCAGGCGCGCGGTCCGGTCGGACCCGGCCATGTATTCGCCCGCCAGTGCGCAGCGCGCCTCGGCGAGGGTCTCCATCCGGGCGCGGATTTCGTTGAGGACGCCGACCTCGGTCTTGCCGGGGCGGCTTGCCTCCCGGGCCCGCTCCTGCCCGGCTGCGGCGACTTCGCCGCACCGCGTCAACCGCGCGATCTCGGCCGCCGTCTTGACGGCGCGCAGACGGTCGAGCGCGGGGCCGATCCGCCGCGTTCCGGTCGGAAGCCTGTCGGCCACGATGGCCGGAAGCGACGCCTTGACGCCGACACGTCCCGACACGCCAAGCCGCGCCAGAAGCCTGTCCAGCGCCGCGACGTAGTTCCCCGTCTGGTCGGTGACGGCGAGCGAGAAGCCCTCGTAGGCCTCGTAGGCTGTGCCCTCCGACTGGATGCCCTCGACGTTCGACGCGACGATGCCGTGGCTCGCGTCCCGCCCCACGAGCGCCAGCGTCGGACCCCCTGCGAAGGGCGACGGCCCGGTCTCGATGCCCACGACGCGCCCCGTCGCGAAGCAGACGTCGTCGAAGGACGACAGCACGACCCAGTCGAGTCCCTCTTCCGCCAGAAGGCCCGCGACCCGTCCGACATTTTCCCACGTCATCGTCTGCCTCCCCCTACCATTCCGCGATCGAACTGTCCGCGTGGCGCCAGACCGGCGCGCGCCACGCATGCCCCTCGGCCGCCTTTTCGACGACCGTGGTCTCGTCCACCTCGACGCCCAGCCCCGCGCCATCGGGGATCGCGACGAACCCGTCCCGTTGCGCCGCGCCGGCGCCGCCCGCGACGTAGGTGCCGTGGCCGATGTCGCCGTTGTAGTGGATGCTTGAGGCATGCTCCTGCAAGACGGCGTTGTGACAGACCGCGTCGACCTGGAGACAGGCCGCGAAGGCGATCGGCCCGAGGGGACAATGCGGCGCGAGCGCCACGTCGCAGGCCTCGGCCCAGGCCCCGATGCGGACCATCGCCGTGATGCCGCCGACATGGGCGGTGTCGGGATTGACGATACCGGCGGCGCGACGCTCGAAGACCTCGCGGAAAGCGGCCATCGCATGCAGCCGCTCGCCGCAGGCAAGGGGAATCGACGTGTTGCGGGCCAGGTCGGCCATGGCCGCGATCTGCCCCGGGAGCACGGGATCCTCGACGAAGATCGGGCGCAGCGGCTCGAGTTCCTTCAGAAGAACCTTCGCCATCGCCACGCTCGCCCGGCCGTGGAAATCGACGGCGAGATCGAAGCCCGGGCCCACCGCGTCGCGCAGCGCGCCTATCCGCCCCACGATCGCGTCGACCTCGGCGTGGGAGGCGATCATCGGAAGGGCGCCGGCCACATTGAACTTCGCCGCCGCATACCCGTCCGCCCGCGCGCGATGCGCATCCTCGATCAGCGTGTCGGCCGTGTCCCCACCGATCCAGGTGTAGGTCCGGATGCGGTCGCGGACGCGGCCACCCAGAAGCGCATGCACGGGACGGTCAAGAACCTTGCCCTGGATGTCCCACAGCGCCATGTCGATGCCCGAGATGGCGCTCATCAGCACGGGGCCGTCGCGGTAGCATCCGTTGCGGTAGAGCGTCTGCCAGATGTCGCCGATCCGCGCGGGATCGCGCCCGACGAGGAAGGTCGCATATTCGCCGATCTTCGCGGCGAGCGTTTCCGCATGGCCCTCGAGCACCGGCTCCCCCCAGCCCGAGACGCCCTCGTCGGTCTCGATCTTGAGAAACAGCCAGCGCGGTGGAACCACGAACGTCCTGAGCGCAGTGATCTTCATCAGGCGGCCCGGCTTTGGCGTGACGAGACGACAACGCCGGCGGCGATCAGCCGTTCGATCGCCTCTTCCGAGAATCCGGCCTCGGCGAGGATGCCGGCGCTGTGCTGGCCGTAGAGCGGCGCCGGGCGCGGCGCGGCGCGACCGGCCCCGGAAAAGCCGATCCCGGGCGCCACCGAGCGGTAGCGGCCGCCGACGGGATGTTCGACCTCGACAAGCAGATCGGCTGCCTGCGGATGCGACAGGAAGGCGGTGTAGTCGTTCACCACCATGCACCACACCCCGGCCTCATCCAGCCTGCGGTCCCAGGTCTCGGCCGGGGCCCTCGCCAGCAGGTCGGCGAAGGCGGCGTAGACCCGGTCGCGCCAGTCCGTCATCGCGTCGCCGTCGGCGTCCGCCGGCCGCGCGGCCTTCAGCGCGGCGAGGTCGGGCCGGTCGAGCACATGGGCCAGGACGTCGAGATCGGCCTGCGCGATGGCGAGGAAGCCTTCGGCGCATTTGAAGACGCCGTAGGGCGGTTCCTGGTAGACGGACACGACCTGCGGCGCCTCTCCACGCCGTGGCGCGGCCTCCGCCGCGAGGAAGGTCGCAACCTCCTGGCACTGCATCTCCATGATGGCGCCGATCATCGTGACCTTGACCTCCTCGCCGGCTCCGGTGCGGCCCCGCGCGACGAGCGCGGCGAGGATGCCCTCGCACAGCATGTGGGACGCGGTGACGTCGACCATGTAGAGCGGGCTGGGATGCGGAAGGCCGTCGCGGCGTCCGCCGTTCATCGTCAGGCCGCAGAAGCTCTGGACGAGAAGGTCCTGGCCCGGCCGGTCGGCCATGGGCCCCGTCTCTCCGTAGCCCGAGATCGAGCCGTGGACGAGGCGCGGGTTGATCTGGCCGAGGGTGGCGTAGTCGATGCCGAGCTTGCGGGCCACGCGCGGACGGAAGTTCTGCACGAGCACGTCGGCCTCGGCTACCAGCGCCTGCAGCACGCCCCGCCCTTCGTCCGACTTGAGGTCGAGCACGAGAGAGCGCTTGTTCTGGTTCAGTTCGGTGAAGCACATGGCGTCGCCGAAGCGCGTGACGCCCGCCATGGGGGCGTGTCGCGAGAAGTCGCCGCCGCCCGGCGCTTCGATCTTGATGACGTCGGCCCCCATCTCGCCAAGGCGTTGCGTGCACAGCGGCCCCGCCATGGCGATCGTGAGGTCGAGAACCCTGATACCTTCGAGCGGTCCGCGCCCGTTCGACTTGTGCATGTCATTTTCCCCTGAAGACCGGCTCGCGCTTGTCGGCGAAGGCGCGCATGCCTTCGCGGGCGTCCTCCGTCATCATGCACAGCGTGTAGCCGTCGTTTTCCCATGCCAGCCCCTGGGCGACCGATGTGCCCTGGCTCTGGCGGATGATAGTCTTGGCCGACTGAACGGCGATTGGCGGATTGCGCGCGATCCGCTCAGCGATCCGCATCGCCGTCGCCTCGAGGTCCTCGGGCGCGCATAGCACCTGCACGAAGCCCACACGATGAGCCTCCTCGGCGGGAAAGATGTCGCCTGTCAGGATCCAGAGCGCGGCATTGCCGTAGCCGACGAGGCGCGGCAGGATCGAGGTGTTGCCCGATCCCGCGTGCCAGCCGCGCTGCACTTCGGGCGCGCCGAAGCTCGACCGTCGTGTCGCCACGCGGATGTCGCAGGCCATCGCTACCTCGAGGCCGCCGCCCAGGCAGTAGCCGTCGATCGCTGCGATCGCGGGCTTTCGCAGGGACAGAAGGGGGGCGACGTAGTCGCGGTCGTAATCGGCGCGGTTTCGGCCCTCCCACGGCGTTCCAAGATCGTCGAGCATGTTGACGTCGCTGCCGGCGGAGAAGGCCCTGTCGCCCGCGCCCTCGATGACGAGCACCTTGATCGCGTCGTCGCGGTCCACCACGTCGGCGAGACGCGCGATCTCGCCGCCCATCGCCGCCGTGATGGCATTCATCTTCTCGGGACGGTCGATGGTCAACCGCGCGATCGCGCCCTCGGTGCGGAACCCTATCCTGTTGAGCTCTTTCATGTCAGTGCCTCCTGCGACGTCTTGAGTGTGATGCGGATGGACCAGGTGCTGCGCGCGCCAGGGTCGAGGACAAGGCGCGCCGTCCCGGCGCCGGAGAGGTCGTCGGCGGGCGCCGTGGTCGGTTCGATCGCGACCTGGTGGACGGGGTCTTCGGCGGGCCAGCCGCCGTAGTCGCACCAGATCCCGCAATGGCCGACGCAGGCCTCTTCCCACTCGAACACGATGCCGCCGTCCGGTCCCGACACGCCCGCGCGCGCCGCCCCCGCGACCGGGGCATAGCCCTTCACCGCGCGCCCAGCTTCGGGCCCTTCGACCGGACCGGGCGCGAACCGACCCCCGCGCGACACCAGCGGCCCGAGACCGTCGAGCGTGAAGACCTCGCCCGGGCGAAGCGCGAGAAGGCAATGCTGGCTCCACATCCAGGGCATGGGCGCATCGCCGAGATTCGCAAGCTCGTAGCGAACCTCCACCGCGGCCCCGGCGAGCGCGATGGTCCGTCCGAAGGTGAAATCCGTGCCGTCGAACACATGGGTCGCATGCGTCGCTCCGCGGTCCACGGTCCGCCATGGGCGGCCCCAGAGGACGCCGTGATCCCGCAGCCGGCCCCAGAAGGCGTCCGTGCAGGAGAGGACCGTGGGAAAGCACTCGTCCCATCCGCGCGCGGCCTTTCCGCCGTAGCCCGCATCCTCGGCGGCCGAGCCCTCGGGCGGCCCGCCCACCAGCCAGTCCCGCCCGGAGCGACGGTCGGCCATGCGCATCACACGGGCCCCGAAGTCGGGATCGACGCCGAGCGAGATGGCGTCCGTCTCCAGGATGTCCATCAGACGCCCCCGGCGGCGGCCTTGGCCTGCTCGCGTTCCGAGCGCGCAAGCCGCCATTGCCCGATGGCCACGGCCGCGACGAGCAGCAGGCCCTTGGCCACGAGTTGGTAGAAGGTCGCGATCCCCAGGAGGTTCATGCCGTTGGCGAGCACCGCGATCAGCATCACGGCAAGCATGGTTCCCACGATGGTCCCCTTGCCCCCGGCCAGAAGCGCACCGCCCAGAAACACCGCCGTGATGGCCTCAAGCTCCAGCCCCTGGGTCCCCGAGGCCGGCTGCCCCGAACTGGTCCGGGCGGTGACGATCACCCCTGCAAGGCCGGCCAGCGCGCCCGAGATCGCGTAGATCTTGAACTTCATCGCCGTGAGGTTGATCCCCGCGAGGCGCGCGGCCGCCGGATTGCCGCCCATCGAGTAGATCGACCGGCCGAAGACCGTCGTGGTCATCACGACATGGGCCACGACGGCGACCGCGACGAGGATCAGGAACGACACCGGGATGCCCGGGAACTCCGCCGTCTGCAGGACCCGGCCCGACCCGAGATACCGCAGCTCGGGATCGAGGACGCCCACGGGACGGCCGTCGGGCGCGATGAGGAAGGCGATGCCGCGGAATGCCGAAAAGGTCGCAAGCGTGGCCACCACGGGATTGACGCGCAGCACCGTGATGATCGTCGCGTTCACGAGGCCGAGCGTCGTGCCGATTGCGACACCGCCCAGCACCCCGAGCCCGACCGAGTCCGTCGATGTCACGACGAGTGCGCACACCACCGAGGCGGCGCCGGCCATGGAGCCCACCGAGATGTCGAGGCCCGCGGATACGATCACAAGCGTCATGCCCACCGCGATCAGGCCCACGACCGCCATGTTCTGCCCGATGTTCAGCAGGTTGCGCGCCGAGAAGAAAAATTCCGACTGCGACGAGATCAGCGCCAAGAGGATGACGAGCGCGATGACGAGCGAGAGGTTCTCGGCGCCCACGAAAGACGCCGTTCGCTTCCATATGCTCGGCCCGCCGTCCGGTCGGCCCTTTTCCATGATCGTCATCGTCCTGTTCTCCCTGTCGTTATGCCGTCGTCCCGAGCGCGAGGTTCACGATCCGCTCCTCGGTCGCCGCGGCCTTCTCGATCGGCTCGGAAATCATCCCGTCCTTCATCACGATGATCCGGTCGGACATCGACAGAAGCTCGGGCATCTCCGAGGAAATCATCATGATCGCGAGGCCGGACTTCGCGAGATCGTCGATCAGCCGGTAGATCTCGGTCTTGGCGCCCACGTCCACGGCGCGCGTCGGCTCGTCGAGGATGAGGACGCGCGGCGAGGCCGCCAGCCAGCGCGCCAGCACCACCTTCTGCTGATTGCCGCCCGACAGCTTGCCGACTTCGGTGTCGAGGCTGGGTGTCTTGATGGCGAGCTTGCGGACCAGCGGCTCGACGGTATCGAACATCTCGGCCTGACGCAGGATGCCCCAGCGCGACAGGCGCCGGAACACCGCCATCGAGGCGTTCTCCATCACCGACCGAACGAGGATCAGCCCCTCGGTTTTGCGGTCCTCCGGCGCGAGGCCCATGCCCGCGCGGATCCCGTCCGAGGGGCTGCGGACCGTCACCGGCTTGCCGTCAATCAGGATTTCGCCGCCCGTGCGCGGGTATTCCCCGAAGATGACCTTGGCCAGTTCGGTGCGCCCCGCGCCGACGAGTCCTGCAAAGCCCACGATCTCGCCCGCGCGGATCGAGAAGCTCACGTCCCTGTGCCAGCGGCTGGAGATGTTCCTGACTTCGAGCACGACGGCCCCGGGCGTGGCGGCGACCCGGTTCAGGCCGTGCGCCTCCAGATCGCGCCCCACCATGAGGCGCACGATCTCGTCCTCGGACGTCTCGCCGATGGCGAGATCGCCGGTCGGCACCCCGTCCTTCAGCACGAAGACGCGGCCGGAGATTTCCATGATCTCGTGCAGACGGTGGCTCACGTAGATGACGGCGAGCCCGTCGGCCTTCAGTTGCCGGATCAGCGCGAAGAGGCGCTCGGTCTCTGTCTGGGTCAGCGACGAGGTCGGCTCGTCGAAGGCCACGACGCGCACCCCGGGCTTGAGCGCCCGCAGGATCTCGACCAGCTGCATCTGCGCGGGCGAGAGCGTGCGGCCCTCCTGGTCGAGGTCGAGGAACCCCGCGAAGCCGTAGCGCGCAAGCATGTCCTCGGCCTCTCGGCGCATCCGGGCGAAGTCGACGCGGCCCAACCGCCCACGGGGCATCTCGCCCACGAAGATGTTCTCGAGCACGCTGACGAAGGGGACGATCTCGGGCTCCTGCCGCACAAGCCGGAAACCGGCATCGCGACATTCGAGGGGCGTGGCCCGGCCCAGAGCTGCACCGTCGAGGGCGACTGATCCCTCGTCGAGGCGGTAGTCGCCGGACAGGATCTTGAGAAGGGTGGACTTGCCGGCGCCGTTCTCTCCCACAATCGCGACGATCTCGCCGCCCGCGATCGTGACCGACACGTCGCGCAGCGCGCGCACGCCGGGGAAGGATTTGCCGACCGACCGGATGTCGAGCGCTATTGTCATGTCTGCCCTCCCTGGTCTGCCGGGCCGCCTGCGACGGCGGTCCGGCGGTTTTCGTCGTTCACGCGCAGGGCATCACGTCGGCATAGGTCTCGGGGTCGACGATGGTGGTGTCGGCGACCGTGTTGAGCGGAAGCGGCCCGCCGCTTTCGATGGCGTCGATCAGCGCGTTCGCTGCTGCCGCACCCACGTCCGTCCCGCTGAGGTAGAGGGCGGCGCGAAAGCCCGTCGGAATGTCGGCGGCCCAGGGGCGGCAGGCTTCGTAGGCGCCGAGTCCGACCGCGATGATGTCCTCGGGCTGGAAGCCGGCATTGCCGAGCGCGTTGACGGCGCCGAGGACGCCCTCGTCGTTGCATGCCACCACGACCCAGCGATCGACCTGCGGGTTTGCCGTGATCAGGGGGCCCGCCGCCGTCAGGGCGGCGTCGGTGGTGCCGTCATAGGGCACCTGCACCACGGCGTCGGACGATCCGCCCGCCGCGATGATCTGCGCCTTCGCGGCGTTGGTGCGATCCTCGCAGACCGACAGCGTCTGGACCTCGACGCTCATGATCCCGTAGGACGCGCCGTCGAGCCAGCCGCTTGTGGCCAGAAGCCCGCCCGCGCGCTCGCCGACGCTCGTGCCCATCGCCACACCGTTGAAACCCGCGAAGGGCACCGGGTCGCCCGCCTCGTCCACGAGCGGATCGTCGGTCGCGATCAGCGGGATGCCCGCTTCGCGCGCGGACGCCGCCAGTGCAGGGCCGAGCGCCTGGTCGGGCGCCGTGATCGCGACCCCGGACGCGCCGCCGGCGATGGCGTCGGACATGGCGCTGATCGCCAGGTTGGAATCGAGTTCGACGTTGATCACGCGGCTGTCGTAGCCCCGCGCCTCGGCCGCCGCCTGGAAGCCCTCGGCCTGGTCGATGAAATATTGCTGGGTGCCGCTCTTGTAGATAGCGACTATCTCGTTCGCCGACGTCGCATGCCCCAGAAATCCGAGCGCGCAGACCGCAAGGCCGAGTGTGTTGAAGCGTTTCATATGTTCCTCCCTATGGTATCGCGAACCGATTCACCTGGTTCACTTATGTCTCATTATATGTTTATCTTACAAAGTCAACATGAGGGTAGAACATGCGACGACTCAAAGGACGCACGGCAATCGTCACGGGCGGTGGGCAAGGCATTGGACGGGCGATCGTGGATCGATTCGCGTCCGAGGGCGCGCGCGTGGTCGTGGCGGAACTCAACGCCGATGCCGGTCAGAGAACGGCGGAGGACATTTCGAGAAAGCGCCAAGCGGAGGTGGTTGCCGTGCCGACGGACATCGCTGACAGAACAAGCGTCGAACGGATGGTTGCCGAGACGATCCGACGCTTCGGAACGATTGACGCGCTTGTGAACAACGCCGGCATCGCCGTTTTCGACCGGCCGCTCGACCTGTCGGACGCGGACTGGCGCCGCTGCATGGCGGTGGACCTCGAAGGCGCCTGGCACTGTTGCCGCGCGGTGCTGCCGGCGATGATCGACGCCGGCGACGGCGCGATCGTCAACATCATCTCGAATCACGCCTTCTCGATCATTCCGGGGACGTTTCCCTATCCCGTGGCCAAGCACGGAATGCTGGGCCTGACGCGGGCGCTCGCGCTCGAATACGCCCCGATGGGGATCGCCGTCAACGCGATCTCGCCCGGCTACACCGACACTCCGATCGCCGAGGCCGAATTCGCGAAATCCGCTGACCCCGCGCGCGCCCGCGCCGTGGTCGAGGCAAAGCAGCCCGTGGGCCGCCTGTGCCGCCCCGACGAGATCGCGGCCGTCGCGGCGCTTCTGGCAAGCCACGAAGCGCGCTTCATGATCGGCGAGAACATCGTCGTCGACGGCGGCGTCTCCATCCGCATGTACGAGTGAGGCGCCTCAGGCGCGGCGCGCGGCCCAGGCGCGGCGCGCGGCCTCGGCCGTCAGGACGGGTCCCTGCCCCCATGGCACGATCCGGTCGAGCGGAACGTGCCAGTAGTGTTCCTCGACCAATGCGGACATGACGGCGGCGGACACGCCCAGGAGATTGCCCCGCGTGTCGAGGCGGTCGCGCATGGCCCGCCAGGCGCGGTCGGCAGGCTCGGCAAAGTCCTCCTCGGGCAGAAGGCCAGCGCTCATGCCCCGGTAGAACGCCGTTGCCATGAAGGCCGAGGTCGAGCTTTCCGGGCCGGACCGCAGCTCGTGCACCATGGCGTGCCAATGGCCGTCGGGCTGCTGCGTCTCCACCATCCTGCGTGCGAGCCGGAGGGCTTCGGCCACGATCGCGTCCGAGCCCGGCGTGCCGGGCGCCAGGATCGCCACGTCGAGCAATCCCAGAAGAGCCCAGCCCTGCCCGCGGCCCCAGCCGTCGATATGGGCGCGGCCGGTGCGTTCGAGCCAATAGTGGCGATAGAAGCCCGAAGCCTCGTCGAGCAGGAGATCGCGCGCGCCGAGCAACTCGGCCACCGCCGCCTCGGCCCAACCGTCGTCCGGCCGCCGCCGCGCGAGATGCGCGAAGAACGGCGGATCGAAGTGCATGCAGTCGAGCCAGACACCCGCCCCCGGATCGTGCATGAGGGCCTGGTCCGATGCCGACAGCACCGCGTTGCCGTAGGGCTGTTGCAGCGACCGCAACGTGTCCTCGAAGGTGATCGACACCCCGCCCACGTGCCGGCGCGCTTTCAGGTGCACGGCGAGGTCGAGAAGCCCCTCGCCGAGCACGCGGTCCCCGGTGCGCTCCACGAGGTCCGACATCACGTGCCCCGGTGCGGTGTTGTCGTCGGGTTGGAACGGGCGGCGCCGCGTCGCCCAGGCCCGCGCGAAGCCGTGGCAGAAGGTCAGGTAGCACGGATCGCCGAGGGCGTCGGAGGCGGCGAGCAGACCCTCGAAACCGATCGAATCGCCGTAAAACCAGCACTGGAACTCGTGCTCCACGAGGCGATCGGCGACCGCGCGCACAAGCGCATCATCAAGAAATTCCACGTCTTCGTCTCAGTCCTTTTCAAGCAGAGCGAAGCCGTCGGTCGCGTCGTCGTTGGCCCGCTGAATGAGCCGGTGCATCGCGGCCTCGGCCGCGACCGGGTCGCGCGCGATGAAGGCGTCGTAGACCGCTTCGTGCAGGCTTTGGCTCTCGTCCATGCCGATCATGTCGCTGGTGTAGCCGCGCGCCCGCATCTGCAGGTCGATCACCAGTTCGAGCGCCGCCTCGACGACCGAGAACAACTGGTCCAGCAAATCCGAGCGCACCGCGGCGATCAGGGCTCGGTGGAATTCGAGGTCCGCCTCGATGAAGCGGCGGCGGCGACCGTCCTTCGGCAGGTCGGACGCCTCGTAGACCGCCACCTTGCCCCGCCACGCGGCGGTAACGCGGTCTCGCGCCATATCCGTCGCTTCAATCGTCGCGGAATAGGCGACGCTGGGCTCGATGACCAGCCGCAAACGTAGAAGGTCCTGGAGCAGAGCCTTCCTGTCGCCACCGCGGATCCGCCACTCCATTACGTCGGGATCGAGAAGTCGCCAGCTTGATCTTGGCTGAACCCGCGTACCATCGGACGTCTTCGATTTCAGCATTCCCTTGGCGGACAGTATGCGAACCGCCTCACGCACGACGGAACGGCTCACCTTCATCTCTTCGACGAGATCGGCCTCGCGCGCTATCACCGCCCCCTCCGCCCACTTGCCGCTCGCGATACGGGAGGCGAGTTCACCAACGGCAGCGCCGAGGATGCCTCTGACCTCGATGCGCCCCGAAAGTTCTGATCTCATGTTGGACAAGGTCGGTTCCATGGGACACCCTTTTATATGATAATATGCTATACACAAGTGCGTGTATCGCCAAGAGGTTTTGGCGGCCGCGACACGCGCGGCCGGCCCAGAGACTGCAACGCATGTCCAGGGTTCACCGCGACACCCGTCGTTCATGGGCGGGCCGTGCTGACAGTCGAGATCAAAGGATGATTGAGGGACGGCCATGCCTGGCCACCTGCGAGGCTGTGCGTGGCCACCTGCGAGAGGGTGAACCCCGCCTTGGTTGGGCAGCAAGTTCAGCGCGCTTTTGACGCCATCATAATGCGCGGCGTTCATGGACACAGGCATTGGCGTTGCGCAGAAGTATCTGCGCGCGATTTCGTGACGGGTAGCACCCGGTAGCGAGGCAAGGACCACCTGTTTCCCGCAGCCAATGGCGGTTCGACGCCTTCGCCCGGATCGACAGCGAGGAGATCGGCTCCATTCTCGGCAGCTTGCCCGAGATGATCATCCTTGAACCGGTGCTCACATTTCGCCTGATCGGTATCTTTGTCGCCGTCGTGTCGCTGGGCATCCTCGCCACCGGCTTCCTGTTCAACCTCCTGATCTGAAACGGTATTCCAATGAAAACTGTCAAGGTCTATGGCCCCGGCTGTGCGCGCTGCGAAGCAACCGAAAAAATGATGAAGGAGGCTGCCAGCAAGCTTGGCGTCGAGGTCGAGGTGGAGAAGGTCACCGATGCGAAATCCATCGCCATGGCCGGGGTCATGTCGACGCCCGGTCTCTCGGTGGATGGCAAGCTGGTCCATGCGGGCGGGCTGCCGGATGCGGGCAAACGCGATGGCGGGCTGACCGCCTGAAGCACCGGCGCAGGGGCGTTCGACGCTGGCGCCGACGCGTGGCATGAATGCCGCCTGCAAACGGGCATCGCCGCAAGAACACAAGCCACCCGCGCAGTCGAAATGCGCGGGTGGCTGTTTGCCGTTCAGGACGTGGTGTCGCTGTGTCCGCTTCGACCCCGGCCAAGAATACCCCTGCGAGCCTTTTGACCTTGCGGGGAAAACTCTTAGCGCTGCGACAGCGGGCAGGTGTTGAGGCCGAGGATGCGATAAAGCGGGCAGAAGCCGACAAGACCGGTGGCCAGCGGCACGATGCCGACCCAGCCCCAGTTGGTCTGCGGGCCGACGAAAACCAGCGCGATGAGGACGATGCCGGCGATGATGCGCAGGGCGCGGTCGATGTTTCCTTCGTTGCGGATCATGGTGTGCTCCTTTCAAGAGGCGTACGATATGAGGCAAGTCTAGCGCAAAATCCGGCGGGCACGCGGTGACAGAGTCACCGTTCCTCTGCGGCAATCCGTTCCAGACCGGCACGGTCGGTGATCGTAACGCCACCACGGTGCTGGTCGATCAGCCCGGCGCGCGCGAACTCGGCCATCCGGCGACTGACGAAAGCCCGGCCCGAGGCGGTTTCCACCGCCAGCGCATTGTGCGAGGCGCGAATCTCGCCGCCCGCATCCGCCAGCCGCAGCAGCACCCGCGCCAGCCGCGCCCCGAACCCGGTCAGCGCCAGATCCTCGATCAGCCGCTCGTATTCGCCGAAACGGTTGGCAACGGCGGAAAACACCATGTCGCGGAACGCAGCGTCGCTTTGCAGCCGGGCGCGGAAGCGGTCGGGCGGCACAAGTTCGCCATCCAGATCGGTTTCAGCAACCCCCTCGGCGGAATAGACCCGGCCTTCCACGAGGCAGGCGAAGGTTTGCAGGCACATGTCACCAGGGTGCACACGGTAAAGCACGACCTCGCGCCCATTGGCCGCCGTCAGCGTGACCTTGATGTTGCCCTTGGCCAGCAGGATCAGCCCCGGGCAGGACTGGCCCGGTTCAAACAGGGTGGTGCCCCTGGCGACGGCGATCTGGCGGCGTGACTCTGTCATGGGGATATTGATGAGCACCGGCGCGGCGCGCGTCAACGACCCTGTCGCTTGACCGGTGTGCGTTTCACGGCTACGGCGCAGGCCATGACAACGCAAAAGAAACGACAGCAGGTCTATACGCTGGTGGTCGAGGTCGGGCGCAAACCCGGCGACGGGCTGCCGAAGAAAGCCACCGGTGCCGGTCTGATGGTCTACGCCTCGGGCGTGGACGAGGCCGAGGCGGTGCGCGAAACCGTGGTGGTGCTGAAACAGGCGGACTTGGCGCCGCTGGATGTGCAGGGCTATGGCACATTAGCCGAACGTCGCGAGATGGGGCATGAGATCAGCGACGAGGAAATTGCGCTGATGGATCGTGCAGCGGTCGAAAACGCGGTCATCGTGGCGCAGATGACGCCGTATTTCGGCGGTAGCGGCGACACGTCGGACCAATCGTGATAAAACGGGTGCGATGCACCCGTACACCGTATCCCGTCGGAGCGGGATACACGATACCTGCGTCACGTTCTGGCGACGACCCGAAGATAAGCAAGCAGTTGGATCGACCCGATGTCGAACTGGTCGATCACCGTTCTTTCCGGGCGATCGTCGGGACTGATGGCGACATCGCCGTCATACCAGTCCGCCGGCGTTGCCACCCCGGTCGCCGCCTGCCCTCTCGCGGGCTTCAACAAACGAGGTCGCATTGATGATTCACACAGCCCTTATCATCGACGATGACCGTGAATACGCGGCGATGGTCGCCGGCTGCATGCGCAACGAGGGCTTCACGCTTGTCGATGCGCCCGAAGATGCGGATGCCGTGGACCTGGTTCATCGGAATGGCGTGCACATCTGCATTATTGGAAAACGCGCCATGGGGCGCGACGGCTATGACGTTGTTCGCGAACTTCGCCAGCGGTCCGCCGCCGGCATCATCATGCTGAGCGACAGTGCCGAAGAGATCGACACTGTTCTGGCGCTCGAAATGGGCGCAGATGATTACCTTGTGAAACCGGTTCGCCCGCGTGAACTGGGTGCCCGGATCCGAACGGTCCTGCGGCGCACCGTCGTGACCCCGCCGGATGAAGACGGTGCGCGTCCGGTGCCTGAAGGCTTCCTGCGCCAGGTGGATGACCTCGAAATCTGCGGTGTCCTGCGACTTGTCAGTATCGGGGGCCGCGATATCAAGCTGACGCCGAGTGAGTTCGACGTGCTGATCGTGCTGTCCGCGAATACCAACGCGGTTCTGTCTCGGGACCGGATCATTTCTTTGGTCAAGGGCGACGGTCATGCGATTAACGGCCGTGCGGTTGACGGGATCATCAGCCGCCTGCGCCGCAAGCTGTTCGAGGAACACGATGCGCCGAGACGTATTCGCACCATCCATGGGCGCGGCTACATGCTGGTCGAAGGCGGCTGAGGCAAAGGGACACGCATCAGGCGGCGTTGCGGCGGTTCTGTGACAGCATGTCCAGATAGGCCTGCGCGCCCGCCCGGTCGATGACCGGCCACGCCGGTCGCAGGTCTTCACTGGCCAGCGTCGCGGTGGATTTACCGCTTGCCTCCAGCACCTCGCCCAAGAGGTTGGTATCAAGCACGCAACGCCCGGCCAGCAGGCAATCGTGATCGTCCAGAAGAATGTGGCAGGTTTCAACAATCGGTGCCGACAGGCAGATCTCGGCGGAATTTGTCCGGCGGATATCCTCGACCTTGGCCAGAACCTGTTCCGTTCCGAAAAGGTAATCGACCTCGTGCCCCGACAGGCGAATGCGTTGGCTTCGTGACACCAGAATATCGTGGGAAAGCCCGAAATAGGGCGCCCGCAGCAGGACAGGCGCGGTTATGCCGCGCGCCATATGCTGCGTTGTGCCGATCCATCGGATGGTTTCCCGGCGGCCGCTTGCGGTCAGCACCTCCATGCCCGGCCGGAGCGTGTGCAGCGGTATCTCGCCATCCGGTGTTTGGAGCCGCGTTGCGCCTGAAAGACCCGGCAGGGGATGCGTTGGCAAGGGATGGTTGGCAAGACCGGCATAGGCGACGGAGACCGCTGGCCCCGGCGTTTCCGGCACGATTTCCAACAGGTCGCGCGCGGCATGGCAACCGGGGCGCAAGGACAGATCGGCGCCGGTCTGGATGTTGGTCATGCTGAGCAGATCGGCGCGCCCGTCACGATCCCATGAATAATGCAGCAGGATCGGTTCGCCCGCGAAGACAAAGCCGGGATCGGTTGCAAACTGAAGCGGCCCGTGTTCGAGGCTGACCGCACCATCCGGGCGGCACAGGATGCGCAGATCGCGCGGCGTGCCGGTCCGGCCCTGCCACAGGATCACCGGTTCCTGGATTTCGCCGCGCAGGCTTATCTCGAAGCGCACGGTGCCTTGCGACAGATCGACGCCGCGCGTGCGGTCACTGATATGCGTCAGTTCGCGCCCATCCCAGATTGCCAGCCAACTCATGCGAAACAATGCCCCGTATTTGGTCCGATTGAACCATATCTGTCCGGATGGGGCCGAAGTTTTGCCGAAATGAGGAAAGAATGTGGCGGAGCGCGGCCGCTCAGGCCAGCAGTGCCGCCGCCTCATAGCCGCGCAAGCTGGGCCGGGCGGCGGCGCTGTAGCCGATGCCGGTCTCAAGGTCGATCTCGGGGAACAAACCAAGGATTTCGTCGCGCACCGCGTCCTCGAACCCGTTCAGCGTGACCGGGCCGGGGTGGAAGCTTTCGGTTGGCAGACCATCGGACCAGAGGATCTGGTGTTCGTCGAAAAGCAGGTGAAGATACTCGATCTCACCGCCTTCGCGGATGCGGATGGTGCGGTCATTGACAAGGTCTTTCGCCGCGATCAGCACTTCGCCCTCGCCGAACAGCAGTTCGGCCATGTGATGCTGGACAAGCACCCGGTGTTGCGGGGACAGAACCAGCCGGTCATGCGCGCCCATGGCGCCCGCCTCGATAACCACCGGCGCGAAGCGGCCCTCCGCCCTGACCCGCCGTCGGCCGATCCAGCGGATCGGTTGCATCCCGTTGTCACGGGTCTCGATCAGGTCGCCGACCTTCAGGCTTTCGACAGGTCGTTGTCCACGCACCGTCAAAATCCGGGTGCCCGCAGCGAAACAGGGGATCGAGGTGATGGTAACAAAGGCGGAATCGGTGATGCCGTTGCTGTCATCCTCGGCGGTGTAGGAAAAATTGAAACTTTCCGGTTCCGGCAGTCCACCATAGCCCGCCGGCGGGACCACGGCCAGCGACCCGTCGGCCTGTAGCGTCACGTCGAAGCCGTTGTTCAGCGTCACCGTATCGCCAACCGAGACCTCTTGCCCGTTGACATGGGTCACGATCATCGTCCCGGCAGAGTCGTCGTTGGCGGTCACGTCAACCACGGCGGTCTGACCCTCGAATACGGTCGCTTCGTCGTCCTGCGCCACAACCGTCGCCTGAATCGAGTCACCGGCGATCAGGATGGCGGAGTCGTAGTTGCTGTCACCGACATCCGCGATGCCGAGGCGGATGGTGTTCACCTCGTCCGGGTTGACGATCATCGTGACCGACAGCGTAACGGTATAGCCGTCCATCTCGGTATTGGCATGATCGTCGGTGTTGTCGACGTAGAGCGTTTCGTTGGAGCTGTTGTTGACGTTGTTGATCTGCGCGATGTCGAACACCGGAGAGGCAACCTCGACCCCGTTTACCCAGATGCCGACCGCGTCGTTGAAGATGGAGCCGACATATTCCGGGTATTCCTCCGATGCGAAGGTAAATTGCATCGTGATCGTGTCACCATCGGGGATGAAATCGACCTCGAGGATTGCGGCGTCGTAGGTCCACGTCCCGGCCAGAGTGTTGAAGCCGCTGTCGTAATCGACACCTTTCGTGTTTGTCGAGGTGCTGCCGCTCTGGTTTGGGTCGCCGGATTTATTGGTGAAATCCTTCACCTTGCCGGTGGACAGGATGACCCCGATGTCAGAGGGTGTCGCATCGGGCGAAATGGCATCGCCATCGGTCCAGATGCCGGAGGATTTTTTATCCCCGTCATACGTCGCATTCACCACCTGCACGCCGTCACCAAAGATGGTGTCCGCCATCTCGTTGGCATTTGCATTGGTGTCGATGTTCAGTCGTTCCGCCGGTACCGGCATGCCTGTTCGTCCCCACTCGGGGGGCACGGATCACCCGTCGCCGCATTGTCATGCGATCACTTTATTTCTCGGGGGTCTGCTTCGATCCTGCCCATAGTCTTTGTTTTGTCCAATCATCGCCGTATTCCTGCTCGGAATCAAGGGATCTGCGAGGCCGGACCGGAGGGGTTGAGTCCGTCCGGCCACAGGTTTAACGCAAACCCGCCCGCAGCCCGCCCGCAGCCCGCCCGCAGCCCGCACGGAGGCCCGAACCATGACCGACCCGCAAGACCTGACCGCTCGCCTTGTGCGGTGCCCTTCGGTTACGCCAGAAGAGGGCGGAGCCCTGCAATTGCTGGAGGCGGTCTTGTCAGGCGCGGGCTTTGTCTGTCGCCGGGTGGATCGCGGCGGGGTCTGCAACCTCTTTGCCCGCTGGGGCGACAAGGGGCACGCGCGCAGCTTCGGGTTCAACGGTCACACAGACGTGGTGCCGGTCGGGGATGAGGCGGCGTGGACCCATCCGCCGTTCGGGGCGGAGGAAAAAGACCGCTGGCTCTACGGGCGCGGTGCGACCGACATGAAATCGGGGGTGGCGGCCTTTGCGGCTGCTGCCGTCGACTTCGTGACGGACACGCCGCCCGAGGGCGCGGTCGTCCTGGCCATCACCGGCGATGAAGAGGGGCTTTCAACCGACGGCACAATCGCGCTGCTCGACTGGATGGACCGCGAGGGCGAACGGATGAGCGCCTGCATCGTCGGCGAACCGACCTGCCCGGAGACCATCGGGGACATGATCAAGATCGGCCGGCGCGGATCTATGTCGGCCTGGTTCACGGTAAAGGGCAAGCAGGGGCATTCGGCCTACCTGCACAAGGTGTTGAATCCGTTGCCCGCCGTGGCGCTGCTTGCGCATCGGCTGTCGGCACACGTGCTGGACGAGGGGACCGACCATTTCGACCCCTCCACCTGTTCGGTGACGACCATCGACACCGGCAATGCGGCCACCAACGTCATCCCGGCGGAAACGCGCATGGCGGTGAACCTGCGCTTCAACGATCTGCACAGCGGCGAAAGCCTTGCCGATTGGCTGCGATCCGAGGCCGACAAGGTCGTGTCGGAGACCGGCGTGACGATCACGATGGAGGTGAAGGTCTCGGGCGAGGCGTTCCTGACCCCGCCGGGGGCGCTGTCCGATCTGGTCGCCGCTGCGGTCACCGCGGAGACCGGGCTGGTGCCGGTCCTGTCCACCACGGGTGGCACCTCGGATGCTCGCTTCGTCAAAACACATTGCCCGGTGGTCGAATTCGGTCTCGTCGGTCATCGGATGCACCAGGTGGACGAACGTGTGTGGATCCCTGACATCCACACGCTGAAGCGTATCTACACGCGCATCCTGTCGGATTACTTCGCCGCATGATCCGCCCGACCGTTGTCGTGATGGTCAAGGTGCCGCGACCGGGCCGGGTCAAGACGCGGCTGGCGCGCGGGATCGGGGCCGTTCCGGCAGCGTGGTGGTATCGCCATCAGGTCGCGCGCCTGTTGCGGCGGCTGCGCGATCCCCGCTGGCGGATCGTGCTGGCGGTGTCACCGGATGCAGAGGGGCTGGCCGCCCGCGCCTGGCCCGCCGATCTGCCATGCATGGGGCAGGGGGGCGGCGACCTTGGCGCTCGGATGGCGCGGCTTTTGTCCTTGCCCGGCCCGGTCATCGTGATCGGCAGCGATATCCCCGGAGTCACGCGCGCACATCTGGCCCGCGCGGTCCGGACCCTCGCCCGCCAAGACGCGGTGTTCGGACCGGCCCTGGACGGCGGTTACTGGCTGATCGGCCTTGGCCCGCGCCCTGCACCGCCGGGAATCCTGCGCGGCGTGCGGTGGTCCGGGCCGCACGCGCTTGCCGACAGCCTTGCGACGCTGGGCGACCGCCGCGTCGGCCTTGTCGATACGCTGGGCGACGTGGACAGCGCCGCGGATCTGGCCCGCGCCATTTCCGCATGACGCGCCCCGACGCCCGTGGTAGCCAAGGCGCATGAGCCAGATCCCCACCAAAGACCAGATCCTTGCCTGGATTTCCGATAATCCCGGCCACGCCTCGAAACGCGATATCGCCAAGGCGTTCGGCATCAAGGGCGCGGCGCGGATCGACCTCAAGCGCATCCTGAAGGAGCTGGAGGACGAGGGCCATCTGGAAAAGCGCAAGAAAACCTACCGCGATCCCGACAAGCTGCCGCCGGTTTCGGTGTTGCAGGTGCTGGCCCCCGATAGCCTCGGCGACATGTTCGCTCGGCCGCTGGAATGGCATGGCGAAGGGCCGGAACCCAAGGTGCTCTTCAGCGCCAAACCGACCGACCCCGCGCTTGGCGAAGGCGACCGAATCCTTGCCCGGATGCAGGAGGTCGAGGGCGAAGACCATCAATATATCGCCCGGCTGATCCGCCGCATCGGCACCAATCCGAGAAAGATCCTCGGTATTTACCGCAAGGGGGCCGAAGGCGGGCGGATCGTGCCGATCGACAAGGGGCAGGACAAGGAATGGCAGGTTGAGGCCAAGGCCACCGGCGGCGCCGCGGATGGTGAACTGGTCGAGGCCGAACAGGTCGGGCCGAAAGGGCGGATGGGGCTGCAAAAGGCGCGCATCGTGGCGCGGCTCGGCGATCCCGGTCAACCCAAGGCGGTTTCGCTCATCGCGATCCACCAGCACGGGATTCCCGACGATTTCCCGGATGACGCCATCGAAGACGCAGACCGCGCCAAGCCCGCCGGGCTACAGGGACGCGAGGATTTGCGCGATCTGCCGCTGATCACCATCGACCCGGCGGACGCCCGCGACCGCGACGATGCCTGTCATGCGCATGCCGATGACGACCCGAAGAACGCGGGCGGTTTCGTGCTTTGGGTCGCGATTGCCGATGTCGCCCATTACGTGCGCCCGGGATCCGCGCTTGACCGCGAGGCGCGCAAGCGCGGCAATTCCACCTATTTTCCCGACCGGGTGGTGCCGATGCTGCCCGACAGGCTTTCGGGCGATCTGTGCAGCCTGCACGAAGGTGTTCCAAGAGCCTGCATCGCGGTGCGCATGGTGATCAACGCGCACGGGGAAAAGATCGACCAGAGGTTTGTGCGCGGATTGATGCGATCACGCGCCTCGCTGACCTATGAACAGGTGCAGGCGGCGGTCGATGGCCACGCGAGCGAAAAGACAGCGCCGCTCATCGAGGCTGTGTTGCAGCCTCTCTTCGCCGCTTACGGCGCGTTGCGCAAGGCGCGTGCGGCGCGGCAACCGCTGGACCTCGACCTGCCGGAGCGGCAGATCATCCTGTCCGACGAGGGGCAGGTCACCTCCGTCAGGTTCAAGGACAGGCTCGACGTTCACAAGCTGATCGAGGAATTCATGGTGCTGGCCAACGTGGCCGCCGCCGAAGAATTGATCCGGCTGAAGACCCCGCAGGTGTTCCGCGTGCACGAGGAACCCAACCCGGACAAGATTGCCGCCTTGCGCGAAACCGCGCAGGCCAGCGGGTTCAACCTTGCCAAGGGGCAGGTGTTGCAGACCCGGCACCTGAACCAGTTGCTGGCCGCCGCCGAGGGCACGGAATTCGACGAACTGATCAACATGTCGACCCTGCGCTCGATGACGCAGGCCTATTACAGCCCACGGAATTTCAGCCATTTCGGCCTTGCGTTGAAAGCCTATTCACATTTCACCTCGCCGATCCGGCGCTATGCCGACCTGATCGTGCACCGGGCGCTGATCTCGGCGCATGGCTGGGGCAGCGATGGTCTGAGCGCCGAGGAGATCGAGCGGCTCGACGATATTGCCAAGCACATCTCGGAGACCGAACGCCGCTCGATGCTGGCCGAGCGCGACACCACCGACCGCTACCTTGCCGCGTTCCTGTCGGAACGGGTGGGCGAAAGCTTTACCGGGCGGATCAGCGGGATCGCGCGGTTCGGGGTGTTCGTGAAGCTGGACGAGACCGGTGCCGACGGGCTGCTGCCGATGCGCGCCATTGGCCGCGAATACTACCATTTCGACGCCGAAACCCAGACGTTGACCGGCGCCGACACCGGCATGGTCATCGCCATTGGCCAGACTGTCACGGTGAAGCTGGCCGAGGCGGTGCCGGCGACCGGCGGCATGACGCTGGAATTGCAGGAAATAGAAGGCAAGAAACCGCCACGCGGGGGCGGGCACGCACGCGGCGGCGGTCCTCGGCGCAAGGCGGGGCAGGCCCGCGCCAAGGCGGCGAAGGTCAAGAAAAAGCTGCGGCGCAGGCAGTTGTAGGGCCACAGGCGTTGCGGCTGCGCGCAAGCGACGGGACACGGATGCACGGACGATTCAGGGAATCGTAACCTTCCGGCAGCAGTCTGCCCGGCAAGGCCTCGCCGATTGGCGAGGGGTCCGCTTCTTTCGCAGTGGCGAAGGTTGTATGATTACTGACCGATGGATTGCAGGCCCGATCATGCTCAGATTTCTTCTTCCCCTCTTCGCTGCGATGGTGCTGGCCACCGTCTGCGCGGCGAACACGTCGCGTTCCATACGGCCGCTGCCGCGCCCCGAGGCGGCCGTTGCAAGCGGCCCCCCTTCGGTGCCAAGCCCGCTTGCCGTCACGGTGTCGCCGCGTCCGGCGATGCGCCTCGCGGTGGTTCTGCTTCGCGCCCCGGCGGTCGTGGCGGACCCGGCGGATGAGACCGGCTTTCAAGCCTGGGTCAGGGATTTCAGGGCGCTGGCGCTGGCGGAGGGCATTTCCCGGTCGACCATAGCGCGCGCCTTTGATGGGGTAACGCCGAACGCGCGCGTGATCGACCGGGACCGGAGCCAATCGGAATTCACGCGCACCTTGTGGGACTATCTCGACAGCGCAGCATCGGAGGCACGCGTCGCCAACGGGCGGGTCGCGCTACGCGACCATCGGCAAACGCTGGCCGCGATCGAAGGGCGCTACGGTGTCGATGCAGAGATCGTGGCCGCAATCTGGGGCCTGGAGAGCACCTATGGAACCTACCGTGGCGACGTGCCAATCATCGAGGCGATGGCGACGCTGGCCTATGACGGCCGTCGCCGGTCGTTCTTCGAGGCGGAACTGATGGCGGCGCTGCGCATTCTGGATGCCGGCGATATCGACCGGGACGACATGCGGGGATCGTGGGCCGGGGCGATGGGGCACACCCAGTTCATGCCGACCAGCTTCCTGGCCCACGCGGTGGATTTCAATGGAGACGGACGGCGCGATATCTGGGGCGATGATCCTGCCGATGCGCTTGCCTCCACCGCGCGCTACCTTGCTGACAACGGATGGACCACTGGCCAGCCCTGGGGTCTGGAGGTGCTGCTGCCGGCTGATTTCGATTTCACCCAGAGCGGGGATCGCATCCGCCGAGACGCGTCGCACTGGAACCGGATGGGGGTGCGACTGGCCGATGGCGGCGGACGGGTGCCCGACCATGGCCCGGCGTCGATCCTTCTGCCGGCCGGCCACAGCGGTGTGGCGCTGGTGATCTACGAAAACTTCCGGGTGATCGAGACCTACAATCCGGCCGATGCCTATGTGATCGGCGTCGGCCATCTGGCCGATCGGATCTCTGGCGGTGCCGCCTTCCGCGGCGGGTGGCCTCGCGACGACCGGGCGTTGACGAACGACGAGCGGTTCGAGTTGCAAAGGCGGTTGACGGCGGCGGGGTTCTCGACGGAACGGGTCGACGGCATCATCGGTCCACTGACCATTCAGGCGGTCCAGGACTATCAGGCTGCCGAGGGGCTGGTGCCCGACGGATATGCCTCTCTGGCGTTGTTGCGGCGGTTGCGGCGCGGTTGAGCGTTGCGCCCCGGCCCTGTGGCCGGGTCGCGGTGGGGCGGCCCTCGTCACGCTCCTTCGGAGCCATCCTCGGGCCGCATTGCCATGGGATATCTGCATGGAGTGGTGTCCGGCTAAAGCGGTCGGATCATTGTCAGGGTCGGATGCCTCCGGCGGGAGTATTTTGGCAAAGAAGAAGGCCGTTTGCGGCCGTGCGACTGCCAATTCGTTTCCTCGTGGGCTGTTCGTTTCCAGGGCAACCCGAAAACCGGGCCGCACAGCCGGCGGCGTCGGCCTGTCGGGCGGGCTATCCCGTGCGGTCCTTGCTGAACAGGTAGACCACGCAGCCCGCAAGGATCAGCATTCCGAACAGGGCGAAAAGCTGCCCGTAGGCCGTGGCGGGATCGGGTGCGGATGCGGACAGGTGCAGGTAGACCGGCCCGCTGGCAAATTGCACGATGCCGACGCCACCGATCCCGAAGAGATTCAGCATCGTGACGCCACGCCCGACCAGATGCGGCGGAAAGAAACTGCGTCCATGGGCGATGATGACCGGGAAGCTGGCGCCGAACAGGCCAACCGCCGCAATTTGCAGAGTCGCCAAACCTTCGGACCCTGCGGGCAGCGCCCACAGCGACAGACAGGCCAGCCCGGACAGGATGTTGCCGGTCAGGACCACCCATTTTCGGGTTCGAAAAACGCGGTCGAGCGGGCCATAGGCCAGATTGCCCGCGATCATCGCCAGGCCCATCACCAGCGATGCGGTGCCGATCCGCAACGTGTCGGCATTGAAGACATCCTCGAGATAGGGCGCGATCCAGAGACCCCGGATCCCGGCAGCCGGGGCGTAATTGACGAACATGATCACGAAGATGGGCCAGAGCGCGGGGATCTTCAGGATATCGAGGACCGATCCCTTCTGATCCCCGTCATGCGGCGCCGGGTCGCGGACAGTAA
The DNA here is from genome assembly GCA_002783145.1 of Rhodobacteraceae bacterium CG17_big_fil_post_rev_8_21_14_2_50_65_11. GTDB lineage: Bacteria > Pseudomonadota > Alphaproteobacteria > Rhodobacterales > Rhodobacteraceae > Nioella. Next base: position 23,988 of record PFEX01000231.1, on the reverse strand, counting down.
GCGCCAGCAGCAGTGCGACCAGCAGGGTCGCGCCTGTCAGTCCCCACATCGTGCCGCGCCAGCCGACGCTTTCCACCGCCCAGGCCAGCGGCAACGCGGCACCGATATTGCCAAGCGTTCCGGTGCCGAGGATCACGCCCGCGAAAGTGGCGAAAACAGGGGCGGGATAGTCGCGGGCAAGGATGTAGTAGCTCGCCATCAGCACCGGTGAACAGCCGATCCCGATCAGCACCATGGCCACGTTGACCCATCCCGGCCCCTGTGCAAACGCCATCACCGCCGCGCCGCCGGCGCCGCCAAGCGCCAGTAGAACCGACGAGGTCAGCCTTGGCCCGATCCGGTCGAGCGCCCATCCCACCGGGATCTGCATCGTTGCGAAGACGGCGAACCAAAGCCCCGAGGCCATCGCCAGATCGTCGGCACCGGCGCCGATGTCGGTTGCAAGCACCGGTGACAGAACCGCAAGAAACGCACGGTAAAACTGGCTGAGCACATAGGCCACCACCAGGAAGATCATTCCGGGGGTCACGCTTTCCTCCCTCTCGAAAGCGTGGCCAAGGTGCACCGAAACTCAACATGCGCACAAGCTTGAATATTTCATGAGTAACTTCATCTGGACTGCTTGACTCGAGAACCGACGATGGTATCCACCTTTCTAATCCGAGTGTTTCGCTTGGTTATCTGGAAAAGGATGACATGATGATCCGCACAGTTTCCGCTGTTCTTGCCACCAGCGTTCTGGCTGGGGCCGCTGGCATGGCCGCCGCGCAGGAAGTGAATATCTACACCTCGCGTCACTACGACACCGATGAACGGCTTTACCAAGGTTTCACCGAAGAAACCGGGATCACCGTCAACCGGATCGAGGGCAATGCCGACGAACTGATGGCGCGGCTCCAGGCCGAGGGTAGTAACAGCCCGGCTGATATCTTCATGACCGTCGATGCCGGGCGGATCTACCGGGCGCTGGATGCCGGCCTGCTGCAATCGGCGCACAGCGACGTGCTGGATGCCCGCATTCCCGTCGAAATGCGCCACCCCGAAGATATGTGGTATGCATTTTCGCTGCGCGCACGCGTCATCTACTATGACCGGAACGATGTCGAAAATCCGCCGCAGACCTACCTTGACCTCGCCAATGATGCGTATGAGGGCATGGTCTGCATCCGGTCCTCCTCGAACATATACAACTTGTCGCTGCTCGGCTCGATCATCCATCACCACGGTGAAGAGGCGGCGCTCGACTGGGCCACCGGCGTGGTCGAGAACTTTGCCCGCGATCCGCAAGGCGGCGACACCGACCAGCTGCGCGGCATCGTGTCGGGCGAGTGCGAAATCTCGATCGGCAACACCTATTACTTCGCCCGCGCCTTGTCGTCTGATGTCGATGGGTTGACCGGATCGACCGACATGATCGGCATCGTGTTCCCGAACCAGGAAACGACCGGCACCCATGTCAACGTATCGGCCGCCGGCATCACCGCGCATTCGCCGAACCGTGACGCGGCGCTTGCCTTCCTTGAATACCTGTCCGGGGATGCGGCGCAGGCCTATTTCTCGTCGCAGAACAACGAGTTTCCGGTTGTCGAGGGGCTTGATCTCTCGGACGCTCTGAGCGAGATGATCCCCGAAGGCGGGTTCACGCGTGACATGACCAACCTGTCGATCCTCGGTGAAAACCAGGCTGCGGCACAGCGGATCTTCAACGAGGCGGGCTGGGAATAGTCCCGAAGGCCATTTGTTGCAAACCGAAGGACGGGCGCCCGCGTGGTGCCTGTTTTTCGTTCAGCCTGACGCCCCGACGCTGCCCTTTACCGGGTCCGGCATGTCCGAGGCGGGCATTTGTCGGTGTTGTCCGAGTCCGCGGCACAGCACGATGACCGGCAAGAGGCCGACCGCCGCGATGACCAGACTTGGCACCGCCGCCTCATGCAGGCGTTCGTCCGAGGCCAGCCGGTGCGCCTGAACCGCCAGTGTGTCCCAGTTGAAGGGGCGCATCACCAACGTTGCGGGCAGTTCCTTCATCACGTCGACGAACACGATCAGAAGGGCGGTGAAGACCGACGGTTTCAGCATCGGCAAATGAAGGCCCAGCAGCGTGCGCTGCGGCGACCGGCCCAGGGTGCGCGCGACCGCGTCGATATTGGGATTCACCTGCGCCAGTCCGCTGCCATAGGCGCCAAGCGCGGCCGCCATGAAGCGCACCACATACGCCAGCACCATAAGCCAGATCGACCCGGTGATCAGCAGCCCGGTGTCGATGCCGAAGCGGGCCTCCATGAAAGAATCAAGCGCGTTGTCGAAGGCGGCGAAGGGCACCAGCAGGCCAAGGGCAATGACCGCGCCGGGCACCGCGTAGCCGATCCCGGCAATCAGCAACGCGGTCTGCGCGCGTGGCGTCGGGTAAAGCCGCGCGTTGGAACTGAGCGCAACCGCCGCGATCACGGTCAGCGCTGCACCTGCCGCCGCCAAGAGCGCCGAATTGCGCAGGAAATCGAGGTAGCCGCCGACCAGCAGCAGCCCCTCGGTTTCGACGAAGCGCGACAGTATCCATTCCGGCACCAACCGGTAGAAATGATCCCACCCCATCCAAAGCAGCAACCCGACTGGCAACAGAAAGCCCAGAAGCACCGGGATACCGCAGAACAGGATCGCGCCGAGCGATGCAAGGCGCGACAACGGCATGGGCGCCATGACCTCGTGCCGCCGCCCGGCCCCGTGATGGCGTGCCTCACCCCGCTGCTTGCGCTCCAGCCACGCCAGCACCAGCGCGAAGACCAGCAGCACCAGTGCCAGCTGCGCCGCGCCGGTGCGGTCTGTAAAGCTGATCCAGCTGCGGATGATGCCGGTTGAAAAGGTTTGCACCCCGAAATGCGCCACGGTTCCGTAATCGGCTATGGTCTCCATCACCGTCAGAAGAACACCGCCCGCAACGGCCGGGCGCGCCATCGGCAGGCTGATGCGAAAAAACGTGCGCCACGCGCCTTGGCCAAGCGCGCGTGCGGCAAGGAAGGCGGTGGCCGATTGTTGCAGGAAAGCGGCCCGCGTCAGCAGGTAGACGTAAGGATAAAGCACCAGCGTCAGCATCGCCGCCGCGCCGGACAGCGATCGGATTTCCGGGAACCAGTAGTCGCGCGGACCCCAGCCGGTCAGGTCGCGCAGCGTCGTCTGCACCCAACCCGGATGACTGAGAAAATCGGTATAGGCATAGGCCAGCACATAGGCCGGAAAGGCGAGCGGCAAGGCCAGTGCGATTTCCAGAATGCGGCGACCGGGAAAGTGGGTCATCGTCACCAGCCACGCCGCACCGGTGCCGATCACCCCGGTGCCGATGGCGACGATGATCACCAGTTTCAACGTCGTGATCGTATAGAGGGGCAGCACGGTCGTGGCGAGGCTGCCGATCGTCTCTGTTCCGCCAGACAATGCGGCAAGTGTCACCGCCCCGATGGGGAGCAGGCACAAAGCGGCGGCCAGCCATGCCAGAATGGCCATCCAGTTCGAATGAAGAGAGTCGCGGCGAAACATCATGCGCCGGAAGTTAGGCCAGACGTGACGACAGGCACAAGCGTTGCGCTCGCGCCGCGCCCTTCCGGATGGCAAAAAAGCAGTGTTTTCTCGGACGCTTGTCCGTATCCTCGCCCTGGGTGCAGGAACGCCCGCGTCGCCGTCTGGCGCGGGCGGTATCGGGTGCGTCGGCGGACACGTTCACTGAAGGAAAGGGCGCAACGATATGCAGGCTGATTTCGTGATCATCGGATCGGGGTCCGCCGGATCGGCCATGGCCTATCGCTTGTCCGAGGATGGCAAGCACAGTGTGCTGGTGTTGGAGTTCGGGGGCTCCGATGCAGGGCCCTTCATCCAGATGCCCGCCGCATTGAGCTACCCGATGAACATGCCGCTTTACGACTGGGGGTTCCGGTCCGAGGTCGAGCCGCATCTTGGCGGTCGTCGCCTTGCCTGCCCGCGTGGCAAGGTGATCGGCGGGTCGTCGTCGATCAACGGTATGGTCTATGTGCGCGGCCACGCGCGCGATTTCGATCATTGGCAGGACAGCGGCGCTGCCGGGTGGGGCTATGCCGATGTGCTGCCCTACTACCAGCGGATGGAATGCTGGCATGAGTGCGGCCATGGCGGCGATCCCTCGTGGCGGGGCGTGAGTGGCCCCCTGCACGTGACGCGCGGGCCGCGCACCAACCCGCTGTTTCAGGCCTTCGTCGATGCCGGGGCGCAGGCGGGCTATGAGACGACCGACGACTATAACGGCGAAAAGCAGGAAGGCTTCGGCCCGATGGAGATGACGGTCTGGCAGGGCACCCGCTGGTCAGCGGCGAACGCCTATTTGCGCCCGGCGCTCGGGCGTTCGAATTGCGACCTCGTGCGCTGTTTCGCGCGCCGTGTGATCATCGAGGACGGGCGCGCCACCGGCGTCGAGGTCGACCGTGGCGGCCGGATCGAGGTGATCGGCGCGAACCGCGCGGTGATTGTCGCGGCCTCCGCCATCAACTCGCCCAAGATACTCATGCTGTCGGGCATTGGCCCCGCCGCGCATCTGGCCGACCATGGCATCAATCCGATTGTCGACCGCCCCGGTGTGGGTCAGAACTTGCAAGACCACCTGGAGCTTTACATTCAGCAAGCCTGCATCCAGCCCATCACGCTCTTCAAATACTGGAATCTGATCTACAAGGGCGCGATCGGCACCCAATGGATGACGACGCGCACCGGGCTTGGGGCCTCGAACCAGTTCGAAAGCGCAGGTTTTCTGCGGTCCCGCCCCGGTGTGGAGTATCCCGACATCCAGTTCCATTTCCTTCCCATGGCGGTGCGTTACGACGGTACGGCGGCGGCGGAGGGGCACGGCTACCAGGCGCATGTCGGCCCGATGCGGTCAAAGTCGCGGGGGCAGGTGACGCTGACCTCCGCCGATCCGGAGGAGGCGCCGCGCATCGTTTTCAACTACATGTCGCATCCCGACGACTGGGAGGAGTTTCGCCACTGCATCCGCGTGACGCGGGAGATTTTCGCACAGGCCGCCTTCGACCCCTATCGCGGCGCGGAAATCCAGCCGGGCGCGGACGTGCAAAGCGATGAGGCGTTGGACGCCTTCATCCGCGACCATGCCGAAAGCGCCTATCACCCCTGCGGCACCTGCAAGATGGGCGCGGCGGATGACCCGACGGCGGTGGTCGATCCGGAATGCCGCGTGATCGGGGTTGACGGGTTGCGCGTCGCCGACAGCTCGATCTTCCCGCGCATCACCAACGGCAACCTGAACGCGCCGTCGATCATGACCGGCGAAAAGGCCGCCGACCACATTCTTGGGCGCACCCCGCTGCCACGGTCCGACCGGACGCCTTGGGTGCACCCTGACTGGCGACACACCGTCAAGGCGGTGCGGTAGAGCGCCTCAGAAGTCGAGGTTTTCGACACTCAGCGCGTTTTGCTGGATGAAGTCGCGGCGCGGTTCCACGACGTCACCCATCAGCTTGGTAAAGATGTCGTCGGCTTCCACCAGATCGTCGACCTTGACCTGCAACAGCGTCCGCGCCTCGGGGTCCAGCGTGGTTTCCCACAACTGGTTGGGGTTCATTTCGCCCAAGCCCTTGTAGCGTTGCAGCGTCAGGCCCTTTTCACCCTCTGTCAGGATCGCATCGAGCAGGTCCATGGGCCCGTGAATGATCGTCTCGCGGTCCTTGCGGGACAGTCGCGCCGGATCGTGGTAGACGTCGCGGGTTCCCTTGGAAACCTCCGACAGCTTGCGCGCCTCGCCCGAGCGCAAGACAGCGCCGTCGAGCGTGCGGATCTCTTCCACCCCGCGCAGAACGCGGCTCAGGCGAATGCCGTGGTCCTGCGTGATCCGGCCCTGCCAGCCGCGTTCGTATTCCAGCGCCACCTGGTCGAGCCGCGTTGCCACGTCATTGGCCACGCGTTGCAGATCGCCATCGGCGCGGCCCGGATCGAAGGCCCCGGCAATGGCCGCCTGTTCGAGAATGCGGCGCGGGTAATGCGTCGGGAAGGCATCGAGGATGCGCTTGAAATTGCGGGCACCCTCGACCACGCGCGCCAGATCCTGCCCGGCGATCTCCTCGCCCGAGGGCAGGCGCAGCACGGTGCCGTCAACGCCCATCTGAATCAGGTAATCCTCAAGCGAGATCTGGTCCTTGATGTAGACCTCTGATTTGCCCCGGCTGACCTTGTAGAGCGGCGGCTGCGCGATGTAGAGATACCCCCCCTCGATGATTTCGGGCATCTGTCGGAAAAAGAAGGTCAACAGAAGCGTGCGGATATGCGCGCCATCGACGTCGGCATCGGTCATGATGACGATCTTGTGGTAGCGCAATTTGTCGATGTTGAACTCGTCGCGTCCGATGCCGGTGCCAAGCGCCGTGATCAGCGTGCCGATCTCCTGGCTGCCCAGCATCCGGTCGAACCGCGCGCGCTCCACGTTCAGGATCTTGCCGCGCAGGGGCAACACGGCCTGATTCTGACGCGAGCGGCCCTGCTTGGCCGAGCCGCCGGCGCTGTCGCCCTCGACGAGGAAAAGCTCTGACTTGCCGGGATCCTTTTCCTGGCAATCGGCCAGTTTGCCGGGCAGGCTGGCAACGTCCATCGCCGTCTTGCGCCGGGTCAGTTCGCGCGCCTTGCGGGCGGCCTCGCGCGCAAGGGCGGCCTCGACGATCTTGCCGATGATGATCCGCGCCTCGTTGGGGTGTTCCTCGAACCACTCGGCCAGCTTTTCATTCATCAACCCCTCGACCGCCGGGCGCACCTCGGAACTGACAAGCTTGTCCTTGGTCTGGCTGGAAAACTTCGGGTCCGGCACCTTGACCGACAAAACGCAGGTCAGCCCCTCGCGCGCATCGTCGCCGGTGAAGGAGACCTTTTCCTTCTTCGCAAGGCCCGAAGAGCTGGCATAAAGGTTCATGGTCCGGGTCAGCGCGCCGCGAAAACCAGCCATATGCGAACCACCGTCGCGCTGAGGGATGTTGTTGGTAAAGGGCAGAACCGTTTCGTGATAGCTGTCGTTCCACCAAAGCGCCGCCTCGATCTCGATCTCGTCGCGGATACCTGTGATGTAAATCGGCTCTGCCATCACGGAGGTCTTGGACCGGTCGAGGTAGCGGACGAATTCCCTGACGCCGCCTTCGTAGAACAGGTTGGATTCCAGCGGCTCGGCCGGGCGCAGATCGCGCAGGATGATGCGCACCCCGGAATTCAGGAAGGCCAGTTCGCGCAGCCGATTTTCCAGTGTCTTGAACACGTAGTCGAGATTGGAAAAGGTCGTGGTCGAAGCAAGGAAGCGCACCTCGGTGCCCTGTTCGCCATTCGCGTCGCCGACGACCTTCAGGTGTTCGACGGTCTCGCCGCGCTCGAAGCGGGCGACGTGTTCCTTGCCGTCGCGCCAGATGCGCAGCTCCAGCCAATCCGACAGCGCGTTCACTACCGATACGCCGACCCCGTGCAAGCCGCCCGAAACCTTGTACGCGTTGTCGTCGAATTTCCCCCCTGCGTGCAGCTGGGTCATGATGACCTCGGCCGCGCTAACGCCTTCGCCCCGGTGAATCCCGACCGGGATTCCGCGCCCGTTATCGCGCACGGAGACCGAGTTATCGGCATGCAGCGTCACCGTCACCGCGTCGGCATGGCCGGCCAGCGCCTCGTCGATGCCGTTGTCCACAACCTCATAAACCATGTGGTGCAGGCCCGAGCCGTCATCGGTATCCCCGATATACATGCCGGGGCGCTTGCGGACAGCCTCCAACCCCTTGAGAACCTTGATTGATTCAGCGCCGTAGCTGGAGGTTGCCTGTGTCTCTTCGGTCATGCCTGAGCCCTTGTTTTCTTGTCCCGTTGTTATACGGGTCGCATGGGGGAATGTCACGGGCCTGACACAAGATTTGGGGGTTTGTATATGTCTGATCCGGGGCTTTCGGGCTTCAGATCAGCGCGATAATCACCGCGACCCCGATCAGCAGGCCACCCGCGATCCGGTTGATGGTCGCCAGCGCCCCGGGCGAGGTGATCAGCCGCCTTGCCCGATCCACGAATGTCGCGAACAAGAGGTTGCCCACGATCGGCACGCCCATGGAAATCGCCGCAATCACGGCAATGTCGGCCGGGGTAAGCGCGGTCAGGTCGAAAAAGCCCGGCAGCATCCCCATGTAGAACAGGATCGCCTTGGGATTGGCGAGGATCGCCGCCAGCCCGGCGACGAAGCCCGCCCAGCGACCCGGCCGGTTGAACCGGCTGTCCGCCTCGATGCCCCTGTCGGCATGGCGGATCAGCAGCAGCCCCATCAGCGCAAAGACCACGACAGCCAACCAGCGCAGCACCACCATGATGCCCGCGTAGCTTTGCACGACCCAGCTAAGCCCCAGAACGGCCAGCAGGCTCCACGCCATATCGCCAAGCGCGACACCAAGGATCAGCGGCAGAACCGCCCCCACCCCATGCGCCAGCGTGCGCGCCGTCAGCGCCAGCCAGACCGGACCCGGCGTCAGGAACAGCACGAAGAGCGCGCCCATGTAGAGCGCGGCCTGCGCAAGTGTCAGTGTCATCAGCGTCCTGCGCCCCTCTCAACCCGCAGCGGGCAATGTCAGGCTGCCGTCATCGTTCAACGCCCAGAATGGGTTCATCGCCAGTTCCCAGACATGGCCGTCGGGGTCAGTAAAGTAGCCCGAATAACCGCCCCAGAACACCTTTTCGGGCGCTTTAAGCGCCGTCGCCCCGGCTGCAAGGGCGGCGGCATAGGCGCCATCCACCTCTGCCTCCGTCGCGAAATTCTGCGCCAGCGTTGCTGCCCCTGTTCCAAGCGCCGCACCGGGCCGTCCCTGATCCTTCGCCAGATCCTCCAACCCAAACAGCCCGAAAGCAAAACCGTTGGCCTGGTAGAACGTCACCGCCTCCTGGCTTTCCGGGTGCCGCTCCCAGCCCAAGGCCTCGTAGAAAGCCCTTGCGCGCGCCATATCTGCGACGCCAAGGGTGATCAGCGTAATGCGCTGCGGTGTCATGCTGGAGTCTCCCATTCCCGGACGGTGGACTGCCCGTCCGTTTCCATAATCTCGAATTTCTGCGCCCGGCGGCCCAGATCGCTGAACAGCTCCGGCCCGGTGCCGGTCATCCAGGCCTGCCCGCCAAGCGCGCAGATCTCGTCGAACAGCGCCGCCCGCCGCCCTGCGTCGAGATGCGCGGCGACCTCGTCGAGCAGCACCAGCGGCGCAACCCCGGTCTCCGCCTTCAGCGCCCGGGCATTGGCAAGGATCAGCGAGATCAGCAGCGCCTTCTGCTCCCCGGTCGAACACAGCCGCGCCTCGACGTCCTTGGCCGCGTAAATCGCGCCAAGATCGCTGCGATGCGGACCGATCAGGCTGCGTCCGGCGGTCATGTCGCGGGGGCGGGACTGCAACTGCGCCGCCGCGAAGTCATCCGCCGTCACCAGCCCCGCGCTTTCCTCGCCCTCGATCAGCGAAAGTGCGGCCACCGGAAAAGCCGTCTCCGCACCCTCCTGCGCCTTTGTCAACCGCGCCACCGCGTGCGCCCGATGCGCCACGATCCGCGCCGCCGCCTCGGCCATCTGCGCCTCCACCGCCTCGTACCACATTGCGTCACGCACCATGTCCTTGAGCATCCGGTTGCGTTCGCGCATCGCTTTCTCGTGGGTCAACACCGCCTCGCCATGGTCGGGGAAAAAGCTCATGGTGATCCGGTCCAGAAACCGTCGCCGGCCCTCCGCAGCCTCTATCCAGAGCCGATCCTGCGACGGCACCAGCCAGACGATCCGCGCCAGCCCCGCCAGCGCAAGCTGTGGCGCCGGCTTGCCGTCAATCCGCAGGTTCCGCGATTGCCCCGCCTCGGCGCCCATCTCGATCTCGTGATACCGGTTGCCTTCGGCCACCTCGGCCCGGACCTTCCAGCCGAGCGCTTCGGGTCGGCGCGCGATTTCCTCGACCGACGCCCGGCGCAACCCGCGACCCGGTGACAGCAGCGACACCGCCTCCAGCAGATTCGTCTTGCCCGCACCATTGGGACCAAACAGCGCCACGGGCCGCCCGTCCATCGCCAAGTCCGCCCGCCTGTGCGATCGGAAATGCAAGAGGGTCAGCGCCCGCACATGGGTGCCCGCCATGCCCCTTCCCTTCTTCTTGGCTCAAATACTCCCGACGGAGGCGCGATTTTTCGTCGAAAAATCGGTCTCGTCACACCCGCATCGGCATCACCACGTAGACGGCGCTTGTATCGTTGCCTTCGCGCATCAGGGTTGGGTCGCCGGAGGAGTTGAACAGGAACACCGCGTTCTCACGGTCCACCTGGCTGGCGATTTCCAGCAGGTATTTGGCGTTGAAGCCGATCTCCAGCTTCTCGTCGCCATAGGCCACGGCCAGTTCCTCCTCGGCCGCACCGCTGTCGGGCGCGTTGACCGACAGGACCAGCCGGTCTTCGTCCAGAGACAGCTTCACCGCGCGCGAGCGTTCGGATGACACCGTCGCCACCCGGTCCACCGCGCGGGCAAATTCGCTTGCATCCACCTCCATCCGGCGGGTGTTGCCCATCGGGATGACCCGCGTGTAATCGGGGAAGGTGCCGTCGATCACCTTCGAGGTCAGGGTGATATCGGGCGTCGCAAAGCGTACCTTGGTTTCGGACACCGAGACCGCGATCGCCATCTCGTCGTCTTCCAGAAGCTTGCGCAACTCGCCCACCGTCTTGCGCGGCACGATCACGCCGGGCATGTTCTCCGCCCCGGCCGGCAGGGCCATGTCCACGCGGGCCAGCCGGTGGCCATCCGTTGCGACGCAGCGCAGCACCGGCCCGTCCTCGCCCTGCGCCACATGCATGTAGACGCCGTTGAGGTAATAACGGGTTTCCTCTGTCGATATGGCGAACTTGGACTTGTCGAACAGGCGCCGCAGCGCCGGCGCCCTGGCCGAGAAATTGGCGCTGTATTCGGTCGTGGTCATCACCGGGAAATCCTCGCGCGGCAGCGTCGCCAACTGGAAGGACGACCGCCCCGCCTTCACCTCCAACCGGCCCGAGGCGCCGTCATCGCTCAGCTGCACCAGCGCCCCGTCAGGAAGTTTACGCACGATTTCATGCAGGACCACGGCGGCCACCGTGGTCGCGCCGGGGCGTTCGACCTGCGCCGGTGCCTTGTCCACCACCTCGATATCGAGATCGGTGGCGCGGAAACTGGCGCTGTCGCCCTCGGCCTCGATCAGCACGTTGGCAAGGATCGGGATCGTGTTGCGGCGCTCCACCACAGATTGGGCCTGCGAGACTGCCTTGAGCAGCGCCGCGCGTTCGATACTGATCTTCATGTCCCTGGCTCCGAAGGTTGGCGGGGCGGCGAGCCTAGCCTCTCCGCCCACGGGCACAAGCGTTTTCTTGGAGTGTCGTCAAAGGGCGGGCGGCGTCAATGGGGCGGATGCGAAAATCCGTGAAATAGAACATGCTGCGGCACCGCGGCGGGGTTTCGCCGCGCTTGCGCGCGTCGATCCGGCGGGGGGATCCTCCCCCCGCACCCCCCTCCGAGGTATTTTTACCAAGATGAAAAGGTCAGGCTTCCAGCATCCGGCGCAGCAGTTCCGCATCCTCCGCGATCTGGTTGTCGATCGAGATCAGCTCCTCGATCTTGCGCACCCCGTGAAGGATCGTGGTGTGATCACGCCCTCCGAACTTGCGCCCGATCTCGGGCAGGCTGCGGCTGGTCAGTTTCTTGCATAAATACATCGCCATCTGCCGGGGCCGGGCGATGTTGCGGGCGCGGCTCGGGCTCATCAGGTCGGATTGGCGCAGGTGGTAATGTTCGCAAATCTTCTTGATGATCTCGTCCATGGTGACCTTGCGGTCGGTGGCGCGCAGGATGTCCGACAGGCATTCCTGCGTCATGTCCATGGTGATTTCGCAGCCGATCAGGTCGGCAAACGCAAACAGCCGCGTCAGAGCGCCTTCCAGCACCCGCACATTGGTCGAGACCCGGTGTGCGATGAATTCCAGCACACCCGGCGCGATTGTCAGGTCCGGGGTGCGGTCGCGCTGCGCCTCTACCTTGTGTTGCAGGATACCGAGGCGCAGTTCGTAATCCGTCGGGTGCAGATCCACCACCAGCCCGCATTGCAGGCGAGAGGCGATGCGGCTGTCCAGTTCCTCCATGTCCACCGGAGCCCGGTCGCCGGAGATGATGATCTGCTTGCCCAGTTCGACCAGTGCGTTGAAGGTGTGAAAGAATTCCTCCTGCGTGGAGTTCTTTCCGGCGATGAACTGCACGTCATCGACCATCAGCACGTCGATCGACCGGAACACTTCCTTGAAGGACAGCGTGTCCTGGTCGCGCAGCGCCCGGATGAAGCGATACATGAACTGTTCGGCCGACAGGTAGGCGACCTTCAGCTCCGGCTTGTTGCTGCGTAATCCCCACGCGATGGCATGCATCAGGTGTGTCTTGCCAAGCCCGACGCCGCCGTAAAGGAAGAGCGGGTTGAACGAAACGGTGCCGCCTTCGGCGACGCGGCGCGCGGCGGCATGGGCCAGTTCGTTGGGCTTTCCAACCACGAAATTCGAGAAAGTCAAATTCGGGTTCAGCGCGGATTCCGGCAAGCTGTGCCGGCTTCGGGGGTTATGGAGTGGTGCGGCGGGGGTGCTGATCGCGGCGCCCGGTGCGGTTCTGGCCGCGCTTTCAGGGGGCGCGACCGCGGTGCTGTTGGCCTCAACCGGTTCGGTCCCGTTCTGCGCGGCAACGGCGAAGTTCACGCGGTCCACTTCGGCCCCCGCTGAAATCAGGTGACGCAGGATCACATCCCCGAAATGCTGCGACACCCATCTACCGATGAAATTTGTCGGAACGGTCAGATGCGCAGTGCGATCAGCGACCGACCCGAAGCGGATTGGTTCGATCCATGCCGAAAAGTTGTTTTTCCCCACCGATTTCAGCAGTTCGCCGCGAATATGTCCCCAGTCGTCGTGTGTCATCGTGATCCCGTCATTCTTGAACGCAGCCTTTTTTCGGTGCCGCGCGGGCGGTCGTTTCGCCGCCCTCATCCTTTGCCAGCGCGCTTCACGGGCCGTCTTTTCAACCTCGCCATGACAGGCCCGGACCAGACCCGGACCTTTCCCCGTCAGGCGCGGGCGAATGGGATCGATGCCAACCGGACTGCACCAAGGCCCGGTTTGAGAGACCGGATCGCGTGATGCGAAAACCTTCGGTTGGAGGTCGTTGGACAAAGAAGGCACACCGGGCAAACAGCAACGCTGCTTCCCCGTGAAACAAGGCAAACCCGGTTTTCGTGGTTCCAGATCTGCGCTGCCGGCCCCGGACGCAACACTCATACGATTAGGGAAGCTGCCACTTCCCGATGCTGACGCCCGCTGTCCCCCCAGACTGTGTGAATCGCTTGGCTAGACGGTAGCGGGACTCTGGCGATGGCCGCAACATCACTTCACGCTTGACTCAGGCCGATTCAGAGGCCGAATCCGGAACGCTGTCGGTAAAGGTGCCGAACCATGAGAGAATTTCAGAAACAAAAAATGGCGCCCCTATGGGACGCCAAATACACGATCTGTTGCGGCAATGCCTCAGGCGGCCATGGCCTTCACCCGAGACGAGAGGCGAGAGATCTTGCGGGCAACGGTGTTCTTGTGGAGGACGCCCTTGGTGACGCCGCGCATCAGTTCCGGCTGCGCTTCGCGCAGGGCGGCTTTCGCGGCATCCTGGTCGCCCGAGGCGATCGCCTCTTCGACCTTGCGCAGATAGGTGCGGATGCGCGACCGGCGCGCCTTGTTGATGGCGAAACGGCTTTCGTTCTGACGGGCGCGTTTCTTGGACTGCGGTGTGTTTGCCATGTGTCGGGTGCCTTCGTGGGTTCGATGTCAATTGGTTTGCGCGTTTCGCCCACGGGGCCGGGCTTTCCGAAAACCGGTCCATCCGGCCAAAGCGGGCCTCACGCGCATGTCTGGACGGGCGTTTAAGCGAAAGCAAACCGGAAAGAAAGCCCTAAAACAGGGGGCGCTTCTCATACTGCCGCCCTGGACACCCGTCCTGTGCAAACGAAATGGGCCGGCCTCTATTTGTCGCGGAACTGCGCCTCGCGTTTTTCGAGGAAGGCGGACATGCCTTCCTTCTGGTCCTCGGTGGCGAACAGCGAATGGAACAGCCGCCGTTCGAATCGCAAGCCTTCGGACAGGGTCACCTCGTAACTGCGGTTGACCGCCTCTTTCGCGGCCTTGGTGGAGATCATGGATTTCTCGGTGATTTTTTCGGCCGCGCCACGCGCCTCGTCCAGCAGTTTCTTGGCAGGCACCACGCGGCTGACCAGCCCGGCGCGCTCGGCCTCGGCGGCGTCCATGAAGCGGCCTGTCAGGTTCATGTCCATTGCCTTGGACTTGCCGACGTAGCGCGTGAGCCGCTGGCTGCCGCCCATGCCGGCGATCACGCCGAGGTTGATTTCCGGCTGGCCGAACTTGGCGGTGTCGGAGGCAATGATGAAATCGCAGGCCATGGCCAGTTCGCAACCGCCGCCAAGCGCGTAGCCCGACACGGCGGCGATGATCGGCTTGCGAATGCCCATCATCCGGTCCGAGGAATCGGCGAAGAGGTTCTCTGTGTAGACGTCCACGAAACTCTTGGACGTCATTTCCTTGATATCGGCCCCGGCGGCGAAGGCCTTTTCGGACCCGGTGACGATGATGCAGCGGACCTTGTCGTTGCGGTCGGCGCTTTCCAGCGCGTCGCAGAGTTCGGCCAGCATCTTGGTGTTGAGCGCGTTCAGCGCGTCCGGCCTGTTCAGCTTGATCAGGCAGACGTGGTTTTCGATCTCGACGATCAGGGTTTCGTAGGCCATCCGTTTTGTTCCGGTTCTGTTGTCCCTCGACTGCGCAGGGTTATCAGCCCGCGCGCCCGGTTCAAGCTATCTTTGACAGGCCGGGCAATAGAAGCTGGAGCGCCCCGATTGCACGACCCGCCGAATCGCCGCCGAGCAACCGGGTGCGAGGCAGGCGGCACCCTCGCGTCCATAGACCTGAAAACCATGCTGAAAATAGCCCAAGGTGCCATCGGTCTGGCGGTGGTCGCGCAAGCTTGACCCGCCGGCCGCGATCGCCTGGGTCAGCACGTCGCGGATGATCGGCACCAAAGCTTCAAGACGTGGCGTCGCAATGCGCCCTGTCTGTCGCTTGGGCGAGATGCCGGCCCGGAACAGCACTTCGCAGACATAGATGTTGCCCAGACCGGCAACGATTCGCTGGTCCAGCAGGGCCGATTTGATCGGCATGCGGCGGGGTTTCAGCGTGGCCGCCAGGTATGGCCCGTCGAACGCATTGCCAAGCGGTTCGGGGCCGAGCCGCGCCAGCAGAGGGTGTGCCCCCTCGGCCTCGGTCGGCATGAGGTCCATCGCGCCGAAACGGCGGGCGTCGTTGAAGGTGATGCGCGCACCGCTGCCCATGTCGAGCACGACATGGTCATGCATTTGCGGGGCCGGGTGATGGTGGTAAAACTGTCCCGGCATGGTGCAACCCTTCGCGCCGGACACCAGCATTCGCCCCGACATGCCCAGATGGATCAACAGGGTTTCACCGGTGGACAGATCGGCGAGGATGTATTTTGACCGCCGCCGCAGCCGCAGCACCACAGCGCCGGTCAGCCGCGCGGCCATGTCGGGCGGGAACGGCCAGCGCAGATCGGGGCGGCGGATATCGGCCTTCACGATGCGCTCGCCTTCCATGACCGGGGCCAGCCCGCGACGCACTGTCTCGACTTCGGGCAGTTCGGGCATGGCGGGCCTTTCCTTGCGGGGCGGCGCATTGTAACGCGTCGGGTGAGCCCTATACGAAGGGTCAGTTTTCTGGCGAGGGCAAGGCCCCCGGAAAGGATGGTCAAGATGAGCGAAGCGGACAGGCGCACCACGCATTTCGGGTTCCAGACCGTGGCCGAGGACGAGAAGGCCGGCAAGGTGCACGGGGTGTTCAGCAACGTCGCCTCGAAATATGACGTCATGAACGATGTCATGTCGGGCGGTATTCACCGGCTCTGGAAAGATGCGATGATGGACTGGCTGGCCCCGCGCGACGGGCAGCGCCTGCTGGATGTCGCGGGCGGGACTGGCGATATCGCGTTTCGCTTTCTGGGGCGTGCGCCGGGCGCGCGGGCGACCGTGCTCGACATGACGGAAGCGATGCTGGTCGAGGGGCAGAAACGGGCCGAGGCCGAGAGCATGGCCGAAAAGCTGGACTGGGTCGTCGGCGACGCGATGGCGCTGCCCTTCGAGGACAATTCGTTCGATGTCTACACGATCAGCTTCGGTATCCGGAACGTGACGCGAATCGGCGATGCGCTGTCCGAAGCGTTCCGCGTGCTGCGCCCCGGCGGGCGGCTGATGGTTCTCGAATTCAGCCAGTTGCCGAACCAGGGGTTGCAGAAGCTTTATGACCTTTATTCCTTCAACGTGATCCCGAAGATGGGCAAGCTGATCGCGGGGGACGCGGACAGCTACCAGTATCTTGTGGAAAGCATCCGCAAGTTTCCCGATCAGGAGAGCTTTGCCTCGATGATCCGGGCGGCAGGCTTCGAGATGGTGAAATACCGCAACCTGTCGATGGGCATTGCGGCGTTGCATTCGGGCTGGAAGATCTAGTGGTGGACGCCGGGAACAGGATGCCCGCGCGGCAATTGCCCTGCCATTCGGCGTGCTCTGGTCGTGGCGTCGTCGTTCATGAGGTCGGGGCATGTTCGATCAAGCCGCGCGGCGCCGGGCCGCGCTGCGGCGATGCGCGGCGGCCCGCGGCCTTGACTCGGCGCGGGGCGCTGCACCGCGAAGGGCCAAGCGTGATGCGTCAGGTGGAAAACACCGGGCATCGGGGGGCATAGAATGCGCGGACCTCACAACATCTGGCGGCTGATCCGCACAGGCGCCACCTTTGAACGCACCGGCGCCATGGCCGAGGCGCTGGCGGCGATGGACACGCCGCGCAGCGTGCGCATCGGCCTTCGGGTGCTGGGCTGGCCGTTCAAGTGGCTGGGCCTGAACGGCGACCCGAACCTGCCGCCGGTGGTGCGGGCGCTGACCGCGCTTGGCCCGGCCTACATCAAGTTTGGTCAGATCCTGAGTACGCGGCCCGATGTGGTTGGCCCGAAACTGGCGCGTGAACTTCGGGTGTTGCAGGACAAGCTGCCACCCTTCGACAGCGCCGTCGCCAAGCGGATGATCGGCGAAGACATGGACATCCCGGTCGAGGCGCTGTTCACCGAGTTTTCGGAGCCTGTCGCCGCCGCGTCCATCGCGCAGGTGCACCGCGCGACGTTGCGTGACACCGGGCAGGACGTGGCGGTGAAGGTGCTGCGTCCCGGAATCGAGCGTGCGTT
>PFEX01000231.1:6225-6598 GCA_002783145.1 Rhodobacteraceae bacterium CG17_big_fil_post_rev_8_21_14_2_50_65_11 | reverse complement strand
TCCTGCGTGAACTGGACCTGCGTATCGAAAGCTCCGCTGCGGGCGAATTTGCCGCCAGAACGGCAGAGGATGAAGGGTTTTGCGTTCCTGCCGTCAACTGGTTCCTCTGTTCGCGGCGGGTGATGGTGCTGGACTGGGCCGAGGGCGTCTCGATGGGCGACCCCGAAGCCATCGACGCCGCCGGTCATGACCGGGTGACGCTGGCCGAACGGGTGTTGCAGATGTTCCTGCGCCACGCGCTGCGCGACGGGTTCTTCCATGCCGACATGCATCAGGGCAACCTGAAGGTAGCGCCCAACGGCGATATCGTGGCGCTGGATTTCGGCATCATGGGGCGGCTTGATGAATATACCCGCCGGGTCTACGCAGAGAT
>PFEX01000231.1:4677-6196 GCA_002783145.1 Rhodobacteraceae bacterium CG17_big_fil_post_rev_8_21_14_2_50_65_11 | reverse complement strand
CGCCGACCGCGATATCGACGAATTCGCGCAAGCGCTGCGTAGCGTCGGCGAGCCGATCTTCGGCATGGATGCCAGCCGTATTTCCATGGCGCGGCTGTTGTCCTACCTGTTCGAGGTGACGGAACAGTTCGGCATGGAAACCCGGACCGAGCTGATCCTGCTGCAACGGACCATGGTGGTGGTGGAGGGGGTGGCGCGCTCGCTTGACGCCAATATCAACATCTGGAAGACCGCCCGCCCGGTGGTGGAGGATTACATCAGCCGCAACCTTGGTCCGCAGGCGGTGCTGCGCGACCTGTGGCGCACCGCGCAAGTGCTGTCGCGCTTCGGGCCGCGCTTGCCGCAAATGGCGCAGGATGCGCTGCTGGCGCAGGCCAGAACACCGCCGCCGCCGCGCCGGTCGCGGCTGGGTGAGCGGCTGGGCTACCTCGCGGGCGGCGTGGTGCTGGCCTTTGCATCGGTTGCCGTATGGGAATTCTGGTTCTGACCGGCGGACCGCACGCTGCATCATGCATGGACAGCGGTGCCGCGTGGTGGGACAGTTGACGCGACCGACCTGCAAGAGGCCCGCGCCATGCCCGCCGACGACCTTCGTTCAGAACTGATCCGGCTGTTCATGGCCGGTGTCGCCGCCGCCGACCCCGAACGTGCTGTGGCCGAGGCGCTGGCCGCGCGGCCCGTCGAACTGCCGAAAAACGGCACGCTGATCCTGATCGCCATCGGCAAGGCGGCGCATGGCATGATGCAGGCGGCGCGCGACAGCTTGCCCGACGGCGCGCGCACCGGTTGCATCGTGGTGACGAATTACGAAAACCATCGCGATGTCGCCGGCGTCGCCGCCTACGCGGCAGGCCACCCGGTGCCCGACGGGCGCGGCGTGATCGCGGCGCTGGCTGTGGAAAAGCTGTTGCGCGGGGCCGGCGAGGGCGACGCGGTGCTGGCGCTGGTCTCGGGCGGCGGCTCTGCCCTGTTGCCGGCGCCGGTCGAGGGCGTGACGCTGGCCGACAAGGCCGAGGTCAACCGGCTGCTGCTGGCCACCGGCGCCGATATCACCGAAACCAACATCCTGCGCCAGGCGCTGTCACGCCTGAAGGGCGGCGGTATGCTGGCGCTGGCAAAGCCTGCACCGCTGCGCAGCCTGATCCTGTCGGACGTGGTGGGGGATGACCTGCGGGTCATTGCCAGCGGGCCAACGGTGGGGCCGATCACCGATCAGGGCACGGCGGAGGACGTCGCCCGGCGGCTCGGGATCTGGCAAAAGCTGCCCGAGGCCGCCCGCGCGGCACTGACCCGCAACGCCCCGCCGGCGGATCTGCCCCCGCCGGATGCCACGCTGATCGGATCGAACGGGCAAAGCCTTGCCGCGATGGCGCGCGCTGCCACGCGGCCGGTGCGGATGATCGACCGCCCCCTGACCGGCCCGGTGGAACAAGCGGCGGAAACCGTGCTCGACCTTGCCACCGCAACCCCGCCGGGCACCGCGCTGCTGCTGGGCGGTGAAACCACGGTGATGATCCGG
>PFEX01000231.1:0-4667 GCA_002783145.1 Rhodobacteraceae bacterium CG17_big_fil_post_rev_8_21_14_2_50_65_11 | reverse complement strand
CGCTGCGGGTGGCGCTGCTGGCCGAGGCGCGCGGGGTCAAGCCCCGCTGGCACTTCCTGTCGGGCGGCACCGACGGGCGCGACGGGCCGACCGAAGCGGCGGGCGCTATCGTCGATGACACATGCCTTGCAAGGATGCGCGCTGCCGGGGCCGAGCCGGAGGCGTTGCTGGCAAACAGCGACAGCCACGCCGCGCTGTCCGCGTCGGGCGATCTTTTGACCGTCGGCGCGACGGGCACCAATGTCGCCGATCTTCAGGTTTTCCTCAGGAATTGAACGATCCTGGTGGCTTGGCCGACAAAAAAGAGTCGGCGCAGCGGAAAATTCCGGTCATACTGCGACGCATTCGGTTAATTTTTTGGGAAGGGGGGTCGGAGGTGGCCTTACCGCGAAGCCTCATCGCCGGTGTTTGGCCCGTGCTTCTGGTCGCCGTCGCGCTGGTCGGCCTGACCAGGCTTGCCCACGCCGAGCGTCTGGCCCTCGTGATCGGCAATTCGGATTATGCCGCGAACCCGCTGATCAACCCGGTGAACGACGCGACCGACATGGCCGCCCGGCTGGCCGAGATCGGCTACCGCGTGCATGGCGACGGGCCGCTGCTGGACGTGGACCTGCGCGACCTTCAGGTGGCGATCCGCGATTTTACCCGCTCGCTCAACCCCGGCGACCTCGCGGTGTTCTACTTTGCCGGGCACGGGGTGGAATACAAGGGCACCAATTACCTGATCCCCACCGATGACGGGGAAATCCAGTTCGCCGAGGATGTGCCGGACTGGTCCTACCCGGCACCGCGCCTGCTGGAACGGCTGGCGGCGACCGGCGCCACCGGGGTGATCATCCTCGATGCCTGCCGCAACAACCCGCTGCCCGAACGCGGTGGCGGCCGTGATGTCGGCATCGGCCTGTCGGCAATGGATGCGCCGCCCGGGGCCTCGGCCTTCATCATGTATTCTGCCGCGCCGGGGCAAACATCATCCGACGGCGAGGGACGCAACGGGCTTTTCACCGGGGCGCTCTTGCAGGCGCTGGACCGGCCCGATCGGCGCATCGACGACATCATGTACGAAGTGTCTTTCGCGGTGCGCAATGCCACCGACGGGCGCCAGGTGCCGTGGCTGGAGTTTGGCTTCGCGGGCGAGATCCCGCCGCAGTTCCACAGCGGCAGCGGTCGGACCGTGACCAATGAGGTGCCGGTGCAACTGGCCGAAGCGATGGGCGCGGCGGGCAAACCGGGCAGGGGCATCGTGTATGATGGTAACCCGCTCTATGGACTTATCGCGCTTGACGGGGGGCTGCCGGATGGCGGGCTCCGGTTCGACCTGCTGGCCGGCGGTTACGAGGACGCATCGCAACTTGGCGGGGCGTGTTACGGTTTCGTCGCCAGGGACCCCGATTTTCAGCTGGACTGGGAGGAGGCCGTGGGCCCCCTCAGCCTGACCACCGCCAGCGAGTCGGAGACGGTTCTGGTGCTGCACACGCCGGATGGCGACTGGATCTGCGCGGGCACATCGTCGCGCGGGGCGGCGCCGGTCGTGGCGCTGCGCGATGCGCTTGCGGGGGTGTACCGGATCTGGGTCGGTACCGAACAAGAGGTATCGGTGGCCCCCGAGGCGGAGCTTTGGGTGCGGGCTGTCACGCAAGAAACGCCCGCGCCGACGCCGTTTTCCCCGGACCCGGACCCGGACACCGAGGCACCCGGTTCCGGCGCGGGGCCGGATAACCCGGCCGCAACGATTGAACGCACATTGAATTGATGCAACCGGGAGATCGGCAGCATGAACGTCTTGAACCCCTTGGCACTTGGCGCTGTCCTTCTGACGGCTGGCTTGGCCCTTGCGCCGGTGCGCGCGGCGGCGCAGGATTTTTGCTCCGACGATCGGGTCATGGGGGGCTGCCCTGTTTCGATGGACGATTTTCCGTGGGTGGTGTCGCTGAACGAGGCCAACGCGCGTAGCCGATTCGACGGGCATTTTTGCGGCGGAACCATCATCGCCGACCGCTGGGTCCTGACCGCCGCGCATTGCGTTGATTCGTTTGATCCCGCCAATCCGCTGGGGCTGGAAATCTACGCCAATTCCGCCAGCCTTCAGGGCGGCGGTACCGCCTTCGACGTGGCGCGCGTGTTTATCCATGCCGGATACGAAGGTGTCGGCATCCACGATATCGCGCTTCTGGAAATGGTGCGCCCGATGAGGATCACGCCGGCGCCGCTCTCGGACGGGACCGCCGCTGCGCGGGTGGAACGGATCGGTGACGAGGCCGTCATCATAGGCTGGGGCCTGACCCCGCCGCCGCAAATCGCGCGTGGGCGCGGGCCGCTGACACAGGCCGAACGGGCCGCCACGCAACCACCGGCGCTGTGGGATTCCTCGCAGGTTCTGCTTGGCGCGGCGGTTCCGATCGTGGACAACCAGTTCTGTGCCGTTGGTGCGGGCGGTAGCGTGATCTGCGCGGGCTTTCGAGAGGCGATTGCCGATGCCTGCCGGGGCGATAGCGGCGGGCCGCTCGTTGCCCGCGATGGGGCGGGGTATATCCAGGTCGGGATCGTATCCGGCGGCAATTACTGCCACCAGGATGGTGATCACTACGGGACCTATACCCGCGTTTCCGCCTATCAGGAGTGGATCCGCGCCACCATGGCCGGAGAAACGCCGCAGGTCGATCTGCGGCCGTCCGAACCGGACCCCAACCTGCCGTCCACCTTCGGCACGGTCAATCTGGCCGCCGCTTTTCAGCCTGATCCCTACCGCCAGCATATTCTTGCCGGCGGCATGCTCGAGGCGGCAAGCGTCGGGCAAGGCTGCGCGGGGTTCGTCGCGGAGGCGCCCGATTTTCGGGTGATCTACCAGGGCAGCGGGTCGCCGCTGGGCTTTACCGTCGTCAGCGAGGCCGATACCAGCCTGCTGATCAACGCCCCCGACGGGCGCTGGTATTGCGACGATAACGGTGCAGGCGGGATAAACCCGAGCCTTCTTTGGGGCACCCCGCCTTCGGGCCGGTTCGATATCTACATCGGCACGATCGAGCCGCAGGCAAGCGTCGGCTACCCGGAATCGCAGCTTCGGATCTCCGGTGGCGGCGCTGGCAGCGGGAACGCGCCCGGCGGTGAGCGCAAGTAGCGCGCCGCCTCTCAGCCCCCGTCGCGCACCGAGGTGATTTCCGAGGATCGCACCTGCACGCCGCCCGGCATGGTCAGCCAGATTTCGCCATTGATGTTCTCGACCTCTTCTATCGTCGCGTAACCCTGTGCGGGCCGGGTGTCGATCGGGGTATCGTCGTTGAAATACTCGATATGAAAGCCGTAGGTTCCCCCGGGCAGGGGCGCGCCATCCGACGTCACGCCTGCCCATTGAAACGGCGCATCGCTGACCGGGACCTCTACCCTTTGCAGGGCCTGTCCTTCGGCATCGGTGACAACGAGCTCCATCCGAGTGGCCAACGCGTTGCCGGAGGCCAGCAATGTCAGCGGTTCGCCCTGAAAGGCCATCGGCATCTCGGCCCGCGCCTCGCGCCCGATCCACCCGGCGACGTCCCCGAGGTTGGAAAAGGACATCGCCTGTTGCAACCCGCTCAGCAGGTCATTCGTGCGCACCTGCTGTTCCACGCCCGAGAACGTGGCAAGCTGCGTCGAGAACTCGGTGGAGTCCATCGGGTTGAGCGGATCCTGATTCTGCATCTGCGTCGTCAGCATTTCGAGGAAGGTCTGGAAATCGGAATTGATAACGGACCGGTCGCCGGCATTGGCGGCTGCGCCGGTGGCCCGTGCTTGTGTCGTAGCGCCTACTTGCATGCGAAGTCTCCTTCAAAGGCGGCGGTCGAGCGATCCGCGTCGCGGTGTCGACGCAGTGTCGGGCCTGTCGTGTGGCGGTCTTTCCGGTGCTGGGGCGGTTGCCTGCGCCGGGATATGCTGGGGGTGTTGGGTCTGCCCGTCACGCCCGCCCGAAAAGCTGAACGATCCGTGTTCCAGCCCCTGCCGCTGGAGTTCCTCGGTCAATGCACCGCCATGGCGCCGCAGCAGGTCGAGCGTTTCGGGTTGGTCGGCGTGAAGATGCAGCACCATGCCATCCGCGCCGCGCGTGACGGACAGGCGGATGGTGCCCAGTTCCGGCGGATCCAGCGTCATCTCAAGCGGCGCATCGTCACCCGGAAGCGGTTCGGCGGCGGCAAGCTGCTGCGCAAGCTGCGTCACGACCGGTTGTGGGGTCGGTGCTTGCGGGGCGGTCGGACGATCCGGGGCGTTGGTCGAGATGGGCGTGACAGGCTCTGCCGCAGCGGTCAGGGGCATTTCCGTTAGCGCAGGATCGGTTTTCGCAACGGGCGTTGCCGGAAGATCCGGGCGCGTGGCAACCAGAGGGTGCGCCGCTTGCCGCGGGTCGAATGGCTCGGGTTGCGTCAGCGAACCCCTGGACGGATCGTCGGGCACGGGCTGCGCTTCCGGGCCGTTGGCGCGCATCGGACGAGGCTGGACCGGTGCGGGCCGGTCCGGCGCGGATATGGGCGCCGGCGGCTGCGTCACGCGGGCCGGGTCTTGGCTTGCTGCATCACTGGGTTTCGCGCTCGCCGTCGCGGTGTATCGGACCGGCGCGGCAGTTTCTTGCGCCGAAAGGGGTGGCGCTTGCGTCACGACCGGGTTTGAACGGCTGACCGGGGCCTTGTCCGGTGTGACCG
>PFEX01000239.1:21826-32256 GCA_002783145.1 Rhodobacteraceae bacterium CG17_big_fil_post_rev_8_21_14_2_50_65_11 | reverse complement strand
GCGAGGGTTGAAAAGGGGGCGGTCATGCGCGTCTCACTCGTTGCCAGGGGTTGGTTTGGCGGATATGCCCGACCCGGAGCGGAAATGCGAGACAAAGGAGCCCGCCGCATGGCAAGGCGCGACATCCTGCACCGGGTTCCCGGCGATCTGCGGCTGGCGCTTGGCCTGCTGACCCGGCTGCCGCTGCCGGGCACGCCGGACATGACGCGCGGCGCGGCGGCGGCCTGGGCCTGGCCGCTGGCGGGGCTGGTGCCTGCCGGCCTCGCGGCGCTGGCGATCTGGCTGGCCTCCGGGCTTGGCGCCGGGGTCGCGGCGGCGCTTGGCCTTGCGGTCTCCGTCATGGTCACCGGCGCGCTGCACGAGGACGGGCTGGCCGATACCGCCGACGGGCTTTGGGGCGGCTGGACAGCGGAGCGGCGTCTGGAGATCATGAAGGACAGCCGCATCGGCACCTATGGGGTGATCGCGCTGGTGCTGGCGCTGCTGGCGCGCTGGTCGCTGATCGCGGGGCTGGTGGGGACCGGCGCCGCCCTGCCGGTGCTGCTGGCCGCAGGGATGCTGTCGCGGGTGCCGATGGTGGCGCTGATGGCGTGGATGGCCCCCGCCCGCCCCGGTGGACTGTCGCGCACCGTGGGGCGCCCGCCGATGCAGGCCGCGTGGGTCGGTGGTAGCATTGCGTTGATCCTCGCGCTGGTCCTGTGCGGCGGCGCGGCGCTCTGGGCGCTGCTGGCCGCATTGACGCTCGCCGCCGGGATGGGCCGCATCGCGTCGGCAAAGATCGGCGGCCAGACCGGCGACATCCTCGGGGCCAGCCAGCAACTGGCGGAGATCGCCGCGCTGGCGGTGCTGGCGTCACCCCTGGCATAGAAAACCCCCGCCGGCGCAGGCGGGGGCCATCCTTTATCGTGGAAGATGTCAGGCCGCGCGAGCGGTCAGCACCTCGTCAACACGGCGCTGCGCGCCCGCCTCGTCCATGTCATCGACAGCGGCCAGTTCACGCGTCAGACGTTCCAACGCCGCCTCGTAAAGCTGACGTTCGGAATAGGATTGTTCGCGCTGGTCATCGGCGCGGTGCAGGTCGCGCACCACCTCGGCGATGGAGATCAGGTCACCGGAATTGATCTTCTGTTCATATTCCTGCGCCCGGCGCGACCACATGGCGCGTTTCACCCGAGCCCGACCCTTGAGCGTTTCCATCGCCTTGCTGACGATATCCGGACTGGAGAGCGAGCGCATGCCCACCTCGGTTGCCTTGGCCGTGGGCACACGCAAGGTCATCTTGTCCTTGGCGAAGGAAATCACGAAAAGTTCCAGCGACAGGCCAGCGATTTCCTGTTCTTCAATGGACACGATCTGCCCCACCCCGTGTGCGGGATAGACAACATAATCGTTCGGGCGAAATTCCTGCGATCTACGCGACTTGCTCATATGGTCTTCCTCTTGATCCCCGGGTCTCAGGCGACAAAAACACCGTGGCGAAAGGCGGTCCTTTCCCTCGGGGTTCTTTTGGCACTGAGTTCATGCGCGGCCCGGCAAAAACCGCAGCTTTCTTGGTCACAGACATCTTTTGTGACAGAAATATAGCACAAGAATCGACGTTTTTAAAGCTGAACAGCGCCAACAACCCGAAAACCCTGCTTTTACAGGGCTCCGTCGTTGCGCAAACCATCAAGACACCACCAGAATCGGGGTGCGAATCGGTCAGCCGCCTTCACCCGGGGCCTCCGACAGCAGCGCCAGCTTGCCGTCCTTGCCATCGAATTCCTCCGCCGTGGGCAGCGGGTCTTTCTTCGACACGATGACCGGCCACATCTCGGAATATTTCCGGTTCAGCTCCACCCATTCTTCCATCTCCGGCTCGGTATCCGGGCGGATCGCATCGGCGGGACATTCCGGTTCGCAAACACCACAGTCGATACATTCGTCGGGATGGATCACGAGGAAGTTTTCTCCCTCATAGAAACAATCCACCGGGCACACCTCGACACAGTCGGTGTATTTGCAGTTGATGCAGTTTTCAATAACGGCGTAGGTCATGGCGGTTCCATCGTGTAGCTTTGCAGGGGTTTAGTCCCCCCCGGTCGATCATTCAAGCGGGCCGCGGCGGAAAGACCCGAGCGCCCGGCGATCCTTGCCCGTGGGGCGTCCTTTTCCCTCGTATGACGGGTTGCGCGGAACGCTGTCCGTGTCTGGCGTCAGATCCTCGTAAAGCGTTTGCGCTTCGGGGGCCGGCCCGCGCCGCTCGCCAAGCGCCACCACCCTGACCACCCGAACGTCGCGCCCCTGCGCGAAGGTCAGCACATCACCGTGGCCGACCGTGACCGCCGGTTTGTGGACCTTCTGGCTGTTGACCCGCACATGGCCGCCCGCAACCATGCGCGCCGCAAGAGTGCGGGTCTTGAAGAACCGCGCCTGCCAGAGCCACTTGTCGAGCCGCAGCCGGGATTGCGCCTCGGCGGTCAGGACTTGCCCTTCAGCCCCGCCAGCGCCCGCGCGAAGGGGTTGTCGGGGTCGATCGGCTTTTCCTTGCGCGCGGGCTTGGCGGCATAGGTCTTGGGCTTGTCGCCGCGCGGCTCTTTCGGCCCGGCTTTACCCTTGGGCCCCCCCTTGCCGCGCGTCTTGCCGCCTTGCTTGCCGCCGCCTTCACGACGCTGCGGCTGGCCGCCACCACGGCGACGCGGCGCCCATGTGAAGGTGTAGAAGGTTTCCATTTCCGGTTCCGGCGCCGGCGCCGGCGCGGCCTCGGCAGCCTCTGCCCCGGTCTCGACTGACGCGCCCGGCACGTCCGGCGGCGACATGACGGGCGGTGCCGACGGCGGCTCCGCCGGTGGCGTCTCGACGGACGGCTCCGGCGTCTCGGCGGGCGGCTCCGGCGTCTCGGCGGACGGCTCCGGCGTCTCGGCGGACGGCTCCGGCGTCTCGGCGGACGGCTCCGGGGTTTCGACCGGTGGCTCGGGCGTCTCGGCTGACGCGTCGCCCGGCACCTCGGTCGGACGCTGCGGGTCTGCTGGAACCTCCACCGCCTTCAGCTTCGCCCGCTCGCCCTTCTCGGCCCTGTAGCCCAGCCCTTCCATCAGGTCGGCGAACTGGTCCAGTGTCATCCCGGTGATCGAGAGCATGTCGGCGGTCGCCTCGAACCCGCCGCGGCTGTCCTGCCCGCGCAGCATATCTGCCAGCCGTTCCAGCATGTCGATGCGGATGGCGCGCGCGCCGGCAGGGCGGTAACCGGAATTGCTGTAATAGGCGTGCGGCGCGCCCTCGACGACGGGGATCGTCACCAGACCCGGTGGCGGGCTTTCGTGGAATTCCGCGTGGCCGCTCGCCAGCCCCCACAGCACCAGACGCAGCCGCGTCGGCGCGGGTTTCAGCAGCAGTTGCTGGAAGATGGTGAACTGGCCGAAGCGCACGCCATGCTTGCGCAATTGCCCGCGCGCCTCCTGGTCCAGCGCCTTGACCTCCTCGGCCACGTCGGCGCGCGGCAGCACGCCCAGCGCCTCGACCAGCCGGAAGGCAAAACCGCGCGCCAGCCCGGTGATCGCCTCGTCGCGGCTCATCGCCAGCAGCGGCTCGAACAGGGTCGCCACCTTGCGGTCTGTGAAGTGCTGCAAGCGGCGCTGCACCTTCTGCATCACCTCCGGCCCCGCATCCTCGTCGACGAAGGCCTCGGCCACCGGGCGCAGCGGCTCGGCCCCCTTGACCAGCTTGCCGATCGCCTGGTCGCCCCACATGAGGCCGCCCTGTTCGGTGAAATCGAATTCGGTATCGGGGGCGTTATAGAAACGGTCCGCGCGCAGGTGAAACTCGGGCCTGAGCGCGGCCACCGCGGCCTGTCGCAGCGTTTTCGCCTCGTCCGCGGTCGCGCTGGCATCCTGCCGGAACCGGAATCCTTCCAGACGCCCGACGAACTCGCCCTCGACCGTCACTTCACCCTTGTCGTTCACCTCGGCCACAAGGCCCTCCTTCTGCTTCAACCGGCGCAACAGGACAGAGGTGCGCCGATCCACGAATCTTTGGGTCAGACGCTCGTGCAGGGCATCCGACAACCGGTCTTCTACGGCACGCGTCGCGCCGCGCCAATGTGTTTCATCGTCCACCCAGCCGGAACGTTGCGCCACGTAAGTCCACGTGCGGATATAGGCCAGACGTTTCGATATCGTGTCAATGTCGCCATCGCTGCGGTCCAGCCGCTTGACCTGCCGCGCCATCCAGTCGTCGGGCACCCGGCCCAGCCCGTGCAGGAACTCGTAGATCCGGGCAAGCAGGCCGGCATGTTCGGCTTGGCTGATACCGCGGAAATCGGGCACGCAGCACACGTCCCAGAGCAGCCGCACATCGCGCCCGCCCTTGACCCGGTCGGCGATTTCCGGCTGCGCCGATACGGACCGAAGCGCCATCAGGTCATCGGACTCGCGCGCCCGCATCAGTCGCTCGTCCTGCGCCGGGGCCTCAAGCGAGGCGATCAGCCGCTCGACCGTGCCGAATTCCAGCCGGGCGTTGCGCCAGAACAGCTTGCCCACCGGCTTGAAACTGTGGTTGGTGATCGCCTCGACCAAGCCCTCGTCGAGCGGCGGCGCCTCGCCGGTCACCCCGAACGTGCCCGGCTGCGTGTGACGCCCGGCACGCCCCGCGATCTGGGCCAGTTCGTTCGGGGCAAGATCACGCATCCGCCGCCCGTCGAACTTGCGCAGGCCGGAAAAGGCGACGTGCCGGATATCGAGGTTCAGGCCCATCCCGATCGCATCCGTCGCCACCAGGAAATCCACGTCGCCGTTCTGGTAAAGCTCCACCTGCGCGTTGCGGGTGCGCGGGGACAGCGCCCCCATCACCACCGCCGCCCCGCCCCTCTGGCGGCGCAGAAGTTCCGCGATGGCATAAACATTCTCGACCGAGAAGCCGACCACGGCGGCGCGCGGCACCATTCGGCTGATCTTTTTCGATCCGGTATAGGTCAGCTCGGAAAACCGCTCGCGCCGCATGAACTGCACACCGGGCACCAGCGCCGCGATGGCGCCTTTCATCGTGTCGGAGCCGAGAAACAGCGTCTCGAGCCGGCCGCGCGCATGCAGCAGCCGGTCGGTGAAGACATGCCCCCGCTCGGGGTCGGCGCAAAGCTGGATCTCGTCCACCGCCAGGAAATCGCACCCCATGCCCGGCGGCATCGCCTCCACCGTGCAGACCCAGTATTGCGCGCCGCCCGGCACGATGCGTTCCTCGCCGGTGACCAGCGCCACCACCCGCGGACCGCGCAGCGCGACGATCCGCTCATAGACCTCGCGCGCCAGGAGGCGCAGCGGCAGGCCGATCACCCCGGTGCGGTGGGCCAGCATCCGCTCGATCGCGTAATGCGTCTTGCCTGTATTGGTCGGGCCAAGAACGGCCGCGATGCGCCCCTGACGCTGCATGGATCTGCCTTTCGCCCGCTCGGGCCGTCAGAGGGGGGTGCCCCCGGTAGAGCGCGCAAGACGCACCACGGCGGACTGTAATTCGGGCCGGTGCGGATGTATAGCAAGCGCCTCGCGAAACGCGGCCAGCGCGGCCTCTCGTCGCCCCTGTTCCTCCAGCAGCGCACCCAGCCCCGCCAGAGCGCCGAAATGGCGCGGCTCCAGCACCAGCACCTGCCGCAGGTCATCCATCGCCGGGCCGTGCAGACCGGCCATGATGTAGGCCGCGGCGCGCGCGTTCCACCCCTCGGCAAAGTCCGGCGCGTGGTCGGTCAGCGCGGTCAGGTGGTCGATGGCCGCTGCAATATCCTGATCCTCCAAAGCCGCTTCGCCCCGGCGCAGCAGAAGGTCGGCCGAGGCGCTGCCCGACAGGCCAAACTGGATCTCGATATCGCGCTCCACCGTCTGCCAGTTGGCGGTGCCGGGGTCGGCGAGACGCGCGAAGAGATCGTCCAGCGTATCGGCCCCCGCGCCCAATGGCACGAAGATCAGGCAAACCGCCATGGCTGCCGTCACGACACGGTTGTATGATGATTTCAGAATCCGCATGTTCATGCGAGGAACTTAACATCTCGGGCCGTGCATTCCA
The DNA here is from genome assembly GCA_002783145.1 of Rhodobacteraceae bacterium CG17_big_fil_post_rev_8_21_14_2_50_65_11. Taxonomy (GTDB): domain Bacteria; phylum Pseudomonadota; class Alphaproteobacteria; order Rhodobacterales; family Rhodobacteraceae; genus Nioella. The sequence goes on along the minus strand of PFEX01000239.1, from coordinate 26,226 downwards.
GTGGCGACCGACGCGAAACGACAAAGGACCATCACATGAGCGAGATCATCACCGCCGCCGTTGCGACGCTTCAGGAAAAGATCTCTGGCGGGTTCGACGGAAGCGCCAAATTCGAGATCGAAGGCGAGGGCGCGATCCTGATCGACGACGCCGGCGTGCGCGCCGCCGCAGACGGCGAAGAGGCCGACGTCACCCTTACCGCCGATGCCGACACCTTCCAGCAGATCCTGTCCGGCGATCTCAACCCGACCTCGGCCTTCATGGGCGGCCAGTTGCGCCTTGACGGCGACATGGGCACCGCGATGAAGCTTGGCGGGCTTCTGGGCTGAGCGGGATGGAACCGGCCCCCTTCCTCCATGACATCGCCGAGGGGCCGGACGGCGCCCGCGCCGTCTGGCTGCGCGCCGCCGATGGCACCCGCATCCGGCTGGGCATCTGGCCGGCCGGGCGCAGGGGCACCATCGTGATGTTTCCGGGCCGCACCGAGTATATCGAGAAATACGGCCGTTTCGCCGCCGATCTGGCGGCACGCGGCTATGGCCTCACGGCGATGGACTGGCGCGGGCAGGGCCTCGCCGACCGCCCCGCGCATCGCCGCGACATGGGCCATGTCGTCAGTTTCGACGAATACCGCCAGGACGTGGCCGCGATGCGCGCCGTGCTGGGCGACTTCGACCTGCCCCGCCCGTGGTTCCTGCTCGGCCATTCGATGGGCGGGGCGATCGGGCTTCGGGCACTTCACGACGGGCTGCCGGTCACCGGCGCGATCTTTTCGGCGCCGATGTGGGGCATCCGCATGTCCCGGTTTCTGAAAACGCTGTCCGGCGCAGTGATGGGCCTGTCAAAGCCGCTCGGCCTCGACAAGCGTTTCGCGCCCACCACCGGCCCCGCCGAACCGATGGCGTTCCAGGACAACCCGCTGACACATGACCGCGAGATGTTCGACTACATGTCGGGGCAGGTCGCGACATACCCGGAACTGGCGCTTGGCGGCCCCTCGATCCGCTGGGTCGACGCGGCGCTGGAAGAGACCGGGACGCTGATGGCGATGGACCCGCCCGACCTGCCGATGCTGGCCATTCTCGGCACCGAGGAAAGCATCGTGGAGCCGTCCGCCATCCACGACCGCTGCGCAAGCTGGCCGAACAGCCGCCTGCACATGGTGGAGGGCGGCCGCCACGAGGTGCTTATGGAAGCGCCCGAGCGGCGCGGGCCGATCCTGGAGCTGATCGACAACTGGTGCGCCGAGGTCGTCAAGGTGGCGCAGAAGACCGGGTAACGGTCGCCGCGGTCAGGAACCGCAGCCGCGCGACCTGCTGGCGGCGGTCCCGGCGCGATTTCGCGGGCGGGACGGGAAGCGGGCGTCCGCCCGGTGAACGACCCCGGCAATCGTCTGCGCGCCCGGAGTTCAGAGGGTGCACGGGGGGCGGGGGTGCACGGACGGCCCCCCCCTGTTTTCAGGCCCCGGTATGGGCGACCAACCGCCCCTCTTCGAGCCGTAGCACCCGGTCCATCCGCGCCGCGAGCTCGGGGTTGTGGGTGGCGATCAGCGCGCCCATCCCGGTTTCGCGCACCAGCGTCAGAAGCGTGTCGAAGACCACGCCCGCGGTTGCCGGGTCAAGGTTGCCTGTCGGTTCATCTGCCAGCAATATCAGGGGTTTGTTTGCCAGTGCCCGGCAGAAGGCAACGCGCTGTTGTTCGCCCCCCGACATCTCTGATGGCCGGTGCATGGCGCGGCTCTCCAGCCCCACGCGCGCCAGAAGCTCCGCCGCCCGCGCCTCTGCCTCGCGGTGCGTGATGCCATTGGCCAACTGCGGCAGGACGACATTCTCGGCGGCTGTGAACTCCGGCAACAGGTGATGAAATTGGTAAACGAATCCGATAGCTTGCCGCCGCGCCCGCGTCCGCGCCCGATCCCCGGCACGGGTCAGGTCCTGGCCACCGATCCGCACCGTTCCCGCGTCGGCGGAATCGAGCAGCCCCGCGATATGCAACAGCGTCGATTTCCCCGCCCCGGACGGCGCCACCAGCGCCACCACCTCGCCCCGCGCGATAGCGACGCTCGCCCCGCGCAACACCCTGATTTCGCCGGGTTTACCGATCTTGTAGCCCTTCTCGACCCTGTCGAGATCCAGCACCGCGTCACTCATAGCGCAGCGCCTCCACCGGGTTCATCCGCGCCGCCCGCCGCGCCGGAATGATGGTGATGACGAAGGACAGCCCCAGCGACAGCGACACCGCCGACAGCACGTCGCCCAGTTCCAGCCGCGCCGGCAAGCTCGACAGGAACCGCACCGACGGATCCCAGACGCCACCGCCCGCCATCCAGTTCACGAAAGCGAAAATCGGGTCGATCCAGATCGCGAAGGCACAGCCCAAGGCCACCCCCGCCAGCGTTCCGGCCACCCCGATCGACGCGCCGCAGATGAAGAAGACCCGCAAGATGGACCCCTCTGACAGGCCCATGGTGCGCAGGATGCCGATGTCGCGGCTCTTGTTCTTGACCAGCATGATCAGGCCCGAGACGATGTTCATCGTGGCGATCAGCACAAGGATGGAGAGGATGATGAACATCACGTTGTCCTCCATCTTCAAGGCTTGCAGGAAGGCCCCGGCACTGTCGCGCCATGTCCAGACAAAGACATCCGCCTCGGCGGCGCGCAACAGCGGCGCCACCATCGAGAGCACCCGGTCGGGGTTGTCCACCGTCACCTCGATCTTGTCGGCGACGCCGTCGCGGTTGAAATAGGTCTGCGCCTCGGCGAACGGCATGTAGACGCGCACCCGGTCGATATCGTAGCGCCCGACCTGGAAGATATAAGTGACCTCGTAGGCGCTGATGCGCGGGCTTGTGCCGAACGCCGTGCGCGCCCCCTCGGGCGAGATCAGGCGGATGCGGTCGCCGACGCCGACGCCCAGTTCGCGCGCAACGCCGCTGCCGATGGCGATGCCGTCGCCAAACCGGTCAAACGCGCCGCGAGCCACCTCAGGCTCCGCCACCAACGGCACGCTGGCCAGATCCGCGGGCGTGATCCCGATCACCTGAACGCCGGCGTTGCGGCCGCCCGCCGTCGCCATCACCTGCCCCTCGATCACCGGGAAGGCGCCGGTCACGCCCTCGACACCGCGCAGGCGTGCCGTGATCGCGTCGTAATCGGCCAGGACCCGCGCCGTGCGCCCGTCCTGCATCTGGCGCGCGACCGGCATGATCGAGGCGTGCGGATTGGCGCCGAGGATCGTGTTCACGAATTCATGGCGAAAGCCCGAGCGCACGGCCAGCGTCGCGATCAGCGCCATCACCGCCAGCATGATGCCGAGAAAGCTGATCCACGTCATCACGCTGACACCGCCCTCGGCCCGCCTGGCGCGGATGTAGCGCCACGCGATCAGCCATTCGAACCCGGCAAAGGGCTTGGGGGGGGGTGGCATTGCGATTCCTTCTGGGCGCACCCGGTTAGCCCAGATGCGGCGCGTAAATCTCCTGCACGCGGGCGATGGCGGCCTCCGGGCTCATTTCCTCGCTTTCACCGGTGCGGCGGCTGGTCAGTTCCACCACCCCGGATTTGAGGCCGCGCGGCCCCACCGTAATCCGCCATGGCAGGCCAATGAGGTCCATGGTGGCGAACTTGGCGCCGGCCCGGTCGTCGGTATCGTCGTAGAGCGGGTCCAGCCCCGCCGCACGCAGCGCCGTGTAGAGCGCCTCACAGGCCGAGTCGGTGCCCGCGTCTCCCTGGCGCAGGTTGACGATGCCGACATGGAAGGGCGTCACGCCCTCGGGCCAGATGATGCCCTTGTCGTCGTGGCTGGCCTCGATGATGGCACCCAGAAGGCGGCTGACGCCGATGCCGTGGCTGCCCATGTGCACCGGCACCTGCTTGCCATCGGGGCCTTGCACGGTGGCGCCCATCGGTTCGGAATACTTGGTGCCGAAATAGAAGATCTGGCCAACCTCGATGCCGCGCGCGACGCGGCGACGGTCCTCGGGGACCGCGTTGAACTTCGCCTCGTCATGGGTTTCGTCGGTGCGCGCGTAGCGCGAGGTGAATTCCTCCAGCACCGCGCGGCATTGGTCGTGGCTGTCATAGTCGATGTCGCGGGCGCCGAATGTCAGGTCGGTGATCTCGCTGTCATAGAACACTTCCGACTCGCCGGTTTCCGCCAGCACGAGGAATTCATGCGTGTCGTCGCCGCCGATCGGGCCGCTGTCGGCGCGCATCGGGATCGCTTGCAGCCCCATGCGTTCATAGGTGCGCAGGTAGCTGACGAGGTGGCGGTTATAGGCGTGCAGCGCGTCCTCTGTCGTGAGGTCGAACGTGTAGCCGTCCTTCATGTAGAACTCGCGCCCCCGCATGACGCCGAAGCGCGGCCGGATCTCGTCGCGGAATTTCCACTGGATCTGG
>PFEX01000239.1:1151-21782 GCA_002783145.1 Rhodobacteraceae bacterium CG17_big_fil_post_rev_8_21_14_2_50_65_11 | reverse complement strand
GTCGCGTTCGTGCCGGTCCTGCATGCGCAGCATCTCGGCCCCGTAATCGTCATACCTCCCGCTTTCGCGCCACAGATCCGCCGATTGCAGGGTCGGCATCTGGATCGCGATATGCCCGGCGCGGGCCTGTTCCTCGTGCACGATATTCTCGATCTTGCGCAGCACCTTGAAGCCGAGCGGCAGCCACGAATAGATCCCCGCCGTCTGCTGCTTGATCATCCCGGCGCGCAGCATCAGCCGATGGCTGACGATCTGGGCCTCGGCGGGGGTTTCTTTCAGGACGGGCAGGAAATAGCGGGAAAGACGCATCTGGGCGGACCTATCGGTTGATTTGGCCCCTGATTAGGGGAAAGACCGGACGGGGGCAATCAGGCTTGGGCGGCGCGGGTGACCAGCGACAGGCAGACCTTTGTGGCAAGCGCCATGTCCTGCACGCTGATCCATTCCAGCGGCCCGTGAATCTCTTGCATACCGGTAAAGAGGTTGGGGCACGGCACCCCCATCTCGGTCAGGCGGGAGCCGTCGGTGCCGCCCCGGATCGGGACAGAGCGAGGGTCCAGCCCGGCATCGCGGTAGGCCGCGCGGGCAAGCTCCACCGGCGCCATGTCTTTCTCCAGCCAGTAGCGCATGTTGCGGTATTGCGGCTTGATCTCGCAGGTCACATGCGCGCGCGGTTCGGTCGCGGCGACCGCCTCGCAGACCTGCCGCAGAAGCGCGCCCTTGGCGGCCAGCCCGTCCAGTTCGAAATCGCGCAGGATCAGCTTGACCTGCGCCTCGGCGGCGGTGCCGGACAGGGCGTAGAGGTGGATGAACCCGTCGCGCCCATCGGTGGTTTCCGGCGTCAGTGTCACCTGTGGCAGGGTCTGGACGATCTTGGCGGCAAGGTGCAGGGCGTTGACCAGCTTGTCCTTGGCCCACCCCGGATGCGCCGAGACCCCGGTCACCGTCACCACCGCGCCATCGGCTGAGAAGCTTTCGAACTCAAGCTCGCCGGCCTTGGCCCCGTCGAGCGTGTAGGCAAAATCCACCCCCAGATCGGCGGGCAGGCGGGCATCGACGCCGCGCCCGATTTCCTCGTCCGGGGTGAAGGCCAGCCGGATCTTTGGGTGCCGTTGCGCCCTGTCCGCCAGCAATGCGCGCGCCATCGTCATCAGGATCGCCACCCCGGCCTTGTCATCGGCCCCAAGAAGCGTCGCGCCGCTGGCGGTGATGATGTCATCGCCGATCTTCTCGCCAAGGTAAGGCGCGACATCGGGCGAGAGTACCAGCCCCGGCGCGTCGGGAAAGGTGATCTCGCCACCGTCATAGGCGCGATGAACGCGCGGTTTGACGCCCGAGGCGTGGTAGGCCGGGGCGGTGTCCATATGGGCGCAGAACCCGATCACCGGCGCGCCCTCGACCGTGGCCGGGATTGTCGCCAGCACCGCGCCGTATTCGGTCAACTGCACGTCCTCGGCGCCGATTTCCTTCAGGTCCGCGACCAGCAGACGGGCAAGGTCAAGCTGAATCTCGGTGCTGGGGCTGGTCGCCGACGTTTCGTCGCTTTGGGTGTCGATGGCGGCGTAGCGGGTCAGCCGCTCTTGCAGGTCTGTATCGAAATCGGTGCGCATGTCGGTCCCTCGGTTGGCGTGCCGCTATCAGGGGCAAGCGACGCGGGTCTGTCAACCGGATTGACCGGCCCGCCGCGTCGTTTGCACGCCCTTGATCACCGGGTTTGCGCCAAGGGCACTGGCAAGCGCCTTGAAACGGGATTCAGCGACCTCTCCAAACAGGTCGCGGCCGGTGTCGGACAAAAGGCGCAGTTCGAGGATCTGCTTCTTGGGGTAGTATTTCAGCGCCCCGTGATCAAGCGGCCGTTCCAGCGTGAGCATCGCCCCGAAGCGCATCGCGCGGCCAAGGATCTCTGCTTCTTTGGCATCCTTTTCGGACAGCAGCGACACCAGCTTGTCGAACCCCGTGGCCTTCTGGCTGGACTTGTAGCGATGCAGCAGCGCAAGGCCGAGATAGACCCGCTCGGAATGCTTGAGGCCGCCCAGATTGGCGCGCGTTGCGTTGTCGAAACAAACCTCGGCCCGGTAATCGGGATGGGCGCGCCAACTGACGTCATGCAGCAGGCAGGCCGCCCGCATGACGCGTTTCTTGGCCGGGGTGACGCGGCCGAACAAGGGCTCGATGAAGAGGTAGAGCGCGCGGCCGAAGCCCGGCATGCGGGAACTCATCAACTCCATCTGGTAGGCCGCCTCGATCAACGGATCGCGCTGGCGCTGCTGGTCTGACATCTGTTCGTACAGCATCCCTTCGCGGATGCCGTAGGAGGACACGGCGACCTCTGCGGGCTTGAAGCTGCGGACAAGTTCCTTGAGCACCAGCGAGGCCAGCGGCACGAGCGCCATCCGATCCGCGCTGGTGCCGGTCTGGCCGCGCAGCGCATCGAGGTCGGCCTTCTGGATATAGGCGATGGTGGCGCGGATATCGCTGCGTGTCATCCGGTATTCGTGCAACACCTTCAGCGGGTAGCCCCGGCGTTCCATATCGATCCGCGCGATCGCCCGCCACGAACCGCCGACGAGAAAAAGCCGCCCCGACTGATCGCCGAACCGGTCGCGCAGCGTGGCGATGGTGGTCTTGATATGGGCCTTGATCGCCTTCTTGCCGCCGGTCATCCCTTGCAGCTTGAGAGGCCCGAGATCCGAGGTCGCCCGGCGCCCGACCCCGCCATCGCCCAGAAGTTCGGCCAGTTCCATGGACGAGCCGCCGATATCGCAGACCATGCCCTCCGCCCCCGGCCAGCCAAGCAGCACCCCCTGCGCCGACAACCGGGCCTCCTCCGGGCCATCGACGACATGGATGGTCAGGCCGGTTTCGCGTTCCGCCTCAGCGCGGAAAGCCGGCCCGTCCTCGGCCTCGCGCATCGCCGCCGTTGCGACGGCGAGAAGCGTGGTAACCCCCATCCCCTTGGCAAGGGCGGCAAAACGCTTGAGCGCCGACAACGCGCGCACCCGGCCGCTTTCCGACAGCCGACCGGTTCGGGCAAGCCCCGCACCCAGCCCGCACAGGATCTTTTCATTGAAGAAATAGGCAGGCGACCGCGCCGCACCGTCAAAGACCACCATCCGGACGGAGTTGGACCCGATGTCGATCACGCCGACGCGCGACAGGTCATGCGTGCCCGGATCCGCGAACAGCGGGGTTCCGAAGAGCCCCCCGTCGGCCACGGTCGCGGAGCCCTCGGTGCCCGCCTCAACCAGATCGGCATGGTCCATCATGGCATTTCTCATGTCACGCAGGCGGCGCCCGGTCAATCATGCGAATGCGTCAGTTCCGGCACGTCCGCCGCCCCGACGGTCCCGCGCCCCGAAAGCGACGGGTATTGCATGAAGAACCGGTGGCAGTTGAACGGCCTGTCGATCGCGTCGAGATCGGGCCTCAGAAAGGTGCCGTCAGCCTGCAACACCCAACTTTGCGCCACGTCGGCAAGGTTCGCCGCCATCACCTGATCGACGATCTGCGCCTTGACCGTGGGAGTGGTGCATTCGACCAGCGTTTCGACCCGCCGCGCAAGGTTGCGCCCCATCCAGTCGGCGGAACTGATGTAGACGCGCGCCTTTCTCGACGGCAACCCGTGGCCGTTGCCGAAACACACGATCCGGCTATGTTCCAGGAACCGCCCGACGATGGATTTCACCCGGATGTTTTCCGACACCCCCCTTACGCCGGGGCGGATGCCGCAGATGCCACGGATGACAAGGTCGATCTTCACGCCGGCCCCGCTTGCCGCGTAGAGCGCGTCGATGATGTCGGGCTCGATCAGGCTGTTCATCTTGGCCCAGACCATCGCCGGCCTGCCGGCCTTGGCATGGTCGATCTCTGCGCGGATGCTGTCGAGCAGTGTCTTTTTCAGCGTCAGCGGCGAGATCGAGAGGTTTTCCAGCCCTTCGGGTTCCGCGTAGCCGCCGACGTAGTTGAACACCTTGGTGGCATCGCGGCCAAGCGCGTCATCGCAGGTGAAAAGCGAAAGATCGGTATAGATGCGCGCCGTGATCGGGTGGTAATTGCCGGTGCCAAAATGGGTGTAGGTCACCAGCCTGTCGCCCTCGCGCCGCACCACGGTGCTGATCTTGGCGTGGGTCTTGTAGTTGATGAAGCCGTAGATCACATGCGCGCCGGCGCGTTCCAGCTTGCGCGACTGGCGGATATTGGCGGCCTCGTCGAAACGGGCCTTCAGTTCCACCAGGGCCGTCACCGACTTGCCGTTTTCCGCCGCCTCGCACAGCGCCTCGACGATCGGGGATTCGTGCGAGGTGCGATAGAGCGTCTGCTTGATCGCCACCACGTTGGGATCGCGCGCCGCCTGCGCGAGGAAGCGGATCACCATGTCGAAGGTTTCATAGGGGTGGTGCAGCAGCATGTCCTTCTGGCGGATCGCCAAAAACATGTCGCCGTCATGGTCCTGCACCCGTTCGGGCACCCGCGGGCTGAAACTGGGCCACATCAGATCGGGCCGCTCGTCGATTACCAGTTCCTTCAGGCGCGCAACGCCGATCATGCCGCTGACCTCGATCACCTCGTCACCGATAACACCGAGATGTTCACAGATCTCGGTGCTGAGTTCGGCGGGCGCCCCGGACGAGACCTGAAGCCGCACCACGTGCCCCCGACGGCGGCGCTTCAGCGCCGTTTCGAATTCGCGCACCAGATCCTCGGCCTCTTCCTCGACCTCCAGATCGCTGTCGCGCAAGACCCGGAACATGCACGATCCGGTCAGCTTGTAGCCGGGGAAAAGCGCCCCGATATTGAGCAGCAGCAGATCTTCGAGCAACAGGAACCGCGCCGCGCCCGCGTCCGACGGCAGCCGCACGAACCGGTCGATCTGGTTGGGGATCGGCAACAGCGCCCGAAGGCTTCGCCCGTCCTTGCTGCGTTGCATCTGTAGCGCCAGCGAAACCCCCTCGTTGGGGATGAAGGGAAAGGGATGCGCGGGGTCGATGGCCAGCGGTGACAGCACCGGGAACACCTGGGTCAGGAAAATCTCTTTCAGCGCGGCCTTGTCGGCGTTGCTCAGATCCGCGCGCGCCACGACGCTGATGCGCTCTGCCTCCAGCACCGAGCGCAGTTCGGTCCACGTGTCCTGCTGCGCGAGCATCAGCTTGCGCGCATCGGCGTTGATCAGGTGCAGCTGTTCGGCCGGGGTGCGGCCATCAGCCGACGGTGTTGTGTGGCCCTCCATCACCAGTTCGCGCAGACCGGCGACGCGCACGGTGTAGAATTCATCGAGATTGGCCGAGGATATCGACACGAAGCGCACCCGTTCCAGCAGCGGCACGCGCGGGTTGCGGGCCTCTTCCAGCACCCGCCAGTTGAAGGCAAGCCAGCTGAGTTCCCGGTTGAAAAACCGCTGCGGGCCGGTGGTCTGCGCTTCGGGCAGGTCAACCGGCTCGGGGATCGGACTGTTCAGAAAATCGACGTTTACCATGGGGATGCGCTATCCTTGCGATGTGACAGGGGCATGACGGTCATTCGGTCTGCTCTGCAAGCAGCGCCGCGATCATCTGCCGGGAGGGGCGCGATTTGTCGCGCACGGCGCGGGCGTCAATGGCGGTGATCAGGCTGCGCGCGGCGGCGAGGCTACGCTCCATCCGCAGCACCGCGTAGGAAACCAGCCGCGGTGGCAGCGCCAGTTGCCGGTCGGCGGCCATCTTTACCATGACCGCCGAAAGCAGCGCATCATCGGGCGCGTTCAGCTTCAAGACCCCGGCCTGCTGAACCCGGCTTTTCAGATCGGGCAGCGCGATGGGCCAGCGCGCCGGATCGCTGCGCGCCGTCAGCAAAAGCCGCCCGCCCTGCCCCAGAATGGCATTGTGCAGGTGGAACAGCGCCGTCTCCGCCTCCACGCCGGGCAGTTGGTCGGCATTCTCGACGGCGACCCTTTGGCCCGCGCCCTGCGGATCAAGACCGGGCAGGTCATCGGCTCCGATCACACAGCCGCCTGTCAAGGCCGCCCAGACATGGGCCAGATGCGTCTTGCCGGAGGCGTCCGGCCCGACCAGCACCATCTTTCCATGCGGCCAGTCCCGCCAGCCCTCGATCCCGGCAACGGCGGCGGCGTTCGCGTCGGAGACGAAGAAATCATCGCGCCCGAGGGCCGGGCGCACCGGCAGGTTGAGGATCAGTTGTTCAGCCATGTGTCAGATGTCACGATCTTCGCCCAAGGCTTCAAGCCCCCGGTAGAGACGACCCTGCCGGTATTGCGCAATGCCGTAGCGTGCCAGAACGCCGATCATCGCCGCGATCGGAACCGCGACCAGCATACCGACGAAGCCGAAGAGCGACCCGAACGCCGCCAGCGCGAAGAGCAGCCAGACCGGGTGCAGCCCGACGGAACTGCCGACCAGCTTGGGTGTCAGGATATTGCCCTCGACCGCCTGCCCGACCATGAAGACGGCGGCAACCGCGGCGATCCAGACCCAGTCCCCCCAGAACTGAAACAGCGCCAGACCGATCGACAGCACCCCGCCGACAAGCGCGCCCACGTAGGGAATGAAGGTCAGAAGCCCCGCGACCAGCCCGACGACCAGCCCGAATTGCAGCCCGACCAGCATCAGCGCAATGGCATAGAACGTGCCAAGGATCAGGCAGACCGTGCCCTGCCCGCGCACGAAACTGGCCAATGTGCGATTGATGTCGGTGGCCAGTTCGCGCAGCACCGGGGCGTGATCGCGCGGCAGAAGATCGTCGATTCCGGCCACCATCCGATCCCAGTCGAGCAACAGGTAGAAGGCCACGACCGGCGCCACCACCAGCACCACGAGGCTGTTCATCACCGATCCCGCCGAGGACAGTACCGACGACACCACGCCACCGATCTGGGATCGCGCGGTTTCGATGATGTCGGCGATGGTCTGGCGCGCGGTGGAGTCTTCCTGGATCAGCGAGGGGAACCGCTCGACCAGCACATCACGCACCGTTTCATAAAACCCCGGCGCCGCCTCTATGAACGCGATGACTTGCCCGACCAGCGTCGGCAGCACCAAGAGCAACGCCGCGAGGAAAATCAGGATCGACAGCAGAAAGATGACGACCGTGGCCCATATCCGCGTGAAGCCGCGCGCCTCCAGCCGGTCGGCCAGCGGATCGAGCACATAGGCAATCGCACCGCCGACGATGAACGGCAGCAACACCTGCCCCATCAACCACATCAGCAGGAAAAAGATCGCCGCTGCCGCGCCCCAGATCGTCACCTGCTGTTTCACCGGCAATGCCATGTGGGTGCCCTGTTTTGCTGGAAACTCCGTTAACCGGCAACGTGGCCGCAAGCCGGTGGATTTGCAACCGGAACATGATCACCCACGCGCGGCACGCACATGATCACCCACGCGCGGCACGCACATGATCACCCACGCGCGGCACGCACATGATCACCCACGCGCGGCACGCACGATGCCCAGAATGGTCTTCGCGGCATCGGGGATATTGGTGCCGGGGCCGAAAATGGCCTTCACGCCCGCATCTTGCAGGAACTGGTAATCCTGGTGTGGGATCACCCCGCCGCAAATCACGATGATATCCTCTGCCCCCTGCGCCTTCAGGGCCGCGATCAGCTTGGGTGCAAGCGTCTTGTGGCCCGCCGCCTGGCTGGAAATGCCGACGATATGCACATCGTTGTCAATGGCATCCTGCGCCGCCTCTTCCGGGGTCTGGAAAAGCGGGCCGACGTCCACGTCGAAGCCGATATCGGCAAAGGCCGTGGCGATCACCTTGGCGCCCCGGTCGTGCCCGTCCTGCCCCATCTTGACCACCAGCATGCGCGGGCGCCGACCCTCTTCCTCGGCGAAGGCTTCCACGTCCTTCTGGATCGCGGCAAAGCCTTCATCCCCCTCGTAGGCGGCGCCGTAGACCCCGGCGAGCGTCCTGACCTCGGCGCGGTGGCGGCCGAACTGCTTTTCCATTGCCATGCTGATTTCTCCGACGGTTGCGCGGGCGCGGGCCGCGACCACGGCTGCCTCCAGCAGGTTGCCACCTTCCTTCGCGCGGCGGGTCAGCTCTTCAAGCGCGGCGAGGCACGCGCTTTCATCGCGGCTGGCGCGGATCTTTTCCAACCGGGCGATCTGGCCCGCGCGAACCTTGACGTTGTCGACATCGAGCAGGTCGATCGGGTCCTCGTTGTCCTTGCGATACTTGTTGACGCCGACGATCACCTCCTCGCCCCGGTCGATCATCGCCTGACGGGTGGCGGCGGTTTCCTCGATCCGAAGCTTGGGCATGCCCGAGGCGACGGCCTTGGTCATGCCGCCCATCTCCTCGACCTCCGCGATCAGCGCCCAGGCTTTCCCGGCCAGTTCGGCGGTCAGGCTTTCAACGTAGTAGGAGCCCGCCAGCGGATCGACCACGTTGGTGATGCCGGTTTCCTCCTGCAGGATCAGCTGCGTGTTGCGGGCAATGCGGGCGCTGAAATCGGTCGGCAGCGCCATCGCCTCGTCGAGCGCGTTGGTATGCAGCGATTGCGTGCCGCCAAGCGCCGCCGACATGGCCTCATACGCCGTCCGGATCACATTGTTGTAGGGGTCCTGTTCCTGCAAGCTGACACCGCTGGTCTGGCAGTGCGTCCGCAGCATCTTCGACCGCGGGTCGGTCGCCCCGGCCTCTTCCATGATCCGGTGCCACAAAAGGCGCGCGGCGCGCAGCTTGGCGGCCTCCATGAAGAAATTCATGCCGATGGCAAAGAAGAACGACAGGCGTGGCGCAAAGCTGTCCACGTCCATCCCCGCCTTGACCGCCGCGCGCACGTATTCGCGCCCGTCGGCCAGCGTGTAGGCAAGCTCCTGCACCAGGTTCGCGCCCGCCTCCTGCATGTGGTAGCCGGAGATCGAGATCGAGTTGAAGCGCGGCATCTCTTTCGAGGTAAATTCAATGATGTCCGAGATGATCCGCATCGACGGCTCAGGCGGATAGATATAGGTGTTGCGGACCATGAACTCTTTCAAGATGTCGTTCTGGATGGTCCCCGACAGCACACCCCGGTCGTGCCCCTGTTCCTCGCCCGTGACGATGAAATTGGCCAGGATCGGGATCACCGCACCGTTCATCGTCATCGACACGCTGACCTGATCGAGCGGGATACCGTCGAAGAGGATCTTCATGTCCTCGACACTGTCGATGGCGACGCCGGCCTTGCCCACATCGCCCTCCACCCGTGGGTGATCGCTGTCATAGCCCCTGTGGGTGGCGAGATCGAAGGCAACCGAGACCCCCTGCTGCCCGGCGGCAAGTGCCTTGCGGTAGAAGGCGTTGCTTTCCTCGGCGGTGGAGAAGCCCGCGTACTGGCGGATCGTCCACGGACGACCGGCATACATCGTGGCCTTGACGCCGCGCGTGAACGGTTCCTGCCCCGGCAGGCTGCCCACATGCGGCAGATCGGCGCTGTCTTCCTCGGTGTAGAGGGGTTTGACGTCGATGCCTTCCAGGGTTTTCCATGTCAGATCGTCCAGCGGCCGTCCGCGCAGTTCCTTTTCGGCCATCTCGCGCCAGCTTCGGGTCTTGTCTTTCATCTTGTCAGGTCCTTTTCGTGCCATGGCGCGACGGCGGGCCATGCCCCCGTCTGCACCGTGCCGGGGCGGTGTGATCCGCCCGGGCGATGATTGCTCTTCGCTTTCGTGCGCACCATGCCTATATCTCTGGAAAATGGAGGATCCATGCGCGCAGCCCTGTCCCTAATCCTTGCCCTCGCCCTGACGGCCCCGGCCTTCGCACAAGAGGATACCCCCCAGACCGAAGCGGCGGAAGACGCCGCTCCGGCGCTTCTGGTGGTCGATGCGTCCGAGGTGACGCTGGAGGAATTCCGCTGGGTCGCCCGGCCCATCATTGTCTTTGCCGATACCCCGCGCGATCCGCGCTTCCAGGACCAGATCGACCTGCTTTTGCAGCGTCCCGGCCCGCTGCTGGAACGCGACATTGTGGTGATCGTCGATTCCGATCCCGGTGCGCGATCCGATGCCCGGCAGACCCTGCGGCCGCGCGGCTTTTCCATGGTGATCCTCCAGCGCGACGGGGCGGTCGCGCTGCGCAAACCCACACCGTGGAGCGTGCGCGAGATCATGCGCGCCATCGACAACCTGCCGATGCGGATCGACGAGATGCGCAACGCACAGTAAAGTCGGTCTACAGGATCCGGCGCGGATTCCGGACCGGGGACCGTGACGATCTCCGCCCCCCGGCCAAGGCCTCGCACGCGATATGCGCTCGCCCCATTCATCGCCTCACTCGAATTCCATGATGACGTCATCGACCGCGAGGCTGTCACCGGCGGCAGCGTTGATCCGGACGACCGTGCCCGTGCGTTCGGCGCGCAGGATGTTTTCCATCTTCATCGCCTCGACGGTGCACAGCGGCTGCCCCTCCTGCACCTCGTGACCCACCTCGACATTGACCTTCACGATCAGCCCCGGCATCGGGCAAAGCAGCAGCTTCGACGTGTCGGGCGGCTGCTTGTCGGGCATCAGCGCGGCCAGCTCCGCCTGCCGCGGGCTGCGCACATGCACCTTGAGGTCGGCGCCGCGGGTGCGCAGCCGGAAGCCTTGGGTGATTTCGCCGACCTTCAGCACCAGTGGCCGGCCCTCCACGTCCAGCCGCGCCAGCTGGTTGCCCGGCGTCCAGTCGCTCACGACACGCACCACCTGCCCGTCATCGAAGGTGACCGTGGCCCCGTCATGGTCCGCGTCGATATGCAAGGGGTAGCTTTCTCCGTGCAACGCGACCACCCAATCGGTCGCCACCACCCGTTCGTGGTTGTCCATCCGCCCCGACACCCGGGCGCGGCGGATCTCGGCCACCCGGTGCATCGCTGCCGCAGAGGCCGCGATGCGGCGCAGTTCGCTTTCCGGCAGAGTCACGCCCTCGAACCCGTCAGGATATTCCTCGGCGATGAAGGCAGTTGTGATGTCGCCCGAGACGAAACGCGGATGATCCATCACCGCAGACAGGAACGGCAGGTTGTGGCCGATCCCTTCGACCTCGAAACTGTCGAGCGCGATGCGCATCGCCTCGATCGCCGCCGCCCGCGTCGGCGCCCATGTGCACAGCTTGGCGATCATCGGGTCGTAATACATGCTGATCTCGCCGCCCTCGAAAACGCCGGTATCGTTGCGCACCGCTGCGGCCCCTTCCGACGCCTCACCCTGCCACTTGCCGTTTGACAAAAGCGGCCCGGCCGCGACCTCCTGCGGCGGGCGATAGCGCGTCAGCCGCCCGATCGACGGCAGGAACCCGCGATACGGGTCCTCCGCGTAAAGCCGGTTCTCGATCGCCCAGCCGGTCAGCGCCACATCCTCCTGCGTGATCGACAGCGGCTCGCCTGCCGCAACGCGGATCATCTGTTCGACGAGATCGACGCCGGTAATCAGCTCCGTCACCGGGTGTTCAACCTGAAGCCGGGTGTTCATTTCCAGAAAGTAGAAATTCCGCGCGCCATCGACGATGAATTCCACGGTGCCCGCGCTGCTATAGCCGACCGCCTTGGCCAGCGCGACGGCCTGTTCACCCATGGCCTTGCGCGTCGCCTCGTCGAGGAACGGCGACGGCGCCTCCTCCACCACCTTCTGGTTGCGCCGCTGGATCGAGCATTCGCGCTCGCCGAGGTAGATCCCGCCCCCATGCGCATCGCACAGCACCTGAATCTCGATGTGTCGCGGCTGCGTGATGAACTTCTCAATGAAGATCCGGTCGTCGCCGAAGCTGCTCGCCGCCTCGTTCTTCGACGACTGGAACCCTTCGCGCGCCTCCTCGTCATTCCACGCGATCCGCATCCCCTTGCCGCCGCCGCCGGCGCTCGCCTTGATCATGACGGGGTAGCCGATCTGGCCCGAGATCTTCACTGCCTCCTCGGCATCCTCGATCAGACCCATGTAACCGGGGACTGTGGATACTTGTGCCTCTTGTGCAAGTTTCTTGGAGGCGATCTTGTCCCCCATCGCCTCGATGGCGCGCGTCGGCGGGCCGACAAAGGCCACCCCCTCCGCTTCAAGAGCTTCCGCGAAGCGGCTGTTTTCGGACAGGAACCCGTAGCCGGGATGCACCGCCTCGGCGCCGCTGGCGCGCACGGCCTCCATTACCTTTTCGATCACGATATAGGACTGGTTGGCCGGCGCAGGTCCGATATGTATCGCCTCGTCGGCCATGCTCACATGCAGCGCATTCCTGTCAGCGTCCGAATAGACGGCCACCGTGGGGATGCCCATCTTGCGGGCGGTCTTGATCACCCGGCAGGCGATTTCGCCGCGGTTGGCGATCAGCAGTTTCTTGAACATCACAGGTCCCTTCCTTCTTTTTTCAGGGTCAGCCCGGGGAAGGCCGTTTTGCCCTCGAGTCTTGCCCTCGTGACGCGGCGCGAACCCGGCGCGCGATCACGGCGTTGTAACAGTTTAATGAACGGGTCTCGGACCGGTCTCACGGGGACGTGGTTTTTTGTGCGCAAACCCGCATGCAACGCTTGATCAGTCCAGTGGTGCACCACTGGAGTCATCGCAAGAAAGGGAGACAGACGATGAAACACACAACCAGATGGCTGGCGTTGCTGCCGGTTGCGAGCCTTGCGCTCGCCGGACAGGCAGCGGCCGCGACCGATGCCGAACTGGCCGACCTGCGCCAGCGGATCGAGCTGCTTGAATCCGCCAGTTCGTCCAACCTCAACTTCGGGCTCAGCTCCGACACCCAGGTGACCATCTACGGCTACGTCAAGGCGGATTTCATCTACGATGCGGATACCGATCTTGGAACCACCAGCTTCGGCTTCGGCGGCCTGACCGCCGCTTCCCCGAATGACAGCAACTTCCGCGCCCAGGCGATCCAGTCGCGGTTGGGCTTCCGGTCGGTCACGCAGACCGATATCGGCGAGGTTCGGACCCAGATCGAGGGCGACTTCTTTGGCGGCGGAGGGGGGACCTTCCGGCTGCGCCACGCCAATATTTCGGTCGGCAACTTCCTGATCGGACAAACCTGGACCAACTTCATGCCGATTGCCTACTACCCCGGCACGCTGGATTTTCAGGGCCCCGCAGGCATCCCCTTCGCGCGCCAGACACAAGCCCGCTACACGCACCCGCTGGGCAGCAACGCATCGCTGGCCGTGTCGATCGAGAACGGCGCCGGCACCACCAACGATCCGGTTTTCACGGCGGCGCTGGATTATGGCATGGGCGGCTACGGCGTGCGCCTTGCCGCGCTTGGCGGTTCGGTGAATTTCGCGGGCCAGTCGTTTGATCGCTGGGGCGTCAACCTGTCCGGCGGCGCAGACCTGTGGCAGGGTGGCGCGATCAACGCGTCCTACACCATAGGCGAGGGCATCGCCTCCTACATGGTGTCTGGCGGGGCTGATGTGCGCACGATCGGCGGCGTCTCCGACCTTGTTGAATCCGAAGGGGTGACCATCGGCCTGACGCATGATTTCAGCGAGCAATGGGGGCTTGGGCTGGTTTACGGCTACCGCGAGGATGACCGCTTCGCCGCTGCCGATACGCAAAGCCTTGAAACCGTACATGCCAGCGCGTTCTGGCACCCGACCGAGCGGATGACGGTCGGACTGGAAGCGATTTATGGAGAACGCACCCTCGGGGATAACACCACCGTGGATGCAACGCGCTTCCAGTCCTCCGTTCAGTTCAACTTCTGAACCGTTCGAGTGGCCCGGTCGTTGCAACCGACCGGGCCACTCAAGGAAATAGAACGGTTTGCAAACAAGACAACAGGTTCGCGCCTTCCTGACGCAGGTTGGCCTGTCAGTAACGGCGGCAAAGCCCCGCGTCGTCGCAAAGCGCCCCTGCCGCCGTGCCGACGATGACACCGGTCGCAACGCTGCCACCGAGGGCATAGGCGCCGACACCGCCAACCGCCGCGCCGGCCGCCGCGCGGTCGAGATCACTGTTGAGACAGCCGGAAAGGCTGCCCGCCGCAAGCGCGCAAAGCGCCAGTCGCTTGAGTATTTGCATGTTGCTCGTGCCTTTGGACATTTCTTTTTATGGTGGCCGACATAGTCAGAAAAAAACGACCCGCCGTCAATCCCGACGGGCCGTTTCAAGGGGGAAGGGGTACGTGTCGCATACCCGCCGGTCCGCTTGAAGCTAGGGACGTGGCCCGGCACGAAAACGGTGCCACGGCTTGGCTGCGGGCAGAAGCGCCAAGCGCGTGGCGCCTCGAATTGGGCGCGTTCCTGCGCAATCGCGGGACCCGTCGGCCGGTTCATGCCGACCCCTCCCAATGGCCAGATCCGTCGAACGCCTCCGGAAACGCGGCGCGCGCGCGCGCGACGTCCAACTGCAACAACGCCCCGTAATCGGTTGGATCGAAACGGTCATCCAGCGCCACCACCTCGCGCCCCAACAGCCATGACAGCCGCCCGGCATCAAGGTTGCCGCGCTCGAACGGCGCATCACCGAAACACAACCACAGCGCCTCGACAAAAGCGGCATCGGCGCGCCGGTCGGCCGGACGCCGGTCGGCATAGCGTTCACGGGCGACCAGCGGGGTTGCGCCGGCCTTGTTCTCGCGTCGCAGGGTGAACTGGTAGTCGGTGCCCGGCAACCGGGACGGGAAGCCACGATGCTTTTTCATGCCACGCCCGCCTTGTTTTCAAGGCCTGCCACGCGGCGGGGCCGGACGGGGCGAGGCCGGACGGGGCGGACCCGTCCGGGCCGGGGGGTGTCAGTTATACTTGTTGTAGGTCTGTTCGGGCACGATCGGATCGGGGTCGATGATGATGATCTCTTCCGGTTCCGGCGCAGGGGCACAGGCGGACACGCCTGCGACAAGGCCCAGAACCAGCAGAGGCATGAGGAACTTGGACATCCTGCTCTCCTGGTTTTCTTTGTCCCGCCGGTTCTTGCGCCGGGCAGGGGTTCGGGTGCGGCAAGGCATGGCCCGCCATTTTTGATCATACGCGAAAACCGGGCGGGATTGCAGCGGAATCGGGGCGGAAATGTGACCTGTGCCGATGCTGCATCATCAAGATATCCACAGCAAGATCGCTCCCCAAGATATTGTATGACCATCAGAAATCCTCCCAGATGCAGGTGCCGTCTTGAAAGCGGTATCCGCCGAAGACCTGCGTGATACCGGGCGCGGGCTGGCCGCGCTCGACCCATTCGCTCATCATCTGAACCACGATCTGGTCGGGCGCCACCGCGGCCGCGCCGGCCGCCTCCACGCCCCAGCTTTCGCACAATGCGCCGGTATCGGCGGCGCTTGGGGCGCGCGAACCAAGCGCCGGCGCAATGACCCGCAGGATCAGCCAGACCTCGCCGCCGGGCTGCTCCTCCATCAGCACTTCGCCGCGCTCGGCGACAACGCCCGAGGGCAGTCGCATCTCCTCGGACCGGCAACCGGCCAGCAGAAGCAACGCCAGTGCCACGCCCCATGCCCTCATGCCCCGGCCCCCGCGAACCGGGCCCAGCGGGCGCGCTTCTCCGGGTCGGCCAGCAGCGCGGCGATACGCGCCTCCAGCACGGCTTTCGGGGCCGGGCCCGCGACCCGCCCTCCGGCGCGCAACAGCAACGCGCCGTCTTGCGCCGTCACCCGGACCGCGGGCGAAAAGCCGCGGACATCGCGCAGGGCGCGCCACATGTCCTGCCGCACCTGCTGCGCCAGCCGCAGCCGGCCCATCGGCGGAAACGCCGCCTCGGCGCCGATATCGAAGCGCGCGGGCAAGTGGCGGGCCAGCGTCAGGGTGGCGCCCTCGCGCAGCACATGCCAGCCGCGCGGCCCCGTGGTCCTGATGCTGTGATCCGTCTCGTGCACCGCGACATCCTTGAAAACAGGCCCCCGCCCGCAACACCAGCCGGGCACGGACGAGGGACCCGCGAAAGAAGCTCAAAGGGGAATGTTGTCGTGCTTCTTCCACGGATTCTTGAGTTTCTTGCCCCGCAGCGCCGCGAAGGCCCGCGCCACCCGCCGCCTTGTGCCGCGCGGCTGGATCACCTCGTCGATGAAGCCCCGTTCGGCGGCGACGAAGGGATTGGCAAAGCGACCCTCGTAATCCCTGGTATGCGCCGCGATCTTTTCGTCATTGCCCAGATCGCCGCGATGGATGATTTCGGTCGCGCCCTTGGCGCCCATCACCGCAATCTCCGCTGTCGGCCAGGCGTAGTTGAAATCGCCGCGCAGGTGCTTTGACGCCATCACGTCATAGGCCCCGCCATAGGCCTTGCGGGTGATCACCGTGACCTTGGGCACTGTCGCCTCGCCATAGGCGAAGAGCAGCTTGGCGCCATGCTTGATGACCCCACCCAGTTCCTGCCCGGTGCCGGGCAGGAAACCGGGCACGTCGACGAAGGTCAGGATCGGGATCTCGAACGCGTCACAGAACCGCACGAAGCGCGCCGCCTTGCGACTGCTGTCGATGTCGAGGCACCCGGCCAGCACCATCGGCTGGTTCGCCACCACGCCCACGGTGCTGCCTTCGAGCCGGATAAACCCGGTGATGATGTTCTTGGCGAACTCTTCCTGTATCTCGTAGAAATCGCCCTCATCAGCGACCTTCAGGATCAGCTCCTTCATGTCGTAAGGGGTGTTGGCGCTGTCCGGGATCAGGGTATCGAGGCTGTCCTCCACCCGAGCCACGTCGTCGAAGAACGGGCGCACGGGCGGCTTTTCGCGGTTGTTGAGCGGCAGGAGGTCGACCAGCCGGCGCACTTCGACCATCGCCTCCACGTCGTTCTCGAAGGCACCATCCGCGACCGAGGATTTGCGGGTATGGGTGGACGCGCCGCCCAGTTCCTCGGCGGTTACCTGTTCGTTGGTGACGGTCTTGACCACGTCGGGGCCGGTCACGAACATGTAGCTTGAATCCTTCACCATGAAGATGAAATCGGTCATCGCCGGGGAATAGACCGCGCCACCCGCGCAGGGCCCCATGATGACAGAGATCTGCGGCACCACGCCCGAGGCCATGATATTGCGCTGGAACACCTCGGCGTAGCCGGCCAACGAGGCGACCCCTTCCTGGATGCGCGCGCCGCCCGAGTCATTGATGCCGATGACGGGCGCGCCGTTCTGCATCGCCATATCCATGATCTTGCAGATCTTTTCGGCATGGGTTTCGGACAACGACCCACCGAAGACGGTGAAATCCTGTGAAAAGACATAGACCATGCGCCCGTTGATCGTGCCCCAGCCGGTGACCACCCCGTCGCCATAGGTCTGGTGCTGATCCATCCCGAAATCGGTGCAGCGATGGGTCTTGAACATGTCAAACTCCTCGAAGGAGCCCGCGTCGAGCAACAAGTCGATGCGTTCGCGCGCGGTCAGCTTGCCCTTGGCGTGCTGGCTGTCGATCCGGCTCTGCCCCCCCCCAAGGCGCGCCTCATCGCGGCGGCGGTCCAGTTCTTGCAGAATGTCCTTCATCGGATCCCCTTCCTCCCTGACCTCGCGGTCCTTCGGCATGTGGCGCACCCTAGGCATTGCAGAAGCAATTGCCAGTACAATCCAGAATATTTGCAAATTCATCAAATTTGCTGAAGTCTTATTTGAAAACTTGCAAATGCTTGCGGCGGACGCTACCCCCGCCGCGCTGCGTCGGGTACCGCGGCGGCACGCTTCTCAAAGGTGCCGCGATGCCGCAAATCCCCATTCCCGTGATGACCATCGGCCTGCTCGTGCTTTCCAACCTGTTCATGACCTTCGCCTGGTATGGCCACCTCAAATTCAAGACGGCACCGATCGCGCTGGTGATTCTTGCCAGTTGGGGGATCGCCTTTTTTGAATATCTCCTACAGGTGCCGGCCAATCGTATCGGCCACGGCCCCTTCTCGGCGGCGGAACTGAAGACGATTCAGGAAATCATCACCCTGACCATCTTCGTCGGCTTCTCGGCGCTCTACCTGCGCGAACCGATCCAGTGGAATCACCTCGTCGGCTTCGGCTTCATCGCCCTCGGCAGCTTCTTCATATTTTATCGCTGGGCGTGATACCGCCTGTGCAGCGATGCACGAAGCTGCTGCGTCGCGGGCCATGGACAAAACGAAACTTGCTGCGTTAAGTAACCTGATGAGCGTACAACCCGAGGTCCGCTACCTGAACCGGGCCACTCCCCCGCATATCTCGACCCTGATCGCGGCGACAGCGCTCGGCGCGATGTCGATGAATATCTTTCTGCCGACACTGCCGCAGATGGCGGCGTATTTCGACACCGATTACGCGGTGATGCAGCGCTCGGTGACGCTCTACCTCATGGTGAACGCGATGCTGCAACTGGGGATCGGGCCGGTTTCCGATCGCTACGGGCGCAGGCCGGTTCTGTTGGGCAGTTTCATGCTGTTTTCGGTCGCCACGCTGGGCTGCATCTTCGCCCCCACGGCGGAACTCTTCCTTGCTTTCCGCATGGCGCAGGCGGTCGTGGTCGCCGGTCTGGTGCTGGGCCGCGCGGTCGTGCGCGACATGGTGCCGGGGGCGCAGGCGGCGTCGATGATCGGCTATGTGACCATGGGCATGGCGCTGGTGCCGATGATCGGGCCGGTGATCGGTGGCTTGCTGGGCGAAACCTTCGGCTGGCAGGCGAATTTCGTGCTGTTGCTGGCCACCGGGCTGCTGGTGCTGACACTGACATGGGCCGATCTGGGCGAGACCGCGCAAAAGACCTCCGGCGGGTTCCGCGCGCAGGTGCGCGCCTATCCCGAGCTTTTGACCTCGCGCCGCTTCTGGGGCTATTGCGGCGCCACCACCTTTGCCTCGGGTGCGTTCTTCGCCTATCTCGGCGGCGCGCCCTATGTCGGATCGGAAATCTACGGGCTGACCCCGTCCGAGGTCGGCTTTTTCTTCGGCGCCCCGGCGCTTGGCTATTTCTGCGGAAATTTCGCCTCCGCGCGGCTTTCGGTGCGGCTCGGCATCAACCGGATGATCCTCTACGGCGCGCTGATTTCCACCGCCGGAATCTCCATCCCTTTGCTGTTTCATCTCAACGGGATCGATTCGGCGCCGCTTTTCTTCGGGTCGATCACCCTTGTCGGTCTTGGCAACGGGCTGACCATGCCGAACGGCACTTCGGGCATGCTGTCGGTGCGTCCGCACCTGGCCGGCTCGGCCTCCGGCCTCGGCGGCGCGGTGATGCTGGCCGGCGGCGCCGGGCTGGCCGATCTGGCCGGGTCGCTGCTGACCGGCAGCGCGACCGCGATGCCGCTGGTGGCGATCATGCTGACCAGTTCGGCGCTGTCGGTGCTGGCCATTCTTTATACAATCCGCCGCGACCACGCCCTCGCGGGCGTCTGACCGGGCGCCTCTTCGCCTGCGCGCCTGCGGGCGCCGCTCATCGGCCGAAGAGCCCCCACAAGGGGCGCGATGAGGCGCTTGCCGACCAGCTTTGCAAACCCCATACTCGTTTTGCAAACTCTACAGGAAGGCAGACATGGCGATCCAGAAACTCTATGCCGGCGCGAAGCTGCGCGAGTTGCGCGGCCGGCTTGGCCTGACGCAAAAGGACTTCGCCGCCAAGCTCGGCGTGTCGCTGCCCTATCTCAACCAGATGGAGAACAACAACCGCCCGGTATCCTCGACCGTGATGCTGGGGCTGGTGCAGGAGTTTGGCTTCGACATCGGTGAGCTTGGCTCCGGCGATACCGAGCGTCTGGTTTCGGACATGCGCGAGGCGCTGGCCGACCCGGTCTTCACCGAGGCCACGCCACCCCTGCCTGACCTGCGGCTTGCCGCGTCGAACGCGCCCGCCCTTGCGCGCGCCTTTCTCGACCTCCATCGCGCCTATCGCCAGACCCATGAACGGCTGGCCTCGCTCGACGAGGCGCTGGGGCGCGAGGGCGGCCCCGTCGCCGCCAGCCCGTGGGAGGAAGTGCGCGACTTCTTCCACTATTGCGACAATTACATCGATGCCGTGGATCACGCCGCCGAACGCTTCGCGGGCCGCGCGTGTGGCCAGCTCGACGCGCAGATCCGCGCCGCCTATGACGATCTGGGGATCAGCATCCGCACCGCCGACGGCGCCTCCGTGCGCCACTACGATGCCGCAACGAAAACGCTGACCCTGTCGCCGCGTGCCAGCCGCGAAACGCAGCGCTTCCAGCTTCTGCACCAATACGCGCTGCTCGATCAGGGCCGCCTGCTGGACGCGACGCTCGACCTTGCGCGCTTCCAGACCGACACCGCCCGCGCCATCGCCAAGCTGGGCATGACCAATTACTACGCCGGCGCGGTTCTGATGCCCTATACCCGCTTTGCCGAGGCCGCGTCAGAGACACGCCATGACCTCGAACAGCTTGCAATCCGCTTCGGCGCCTCGATCGAGCAGGTGGCGCATCGCCTGTCCACCCTGCAACGCCCCGGCGCCAAGGGCATCCCGTTCTTCTTCGTGCGCGTCGACCAGGCCGGCACCATCACCAAGCGCCATTCCTCCACGCGGCTGCAATTCGCCCGCTTCGGCGGCGCCTGCCCGCTGTGGAACGTGCACCAGGCGTTCGAGACACCGGGCCGCTTCCTGCGGCAACTGGCCGAAACACCCGACGGCGTGCGCTATTTCTGCCTGGCCCGCGACGTGTCGAAATCCGGCGGCGCCTTCAACGCGCCGACACGGCGCTATGCCATCGGGCTCGGCTGCGAGGTGCAGCACGCCGAGGCGGTGGTCTATGCCGATGACCTCGATCTCGG
>PFEX01000239.1:0-1106 GCA_002783145.1 Rhodobacteraceae bacterium CG17_big_fil_post_rev_8_21_14_2_50_65_11 | reverse complement strand
GCCACCAGCGATCTGTCCCGCCGCTGGAGCGTCACCTGACCATCGACCCCGACCGGCGCGGTATCCTACCCTACGAAATCGGGCGTTGACAGGACCGCGCCCCGCCCGGAAACAGTTGACGCGCGGGGCGCAGCACGGCCAGACTGCCTGAACCCGAGGAGGAGGAGACACATCATGGAAATGCATTCCAGCCGCGTGATCGCGGCGGACCGGGCCACCGTATGGGCGGCGCTCAACTCTGCCGAGGTGCTGAAGGAATGCATCCCCGGCTGCGAAGAACTGACCGGCTCGCCGGAGGATGGCTTTGCGGCCACCGTCAAGCAGAAGGTTGGCCCGGTGCGCGCGACCTTCAAGGGCGAAGTGACGCTGTCGGACGTGGTGCCGGACCAAAGCTACACTATCTCGGGCGAGGGCAAGGGCGGCGTCGCGGGCTTTGCCAAGGGGCTTGCGAACGTCCGGCTGGAGGACGCCGAGGGCGGCGCGACGGAGCTGTTCTACGACGTCGATGCCAAGGTCGGCGGCAAGCTTGCGCAGCTTGGCTCGCGTCTGATCGACGGCTTCGCGCGCAAGATGGCCGACCAGTTCTTCGAACGGTTCCAGACCCATGTCGAAGGCGCGGGCGCGGGCGAAACCGGCACCGCGGCCGAGGCCTGAGGCCCCGGCCGCGTCGTCAGCGATTGCTATCGGCGGCTTGCCTCAGGCCTTGGCCAGCATTGACGCGATCTCGTCCTTCAGCACCATGCGCGTCTTGCGCAGGTCGCTTTCGGCCATATCTTCCAACGGCTCCACCCCGGTTTCGGCGCGGTGCACCGCACGATTCACCTCGTGGTAATCGTCCATCAGCTTGGCGAAATGGGCGTCCGCAGTCTTGAGTTCATGGATCTTGTCGACCTGATCGGGGAATTCCTCGGCCAGTTCGTGGGGGGTGTGAGACATGTCGCGCTCCTTTATCGTTGCTCCCGTTCGAACCGGGTCTAGCAGGGAGGCGATGCCCGCCACCTTGACCAAGGTCAAGCCGCGCCGCGCGCCGCGCGGTTAATTCCACTGGTTCGCCGGCGCCCGCAGGCAGCGCCGCCAGGCTGCGTCGATCTCGGCGATATCCAGCA
>PFEX01000062.1:20180-20682 GCA_002783145.1 Rhodobacteraceae bacterium CG17_big_fil_post_rev_8_21_14_2_50_65_11 | reverse complement strand
AAAAAGGGCTTGCTGGTGGACCGCGCCCGGGCGGAGGCGCTGGTGTTCCGGTTGGCCCGGCAGGAACGCGATGTCTGGGTGACCTGGCCTGCCCGTGTGGCGGCGTTGATGGCGGCCGAAGTGGCAGCGGAGGTGGAAAAACAATCGGGCAAACCGGTAATGATCGAGGCCGCGATCCTGCAGAGGGTGCTGGAAACCCATGTCAGAGAACAGCTCGCTGCCCTCGCAGACCTCCGAGTCTCCCTCGGCTGAGGACAATCTTGATCTGACCGTCGACCTCGACCTCGGTTTTGACGGAGCCGACGATCTGCTGCGCACCTGGCGCCGGGGCATGCAGCCCGATCCGGACCTGACGGTATCGGAATGGGCCGATCAGCATCGCTGGCTGTCGTCGCGGGCCAGCGCCGAACCGGGGCGGTACCGGACGGCGCGGACGCCTTATCTGCGCGAGATCATGGACGCGCTCAGCCCTCGCCATCCGGCGCAGCGCATCAGCTTCATG
>PFEX01000062.1:0-20069 GCA_002783145.1 Rhodobacteraceae bacterium CG17_big_fil_post_rev_8_21_14_2_50_65_11 | reverse complement strand
CGCACCTCGCGCGGGCGGCTTGATCCGCTGATCGAGGACAGCCCGGCGCTGCGCGAACGGGTCAAACCGGCGCGGTCACGCGACGCGGGCAACTCGATGCTGTCCAAGGAATTCCCCGGCGGCATTCTGGTGCTGACCGGGGCGAACAGCGCCACCGGCCTGCGCTCAATGCCCGCGCGTTACATCTTTCTCGATGAGGTCGACGCCTATCCGGCCTCTGCCGACGAGGAAGGCGATCCGGTCACCCTGGCCGAAGCGCGGACCACCACCTTCTCGCACCGGCGCAAGGTGTTCATGGTCTCGACCCCGACGATCCGGGGGTTGAGCCGGATCGAGCGGGAATTCGAGGCCAGCGATCAGCGGCGTTACTTCGTGCCCTGTCCGACGCACCACCTGGCGCGTTCAGTACCAGCAGTTCAATTGGCTTCGTTGGCCAATTGGCGGTGTCTTGTGCCTGCGCCATACCTGAACCGGCCAAGGCCATCCAGCCGATGCCCAAGGCCGCCGCGTATCTGCGACCCATGTCAAAAAGTGCCATGTCGTTCCCCCCTTGTTAAAAAAAACCGCGCAAGTCAACGGCGATGCGGCCATGAACAAACATGATAACGCGGCTTCTGGTGGTCATGTCCTGAAGATCGCTTGGTCAATGCCTGACGATTTGTTGGGCATGAGCGACTGTTCAAAATGGCCCTGCTGAACTAGCATTGCGGTCATCGCCAGCAACGCCCGGCCCTAACCTTGGCGCGCAGATCTGCGCTGTGCCAATCATCATTCACGCGACCTCGCCTGATCTGGCGATGCGGCCCCGTCAAGGAGTGTTCCGATGTCCAGCGCCGCAGATTCACGTACATTCGTCCTTGTCCACGGTGCGGGTCATGGCGGCTGGGTGTGGCGCCACGTCGGCGACCGGCTTGCCGCAAAAGGCCACCGCGTCTTTACCCCCACGCTGACCGGGCTGGGCGAGCGCTCGCATCTCCTGAGTGCCTCGGTGACCTTGGAAACGCACATCACCGACGTCGAAAATGTCTTTGAATGGGAGGATCTGACAGATGCGGTTCTGGTAGGCCATTCCTACGCGGGCTGGGTTGTCTCGGGCGCGATGGAGCGGCTCGAGGGACGGGTTTCGGCGCTGGTTTATCTCGATGCTTTCCTGCCCGACGACGGGCAGCGCGGCATGGATTTTCTGAACGCGGCGCAGACCGAAGCCTTCAATGCCGCCCGCGCCAAGGGCGAGGTCTCGCGCCCCGGCCCCAACAGCACTGCCTTGCGCATCCAGCACCCCGAAGATGCCGTCTGGGTAGACAGAAAGATCACTCGGCAACCCATCGGCGTGTCGCTGGACCCGTTGCACCTGACCGGAGCGCGCGACCGGGTGGCAACCAAGCTCTACATCCGGGCACCGCTGTTTCCGCAGCCCCGGTTCGACGCCGCGCTGGCACGCTGTCAAGCCGATCCTTCGTGGAAGACCGCGATCATGGAGAACTGTGGACACGACCCGATGGTGGATGCCCCGGAGGCTCTGGTGGCATTGCTGGAAAAGCTGTGATGGGGCTGCGGATCCTTGGCCCCGAGGCATTCCGGCCCACCTTGTGCGCGCTGGCCGATCAGTTCAGACACGTTTCCGGTCAACAGGTAGAATCCTCTTTCGGCCCGGCGACGGGGGCGACGGCAGCGTCAATCACCAGCCGTCTGGCTTCCGGCGAGCGATGCGACATCGTTTTTCTGCCTGCAGCGCTGACCGACCAACAGATCGCTGCCGGGCGGATCAACCCCGAAGCCCGGATCGACGTTATGCGCTCGATGGTGGGGCTCTGCGTGCGCGAGGGCGCGCCCCGACCTGATATTTCGTCCCTTGACGCGCTCAGCGCAACATTACTGGCCGCCGGTTCCATCGGTCTGTCGCAGGCGGGCAGCGGGGTGTTCGTGCGCGATGTCCTGTTTCCGCGTCTAGGCCTTGCCGCGACCCTTGGTCCGCGCTGCAAGACGATCACCAACCGGCCGGTTGGTGCTGCCGTTGCCGCTGCCGAGGTGGACATCGGCATGCAACAGCTCAGCGAACTTTTACAGGAGCCCGGGATCGACGTTGTCGGCCCGCTGCCCGACGACGCGCAAGGTTATACCGTGATCGCGGCATCTACGCCCGCCACCGCTGCCGCGACCGATCACCAGACCGCGTTTCTGCGCTTTCTGCGCTCGGAAGTCGCCGCCACGATCCTGCGGCACGCCGGGCTTCAACCGCTTTTGGCCTGACGCCCATGTGCCACGGCCAAAAGCCTGTTCCTGCCACCTGACCACCCGAAAGGACCAATCATGACCGAGGTTTTCATTTGCGATTATGTCCGCACGCCGATTGGACGTTTGGGTGGCGCGTTATCGATGGTGCGGGCCGATGATCTGGGGGCGGTGCCGCTCAGCGCGCTGATGGCACGGCATGGCTTTGACTGGGCTGCGGTGGACGAGGTGATCTTTGGCTGCGCCAATCAGGCGGGCGAGGATAACCGCAACGTCGCGCGCATGTCGCTTCTGTTGGCCGGGCTGCCCGAAACGGTGCCGGGCGCCACGATAAACCGGCTTTGCGGCTCGGGAATGGATGCGGTAATCACCGGCGCCCGTGCGATAAGGGCAGGCGAGGCCGAATTGATCGTCGCCGGCGGGGTCGAAAGCATGAGCCGCGCGCCCTTTGTCATGCTTAAGGCAGAGACTGCCTTCTCCCGCCAGATGCAGCTGCATGACACCAGCATTGGCTGGCGTCTCGTCAACCCCGCGATGAAGGCGCAATACGGCGTGGACTCGATGCCCGAAACGGCCGAGAACGTCGCCGAAGAGTTCAGCATTTCCCGCGCGGATCAGGATGCGTTCGCCCTGCGATCACAGCAAAAGGCCGGTACCGCCATGGCGAACGGCCGTCTCGCAAGAGAGATTACACCAGTCACTATCCCGCAAAGGAAGGGTGAAGCGAGGGTCGTTTCGGTCGATGAACATCCCCGCCCCGGCACCACGCTGGAAATACTGGAAAACCTGCCGGCACCGTTTCGCAAGGGTGGTTCGGTGACGGCGGGCACTGCCTCGGGCATGAACGACGGGGCGGCGGCGCTGATTCTGGCGTCGGCCGAGGCGGCAGCGCGGCACGGGCTGACCCCCATCGCGCGCATTCTGGGCGGGGCGACGGCGGGGGTCGCGCCGCGCATTATGGGCTTTGGCCCCGCGCCCGCGTCGCAAAAGCTGATGGCGCGGCTGGGCCTGACCCAAGCCGATTTCGATGTGATCGAATTGAACGAGGCTTTTGCAAGCCAAGGTCTGGCCACGCTGCGCGCCCTTGGCATTGCCGATGATGACAGCCGCGTAAACCCGAACGGCGGTGCCATTGCGCTGGGCCACCCTCTGGGTATGTCGGGCGCGCGTATCACCGGCACCGCGGCGCTGGAACTGCAGTTGACCGGTGGCAAACGTTCGCTTTCTGCTATGTGTATTGGTGTAGGGCAAGGGATTGCCATCGCGCTGGAGCGCGTGTGACCCCCTGCGTGACGTTTTCCCTTTTCCTGTGAGGCATGCGGGAATAGGGTTTGATGACCGGACAGGAGGAGGCATCGGGCACCCATGCAGACAGCTTTCCCGCCGCTTAACCCCTTGCGGACTTTCGAGGTCGCGGCACGTCTGTGCAGCCTCACGCTTGCGGCTGAAGAGTTGAACGTGTCGCAGGTGGCGGTCAGTCGGCAAGTCAAGGTTCTTGAGGAGTTTCTGGGTGTCATCCTGTTCCGGCGGCTGCATCGCGGGATCGAGCTGACAGATGAGGGGCGGCTGCTTTATGAAGGTGTCAGCCGTGCCTTCAACGACATATCGAGTGCCACGCGCCTTGTGTCGCGCCGGGGCCGCCGCGATATTCTGGCGATCCAGTCTTACACGACCTTTTCGCAACGCTGGTTGATCCCGCGACTGACGCATTTCCATGATGCCTATCCCCGGATCGAGATTCGGCTCAGTTCCTCGATCGCGCCGGTGGATTTCGAGAATCAGAACCTCGATGCCGCCATTCGGGCCGGAAAAGGCGACTGGGATGGGCTGCATGCCGAAAAACTGCTGGATGTCGAACTGATCCCGATTTGCTCGCCCGCATTTCAGCGCCAGCACAACTTGCGCCACCCCGACGATCTGGGCAAGGTTCGCCTGCTGCATTCGATGGCGAGGCCGACCGACTGGCAGGCGTGGATCAAGCGGGCGGGGGCGAATGTGGACCCGACGCCGGGGATAAGGTTTGAAAGCTCGGCGCTGGCCTATGAGGCAGCGGCAATGGACAGTGGTGTGGCGCTTGCGGTCAAGACACTGGTCAAGCGACAGTTGCAAACCGAAAGCCTGATCGCCCCCTTCGATACCGTCTGTTACAGCGGCGAGGGCTATTACCTGACCTGGCCCAAACAAGTGCCGCCGTCGCCCCCGCTGACGAAGTTCCTCGACTGGATGCGCGCGACCATTCGGGCCGAGGCGGCAAGCTGAACCGCACCGACCCAGCCTGCGTCAGCGCAGCACGATCAGACTGTCACCGGCCCTTGCGCCTTGACCATTGGGCAGCACGAAGACCGGGTTTATCTCGGCTTCAACCAGCCTGTCACCCAGCGTTTGCACCATATCGGCAAAAGCCAGAACGGTATCCACCAGCGCCTCGATGTCTGCCAGCGGCTTGCCCCGGAACCCCTTGAGCAGGGCAGCTGCCTTTACCTCGTCGATCATGCCGCGTGCCGCCTGCCGACTGATAGGCAAGAGGCGGATGGCAACATCCTGATAAAGCTCGGTCGTCACCCCGCCCGCCCCCAGCAAGAGGTAATTCCCAAGCTGCGGATCGCGGTTGAAGCCAAGGATCATCTCGACCCCGCCGTTGATCTGTTCCTGCACCAGAAAGCCTTCGACTTTTGCCCCAGTCGCCGCGCGTACCCGTTTGAGCATTTCGGCGCAGACCCTGCCGACATCGCCCGGCGCGACGTTCAGCGCGACGCCGCCCACCTCGGATTTATGCAGGATCTCGCTCGAGAGGATCTTGACGACCACCGGGCCGCCAAAGCGCTGCGCAGCCCTTGCCGCGTCATCTGCGGTGCCAGCCACCATTTCGCGGGTGACCGGCACGCCGAAGCGGGCAAACAGCGCCTTGGCGTCGGCCTCGTTCAGCGACCCGACGGCAATGTCGGAACAGTCCACCGCCTTCACCGCCCGCGCCGCGCCAGCCTCATGTCGTGCCACAGGCACCAGTGCCGCCAGCGCCGACGCACAGCTTTCGGGGGCGGCAAAGGCCGGGATGCCGCTGGAATTGAGGTGACGCACAATCTGCGGTGCGTCCGGGCTCACATAGGCCAAAATCGGCTTGTCGGTCAGACCAAGCGATTCAAGCACCGGCTGTGCCACCAGATCGGGCTGGGCGATCGAGGACGACCCGACCACCACCACAATCGCGTCATAAGAGGGGCTTTCCGCCAGAATCCGCAGGATCGCGCGGAAAAGATCGGGGCGCAGGCCCGCCAGCGTCACGTCGATCGGGTTGCGGTCAAGTGCCGCCTCCTTCAACTCCAGCGCCAGAAGTTTTGCCGCCGTCTCGGCGTCAGGGGGCGGCATGTCGAGCCCCATCAGCCCGACATTGTCGGCCACCACCGTCGCTGCTCCGCCAGTCGAGGTGACGATGGCCACCCGCTTGCCAGCCATGACCCGGCCCTGAGCGAGTGCTGCCGGAATGTCGATCAGGTCGGCGAAGGTCTGCGCGCGGATCACGCCAAGCTGGGCAAAGAGTGCGTCATAGACCTCGTCCGCCCCGGCGAGTGCCCCGGTGTGCGACACCGCCGAGCGCGCGCCGGATTCCGACCGGCCGACCTTGTAGGCCACGATGCTTTTCCCCGCCGCAATCACCTTGGCAGCCGCCGCACGAAACTTGCTCACATTGCGGATGGTTTCGAGATAGAGCGCCACCACCTGCGTCGCGTCATCATCGGCCAGCGCGTCGAGAAAGTCCGCCACTTCCAGGTCAGCTTCGTTGCCGGTCGCCACCAGCTTGGAAAAGCCGACCCCGCGCGCCACGGCCCGCGACAAAAGCGAGCCGAGGATGCCGCCGCTTTGCGAAAGAAGCGCCACTTTGCCGACCGGGAAATCGGTCATCTCCATCGCGCCGCTGGCGGTCAGGGGGATGCGGTCGGTCAGGTTCACCAGCCCAATGGTGTTGGGGCCCAGAATGCGCATTTTCCCGGCGGCGTCGCGCAATGCATCCTGAAGGGCCCGGCCCTCGGCCCCGGATTCGCCAAAGCCCGAGGCCAGCACCACCGCTGCCTTGGTGCCTTTGGCCGCAAGGTCGCGCACCGCCTCTAGCACCCGGTTGGCACCGACCAGCACCAGCGCAAGGTCGGGCACTTCGGGCAGGTCGGCGGCCGAGGCATAGCTTTTCAGCCCGGCTATCTCGTCGTAACGCGGGTTGATCGGATAGATCGCCCCGCCGTAACCCTGCGCTTGCAGGAACGCGATGGGGCGGCCGGTCAGCTTGGATGCATCATTCGAGGCGCCGACGACAACCACACTTTTCGGGTTCAGAATAGCAGAGATAGCGCTCATGTCCGGCTCACTTCGATGTCTTGTTCAGGAAATCGACCACCGACTGGCGATGTTCGGCCGTAGTGTAGCAGACCGCCTGCGCCTGCCGCCCCATCGCAAAAATCTCTTCGTCGCTGCGCTCGAAGGTTTTGTCGAGAATCTCTTTCGAAAGCGCAATGGCGGTCGGCGAGCCAAAGCTCAGTTCCTCGGCCCAGGACTGCGCGGCGGCCAGCAAGGCATCGGGGGCAACCACACGGTCAACCAGACCGATCGCCAGCGCCTCGGGGGTTTCCACTACGCGGGCAGAAAAGATCAATTCCTTGGCGCGCGTCAGCCCGACCCTGCGGGGCAGGAAATACATGCCGCCCCCGTCCGACACGAGACCGCGCTTGATGAAGCTCATCGAAAGCTTGGCACCTTCGGCGGCGATGATGAAATCACAGGCCAGGGCCATGTCGAGACCAAGGCCGAAGGCCGCGCCATTGACCGCCGCAATCACCGGTTTGCTGACGCCATGTATGGCGGCCACCCCCTTGTGCGTGCTGCGCTGGCGCTTCCAGCCGTTGAAGGCCACCTCGCCCTGCGGCGCATCAAGCCGTTTGCGCATGCCGCCGATGTCGCCGCCCGAGCAGAACCCCTTGCCCGCCCCGGTCAGAATGATCGCCCGCACCGCCTGGTCGCGGTCGGCTTCGCCAAAGGCCTCGATCAGTTCGGCGCGCATCGTGTCGTTGATGGCGTTGCGCAGATCGGGGCGGTTGAGCGTGATGGTGGCGATGCCGTTCGCATGGGAAATGGCGATGAATTCGGGGGTCTTGGCATTGGCGTTCATGTCGTCAGGTCCTCATGTTTTTCGCGCGCCTCGGGGGCAGGGGTCAGCGTGCCGGGCAGTTCATCGCTTTCGAGAATGATCCGGCGCAGCCGGTCAGCCTCGCCGGGGGCAAGCACCGGGCCCGCCAGTTCGTGGAATTTGGCGATCCGTTCGGTCCGGCTGGCAGGATCGTCGGGGTCGCCGTGGCGGGTGGGCTGGAAATGGTCGATGGTTCGCCCGTCGGTCAGGCGGACCTGCAACCGGGCCATCCGGCGGCGCGGGTATTCGGCGGCCAGATCTTCGGCGCGGGAAACGGTGATCATCGGCATCAACGCGCGGATGCGCGGGTCGCCAAGGGCCTCTGGCTCCATCGCCGCCAGCCGCACCGAACCAAGGATCATCTGCGCGGCGAGGCAATATTGCAGGCTGAACCGCGCTTCTTGTGCCGATTGCGGGTCGGGCCGGTCGCAGATGGTCTTGGTTGCGCCATAGCCCTCGACATGGATCGTCGCGATCTGGTCGGGTTTGATGCCGTGCCGGGCCATCAGCGCGGCCAGCCCGTCGAGTGCGGGGAAGATGTGCCCGCAGCAGCCGTGCAGCTTGACCGTCATGCGGCTGATCGGGGTCCAGTCGCCCGCGCCCTCGAACGCCAGGTCCCAGTTGCCCGTGCCCGCCCCGGTCGCCATTGCGTAGCCCAACGGCCCGTGCAGGCTGTCGAGCGCGCCGGTGGCGCCTGCAGCGGCGGCATAG
This sequence comes from Rhodobacteraceae bacterium CG17_big_fil_post_rev_8_21_14_2_50_65_11, assembly GCA_002783145.1. GTDB lineage: Bacteria > Pseudomonadota > Alphaproteobacteria > Rhodobacterales > Rhodobacteraceae > Nioella. The sequence continues at coordinate 11,953 of PFEX01000062.1, read as the reverse complement.
GCGGCCAACAGGCCCGCATCGGCGGCATGGCCGGAGTGCATCGCCTTGACCATGCTCTGCCCTTGCAGGTTCTGCTGGTGGCCGCCCGCGAAACTGGTGGCAATGGCGATGGCATGGGCGATCCCGTCGCGCCCCTGCCCCAGCAGCATGGCCCCGGCAACTGCAGCGCCGATGGTGCCCACGGTGCCGGTGATGTGCCAATATTCGTAATGGCCAGGCTGCAAGGCGCTGGCGAGGCGGCAGCCCGCCTCGTAACCGCCGATCACCGCGCGGTCGAATGCCTCGCGCGAAAGGCCGCGGTCCTGCGCCACGGCAAGGGCCGCGGCGATGGTGGGCGATCCGGGGTGATAGCCACCGTCGCGGTAGATGTCATCGAACTCGACCGTATGGCTTGCGGTGCCGTTCAGAAAGGCGGCGCGGCGGGGGCTTGTCTGATAACCGTCCACATAACAGATTGCCCGGCCGCCGCCGCTTCCCACCCCCAGATCGGCCGCCGCCATCAAGCTGGCCGGGGCGCGCTGGGTGCCGGGCAAAGTGGTGGCAAACCAGTCCAGCGTGGCATTGCGCACCGCCGCTGTCACCGCCGCGTCAAACGGTCGGTCGTGCCAATCGGCGGCGAGGCCTGCCAAACGCAAAAGCGGGTTGTCGGTCACTCTGCCGCCTCCGTCTTGACGCGCGCCGCCTGACGCGCGGTGCCCGATTGCAGCATCGCCTCGATCTCGGCCGTGCTCAGCCCGACCTCCTGCAAAATCTCGGTGGTCTGTGCGCCCACGGGTTGTGGTGCCAGCGTAGTGCCGGTCTCGCAGCCGCTCATGCGAAAGGCGGATGACAGGATACGCAAGCCCTCGACATGGCCCGCCGGGTCAGAAACTCTCAGGATCTGACCGCGTGCCGCTGTTTGCGGGTCTGACAGCGCCTCGTCCATCCGGCGCACGCGGGCAGCGGGGATGCGGCGTTCATTGAGGAACTGCTCCCAATACTCCGCCGTCATCGTGCCAACGATCTCGGTCAGGGCTGCGCGTTCTTCGGCGGCCATGTCGATCCGGTCGAAGTTGTTGGTCTTGACCAGATCCTCGCGCCCGAGCGCAATCCAGAGCCGGCGCTGCTGGCGCAGGTTGGAGGCGGCGATCATCAAAGGGGCGTCGGATGCCTGATACATGCCGATCGTGGCAAAGGCATATCTGTTGCCCTTTGCCTTGGGTGCCTTGCCCGACTGAAGGTAATCGGTCGCATGCGAGGTCTGCAGGGTCAGTGCCACCTCTAGCATCGACACGTCGATATGCTGGCCTTGCCCGCCATTGCGGTCGCGCTGATAGAGCGCCGCCGCAATTGCATAGGCCGCCGTCATGCCGGTGGCGTAATCGACCACCGGGGCACCGCATTTCTGCGGGTTGCCGTCGCCCGCGCCGGTCATGTCCATGATGCCGGAATAGGACTGGATAACACCGTCATAGCCGATCGCCGTGCGTTTTGGCCCGGTGCTGCCAAAGGCCGAGATCGAGCAATAGATCAGCCCCGGATTGATCGCTGCCAGATCGGCATAGCCGAGGCCAAGCGCGTCGAAGGCGCCGGGGCGGTAGTTTTCGACAAAGACATCCGCCGTTGCGATCAGGCGCTTTAGCGCGTCACGCCCGGCGTCGGCTTTCAGGTCCAGCGCCAGTGTCTTCTTGCCAGCGGCTTGCGACAGGAAGGCCACCCCCATTTCCTTGCGCACCAGCGCGCGGTCGGTGCCTTGTAGCCGGGCCTGATCCGGATCGTTCGGGTCTTCCAATTTGATGACCTCAGCGCCGAGCAACGCCATCTGATAACTGGCAAAGGGGCCGGCGAGGACATGCGTCGTGTCGATCACTCTGAGGCCCGAGAATGCTTTGGTCATAGCCGCGTCCTGTCCGCTGGACTGAATGGCCCCGCCGCAGGTTCTGCGGCGGGGCCGGGCGATCATTGCGTCAGAAGACCGGCCGCGCCGAGCTGCTCTTCCGCGATGGTCATGATGTTCTTAACGAACGCGGTGTATTCCACCGGGCCAAAGGCACCATCTTCGACCCCGGCGGCGCGGGCGTAGGTCTGATAGGTTTCGGCCTCCATCGCCCTGAAGATCGCATCGGCGATCTGCTGTTGCAGCGCCGGGTCGATGCCCTTGGGCCCGAACACGCCGCGCACCTGCAGCCAGCTGGTATCGACGGTGTAGCCCTGCTCGCCGAAGGTCTGCATGTCAGGCACGCTCGACAGCCGGTTGTCGCCGAGCACGCCCAGCCCCTTCAGGCGATCGGCCGCGAAATATTCGATCACCGGGCCGAGGTTGGCGACGCCTACATCGACGTGGCCACCTAGCACCGCCGCGATGATGTCGGGGGTGGATTCGAAGGCGACCCAGTTGAACCTGACGCCCGCAGCCTGTTCCAGCATGGACATGCCGATGTTCTGCATCGATCCGACCGGCCCGAAGCCGCCGATGTTGATCTGACCTTCCTTGCTGCGTGCAAGCTCGACCAGGTCTTTCATGTCTTTCAGCGGCGATTCCTTTGCCGCGAAGAACAGGATCGGATCGACCTGCATCAGCGCGATCCATTCGAAGTCTTCCGGGGCAAATGTGCCCTTGAGGTTGGTCAGCATCGAGGTGAAATGGCTCACCGTGTTGACCGCCAGCGTAAGCCCGTCAGGTGCCGAAGCAGCGACCTTTGCCATTTGCGTGGCGCCGCCGCCGCCGGGGGCGTTCACCACCACCACCGTCTGGCCGATCATCGGTTCCAGCGAATGTGCCAGCGAGCGTATCATCACATCGGTGCCGCCGCCCGGCTTGGTGTGCATCACGAAGTTCACCGGGCCGGTCGGCTTCCAGCCCTCCTGCGCCGCGGCGGGGCCTGCCAGCCCGAGACTGAGCACACCTGCGCAGGCTGCGCCCACCAATGCCGTTTTGAAGTTCCAGATTTTCATCAAGTTGTTCCTCCCGTTCTTGACCGGTCAAGCCGGTCCGTGTCCATGGACCCATTGTCGGATATCGCGGGCGCGGTTTGAACTGAGTGTTGCTCAGGCTATGCCGCATGTTTCGTTTGGTCAGGTCGCCCGCCGCTTGCGGACCAGACCCCGCAGCGCGCCGAAAGCCGGCAGTAGAAAGGCCAAAGCCGCGACCAAAAGCAGGATCACCGTCATCGGGGATGAATAGAACACCGCCCAGTCGCCCCGGGTCGTAATCAGCGCTCGGCGGAAGTTGATTTCCATCATTTCGCCCAGCACCAGCGCAAGAATCACCGGGGCCAAAGGAAATTCCAGCTTGCGCAGCACATATCCAACCAGGCCAGCTACAACCATCACATAGATCGGAAACATCGAATTGCTGGACGCATAGGCACCGACGAAGCAGATACCCGTCACGATTGCCGCAATTGCAGGCCGCGGAATATCGGCCACTTTCGCCCAGATACGCGCTCCCGCAAGGCCAACGAACACCATGATCGGAACGCCGATCCAAAGCGAAGCGAAGATCGTATAGGGAATCTCGGGAGACTTGGTGAACAGAAGCGGGCCCGGCTGAATACCCTGCACCATAAGTGCGCCGATCATCACGGCTGCCGTGGCAGATCCCGGAATACCCAGCGCGAGAAGCGGGGCCAGCGACCCCGGCACGGCCGCGTTATTGGCGGATTCCGAGGAGGCAAGCCCTTCGAGAGCGCCGTGGCCAAAAGTCTCAGGCTTGTCAGACAGTTTCTTGCTGACGGCATAGGAAAGGAAGGCCGCGATCGACGGACCGGCACCCGGTATGACCCCGATGATATAGCCGATCGTCGAGCTGCGCGCGATCACCATCTTCAGCCCGAGCAAGGTGCCCATCGGCACCGCCAAAAGCTTCTTGATCGGCACGCTCTTGGTCTTGGCGGCGGCACCATCCTCGATCATGACGAGAACCTCGGTCAGGGCGTAAAGCCCGAGCAGGATCGGCACCAGCGGCAGACCCTCGAAGAATTCCGGGTTGCCTGCGGTAAAGCGTGGCACCCCAGTCTGCACATCCAGACCCACTGTCGCCAGCGCCAACCCCAGGAACATGGCCACTGCCCCCTTGAGCGGCGACCCGGTCGAGAGGCCGGACACAAGGCTAAGACCAACCAGTGCCAGCGCGAAATACTCGCCGGGGCCAAAGCGCAGGGCAAATTCCGAAAGCGGCACGGCCGTCGCCACCAGAAACGCTGTCGAGATGATGATGCCCATGCCGGATGAGACGATGGAAACCGTCAGCGCTTCGCCTGCACGACCGGCCTTGGTCAAGGGATAGCCATCCCAGGCCGTGGCCACTGCCGCCGCGGTTCCGGGAGAGTTGATCAGGATCGCCGAAATCGCCCCGCCATACTCCGCCGCCACATAAAGCGCGACCAGCCCGACGATCGAAACCACCGGGTCCATGCCGTAGGTGAAGGGGATCAGCAGGGCGATGCCAAGACTGGGGCCAAGGCCGGGGATCGCGCCGATCAGGTAGCCGATGAACGCCCCGACAAACGCCGACGCCCACACCATGGGATCAGCGAAGGACGCAAAGCCAAGCGCAAGATTCTCGAACATTCCGGTCTCCTCAGGGCAGCCTGACGCCAAGCGCCACGGTGAAAACGACGTAGATAAAGGCGGTCAGTGCCGAGGGAACGCCAACCAGATGCAGCGGGCGCCGCTCGCCACAGGCCAGCAGGATCGCAAGCGAGAACCCGGCGACCGAGACCATCGCGCCGATCCGGTCGAACAGGATCGCTTGCCCGACCAGAAGCGCCATTGTCAGCACGACAAAGACCGGTCGCGGGATGATCAGGCTGGCCTCGTTCCGCGCCATCATCCGCCGGTAGACAACCAGCCCGATGAGCAGGACTAGTGCGACCAGCGCCACCGATGCCAACAGGCCGGGAAACCCGCCAGCCCCGATGTCGGCGGGGTTCAAAGGCCGTCGTAGCGCCCGTGCCTGCTGCAGATAATCCCAGAACACCCAAAGCAGTGCTCCGGACCCCAGCAACTCGCCAATCCACATCGGCATGCGCAATTTGCGCGTCGCTGGCCGCGATGCGTGGCCAGGCTCGGTCATCTCGGTCATGCAGTCCTCCCGTCGTGTCCGAATGGACAAACTCCTCCGGTGCATGCTGTCCACTGTCGGCGCTGCACTGGCAGTGTTAAACTAACAAATTGTTGGGCAAGGCCCGCCGTTCGATCTGACCGTTTCAGCCAGAGCGCAAACATCGACCTCAGCGCAGCCCACCCAAACCGATCATCCCGGCTCGCCAAACTTTAGGTCGGTTCATCCTGTCCGCGGCGCTCACTAGACTTGGGCTACCTTTTCTGAATGGTGTGTCACATGGATTTCCTGTTTACTGAAGAACAGACCATGTTCCGCGATACCGTGCGCCGTTTTGCGCAGGCGGAACTGGCCCCCCATGCGGCGCGGCGCGCGCGCGAGCCGGGCTACCCTTGGGACGTGGCGCGGCGGATGGCCGAGCTTGGGCTGATGGGCATCGCCCTGCCCGAGACCAGCGGCGGCATGGGTGGCTCGCTGGTCGATGCGATCATCGCGATACAGGAGGTGGCCGAGGCCTGCCCGCGCAGCGCAGATGTGATTCAGGCGGGCAACTTCGGCCCCGTCCGCACCTTCGCGGAATATGCCACCCCGGCGCAAAAGGAGCGCTACCTTGGGCCGATCCTCGCCGGGCGTGCGGTGATTTCGCTCGGCATGACAGAGCCCGAGGCCGGGTCGGCGGTAACGGAACTGACCACCAGCGCCACGCCCGACAGCGATGATTTCATCGTCAATGGCACCAAAATCTTCGGCACCCACAGCGCCGAGGCCGAGGTGTTTCTGGTCTATGTCCGCTTCGGGCCAGGTCTGGACGGGATCGGTTCGGTACTGATCGAAAAGGGCACTCCGGGTTTGACCGTTGGCCAGCCGACCGCCTTTATGAACGGCGAGGACTGGGCCCAGCTTTACTTCGACAATGTCCGCATTCCGGCGGCGAACGTGGTGCTAGGGCACGGCGGATTCAGAAAGCAGATCATGGGCTTCAACGTCGAGCGGCTGGGCAATGCGGCGCGCGCGGTGGCGGTAGGGCGGCACGCCCTCAATCTGGCGCGCGAACATGCGCTGACCCGCAAACAGTTCGGCCGCGCGCTTTGCGAGTTTCAGGGCCTGCAATGGAAATTCGCCGACATGGCGGTGCGGTTGGAGGGCGCGCAGCTTTTGCTGATGCGCGCGGCGGTCAACGCGGGCGACGGCTTGCCGTCGGCGCAAGATACCGCACTGGCGAAGCTCGCCTGCAATGAGGCGGGGTTCTTTGCCGCCAACGAGTCGCTTCAGGTGATGGGCGCGCTCGGCTTTTCGGAAGAGAGCACTTCGCAGTATTGCCTGCGCCGCACCCGTGGCTGGATGATCGCGGGGGGATCGGTCGAAATCATGAAAAACCGCATCGCCGAAGGCATTTTCGGGCGCAGTTTCTCGCAGCGGCCCGGCAAGTGAAAACACCAAGTCCGCTTGCCTTTGAAGCCGATCCGGAAGACAAAAAACTTGCGCTTTTGCTGGTTCACGGGTTGCTGTCCAGTTCCCTGCAATGGCTGCCCAATGCGGCGCTTTCGCAGCAGTTTCGGCTGATTCGGGTCGATCTGCCAGGGCATGGCGCCTCGGTTCCACCAGCGCGCCCGGAGGATGCGCGGCCTGAAGCTCTGGTTGCGGGCCTCGATCTCTTGCGCCGCGAACTCGCCATCGCCCGCTGGCATGTTTGCGGCGCAAGCTTCGGGGCCGGGATCGCACTGCGCTATGCGCTGGATCATCCCGACACCTGCCTGACGGTCAGTTTCACCAATGGCAATGCAGCGCTTCGCGAAGTGTGGAGCGACGAAGACCTGCGCGCGCAAGCCGCGCTTGCCGCGCGCATCCGCGCCGGTGGTGCCGAGGCAGTGCGCGCGATGCCCTATCACCCTGCCCATGCCCGTCGCTTTGCGCCAGAGTTCAGGGTGGCGCTGGCTGAAGAGGCCGATCGCGCCACCGCCGAAACTGTGGCCTTGTACCAGCAAGAGGCGATCCCGCGCCTGTCAGTGCGGCATCGCCTCGGGCAGTTGCAATGCCCTTGCCTGCTGATCAACGGTGCCATGGAGCGCAGATTTCAACCTTCGCGAAATTGGCTGGCGCTGGCGCATCCGCAGATTACAATTGCCGATCTTCTGGGCGGGCACTCGATCAATGTCGAGTGCTCCCAAGCATTCAACGCCGTATTGGCCGGGTTCATTCTCGAGTCGGGGATCTGAATGAAAGCCAATCTGCAAACGGTGGCCTTGCTTACGCCGCTTTATGCGGCGGCGGCGGCGGCGGGCTGGGTCTTCAAGACCGGCGGCCTGCCGCTGCCATGGATGCTTGGGCCGCTGGTGCTGAGCGCCGGGTGTTATGTGAGCGGGCTGGCACGGTTCAAGGTGCCGGTGCGCACCCGGCCTGTTGGCCAGATGACAGTTGCGGCACAGGTGGGCCTGACCTTCACGCCCACCGCGTTTGCCTCGCTGCTCGAGCTCGCACCGATGATCGTGGGGCTTGCGGTGGCGAGCGGTGTGCTGGCCAGTCTGGTTGCCATCGTGCTGGCGCGCGCAACCGGCATGCGGCTGGCACAGGCCTTTGTAAGCACCTTTCCGACCAGCCCGGTCGAGGCCGCGGTGATTGCGGAACGTCTGGGGATCGCACCGGCCCCCGTGGTGCTGGCGCAGACGGTGCGAATTGCGATGATCGTGTTTCTGGTGCCGATGTCGATCTATCTGGTGGACGGAATGCCCGACCGTTCCGCCACTGGCCTTGCGCAGGGTTTCGCCATTGGCCATCTGGCACTGGCGGCGCTCGCCGTAGCCGGGGCGCTGGTGTTTCGCCTGCTGCGGCTGTCGAACCCGTTCTTTCTGGGGGCGCTGGCGGCATCTGCGGCGACCACCGCCATCGGGGTGCAGTTGCCACCCTTTCCGCCGCTGGTGATGGCGCTGGCGCAGATTGCGCTTGGCACCTGGCTGGGCAGCGTCTTCCGGCGCGAACTGTTCGCCGCTGGCGACGGCCGCATTCTGGTCACCTCGGTTTCGGCGTTGGCGCTTCTGGTGTTGATCTCGGCCGTGGCGCTGGGGCTGGCGCATCTCGGCGGCTACCCTTGGGAAACGCTGGTGCTGGGTGCAGCCCCCGGCGGGGTTACGGAAATGGCGCTGACGGCCAAGTATCTTGGCACCGAGGTTGCGCTTGTCACAGCCATTCAGTTGACCCGGATCTTCCTGTTCATGCCGAATATCCCGTGGGTCGTGCGGCTGATCGACCGGTCAGAGACGCGCCGGTGACGCTGATCCGGGCACGGTCGAGCGCATCCCTGTGCAGGGTCAAGATTGGTCGTGCCCATAGGGATAGTCGGGTTCAGAAATGTCCGGCTTGCAGTAGATTGCAGCGACGAAAGACCGAAACCGAACCGACCAAAAGGACCACCATGAGCCGCGAAGACCCACCGCCACAGGGCAGCCCCACCATCCGCGCCATCGCGATGCCTTCTGATACCAACCCATCCGGCGACATTTTCGGCGGCTGGCTGATGAGCCAGATGGACCTTGCAGCAGGCAGCGTGGCGGCGATGACCTCGGGAGGGCGCAGCGCCACAATTGCCGTGGATGCGATGATCTTTCATCGCCCGGTCAAGGTGGGCGACGAGGTTTCGCTCTATGCAACGCTGATTCGGCTCGGCCGCACCTCGATGACGATCCATGTCGATACCTGGCGCCGCCCCCGCGCCAGCACGCGAAGCGAGAAGGTCACCGAGGCGAATTTCACCTTTGTCGCGCTGGATGACAACGGGCGGCCGGTTCCGGTAAAGCCCGGCTGATCCGGCCATGCAGGCGAAAGCGCCTGCCTTACCCCGCCGCTGCCATGAACATCGGCCCGCCCTTGTGGCGCGGAAAGCCGTAGCCGGTGACCATTACCACGTCGATATCGGCAGCACTTTCAGCAATGCCTTCAGCCAGAATCGCCCGCCCCTCGGCCTGCATGATGCGCAGGACGCGGGCCATGATCTCGTCGCCGGAAAAGGCGCGCCGGGTCCGGCCCGCGCGTGCGCTTTCATCGAGGATTATCCGTTCCACATCGGGGTCGGGCCGGGCGCTGCCGCCCGCGTAATCATACCAGCCCTTGCCGGTCTTGCGTCCCAGCCGCCCCGCCTCGCAGAGCCGGTCGGCGATGCGGGCATAGCGCTCGGATGCCGGGCGGGTTGCAGCGCGGGCCTTGCGTTGTGCCCAGGCGATGTCTAGCCCGCTCATGTCTTGCACGGCGTAAATGCCCATCGCAAAGCCGAACGCCTCCATCGCGGCGTCGATCTGCTGCGGCAGCGCGCCTTCCTCCAGCATGAATTCGCAATCGCGCCGGTAGGCGGCCATCACCCGGTTGCCGATGAAGCCGTCGCAGACCCCGGCCACCACCGCCACCTTGCCCAGACGCCGCGCCAATGCCGCCCCGGTGGCCAGCGCACGCGAACCGGTCGCATCACCACGCACCACCTCAAGCAGTTTCATCACATGGGCGGGTGAGAAGAAGTGCAGCCCCAGAATGCGCGACGGATCGCGGGTGGCGGCGGCCAGAACGTTGACATCGAGATAGGAGGTATTGGTGGCAAGGATGGCATCAGCCGGCATCACCGCATCCAGCCGCTCGAATACCTGTCGCTTGACGGCCATGTCCTCGAACACCGCCTCGATCACCAGCGGGCAATCGGCAAGTGCTGCGTAGTCTTCGCCCGTGCTCAGCCGCGCCAGCGCCGCATCGCCCTGTTGCTGCGATATCGCGCCGCGTTTCACACTGCCCGAAATGGTGTCCGCCACCCGCCCGCGCGCGGCGGTCGCAGCAGCGGCATCCCGTTCGATCAGATGCACGGCGGACCCCGACAAAAGCAGCGCCGTGGCAATGCCCGCCCCCATCGTGCCGCCCCCGATCACGCCGACGCGCGCGAGATCGGCGGGCACCGCGCCGTCGATCCGCAAGCCTTTGCCCGCTGCGCGTTCGGCAAAGAAGATGTGCCGCAGCGCCGCCGCTTCTGGCGAGGCCGCCAGCCGCAGAAACCGCGCCCGCTCGGCCGCCATCGCCTCGGGTGCCGGCGCCTCGGCTGCAAGGCGCAAGGCGGCGAGCGCCTCCAATGGTGCCGCCGCGCCCCGGCTGCGCTTGCGCAAGGCGGCCTCCTCGGCGGCCCAGTCGATCGGAGCGCCCGCCAGCAGATCGCGCGCGAGGGTCGGGTGCGGAGCGCCCTGCGCCACCAGTTCCAGCGCCAGTGCCTCTGCCGCGGCAATCACATCTGCCTCGGTCAGACGGTCGATCAGGCCGATCGCCAGCGCCTGCCCCGCCCCAATCGGTTTGCCCAAGGTAACCAGCGCAATCGCCTCGGCCATCGGCACCAGCCGCGGCAACCGCACGGTGCCGCCCGAACCTGGAATGATGCCAAGGGTGACCTCGGGCAGGCCCAGCTTCGCCTGCGCCCCGGCAACGCGGCCATGGCAGGCCATGGCCACTTCCAGCCCGCCGCCCAGTGCCGTGCCGTGGATCGCCGCGACCCATGGCACAGGTGCCGCCTCGATCGCCGCCAGCACATCGGGCAGGAAGGGTTCGGCAGGCGGTTTGCCCAGCTCACGGATATCCGCCCCGGCAACAAAACTGCGCCCGGCGCAACCGAGCACCACCGCCTTGACCCCTGCCCTGCCCGCCAGATCAACAGCGGCCTGCAAGAGACCCTGCCGCACCGCTTGCCCCAGTGCATTCACCGGCGGGTTGTCAATCATCACGCGGGCCAGATCGCCGCGCAGCTCAATCTTCACACTTCCCATTGTCGGGCGTCTCCGTGTCCTGACCATTGCCCCGATGGTATAGGCACGTCTCGGTTGTCCGTGACCAAACAATTGGTGCGCATCTGCCCGACCGTGCTTTGGGGATAGGCAAGAACACCGACGCCCTGATGCCGTGAGCCTACGCCGCGCAAATCAATCGCTCTGAAGGAACTCGTCGCGTAGTCCCTGACGAGCTGCGAACAGCCCGCCGCTTCATGCTCTGCCGTCACCGCACAAGCGAAGAAGCAATGGGGCGTAGCCACCGCATACTATGGGAACGTGGGTGGCGGTGTTTGTCAACGAAGTTGTCCGCTGATTTCATACGACGTCTCTGATTTCAGGAGCGCTGATTCCGGTTTCGGGGTTGAGCCAAACGGGTCCGGCGGGTTGCCAGTTGCGGGTTTTGCCTGACCAGCGTTCCGGGTTTTGTGTCCTATGGCGCGGCTTCTCCCGCCTCGCAGATCTCGTCATCGGCTTTGAAGCCGCCCTCCGACCCGACGACAGTAAGCGTCCGGTCTGACCGCGGTTAGCGCGCGTTCCAGGGCAGCAGGCCATCGACCTTGGTGATCTTGTGGTCTGGAATTCGGACGAGGGTGTCGGCGAGCCAGGCTTGTGGATCGACGCCGTTCAGTTTGGCGGTTTCGATCAGGGTGTAGGCGATGGCGGCGGATTTGCCGCCGGTCTGCGATCCGACGAAAAGGTATGGCGATCATTCCGATCCGGAAGAACGGTCGGCCCTGGAAAGAGGACTGCCCGGCAGCAATCGCCCGAAACGAAACCCTGCGCGCAACCCGGCACTATGGCAGGGCGTTCTGGAAACGCTGGACAGGATACCATGTCCGAAGCCGGATCGAGGCGAAGATGCGGTGCCTCAAGGCTTTCGGTGAACGCATCGCTGCAAGAGACCCAGACCGCCGAAATCCAGATCCGCATCGCACTGATGAACCGCTTCTCGGCCCTCGGAACGGCCGAGATCGTTCGCATGGCCTGATGCTGACGGGGAAAGGGGCAATCATCCCTCAGGCGTGAGTTACGCAACAACGCCCCTGGAAGAGTGCTTTGAATTGAATGGCACTTTCGGCGTGCTCGATGCGCCAGCCGACGACGCGGCGGCTGAAGATATCGAGAA
>PFEX01000146.1:16388-24205 GCA_002783145.1 Rhodobacteraceae bacterium CG17_big_fil_post_rev_8_21_14_2_50_65_11 | reverse complement strand
AGGACGCCGCGGCCCGCACCGGCATTGATCTGCCGACCCTTCTGACGATCATCAATGAACGCATCGAGTATCTCTACGATCGCGATCACCAGATCGGGCATGCCTATTTCACCGGCTGCGACACCCGCGCGGATGTGGACGAGGTCATGCGGCACAAGGTGATCCCGCTACTCGCCGAGTACTTCTTCGAAGACTGGGGCAAGATCGCCGCGGTGCTGGGCGATCTGGAAATGCATGACGGGCCGATAGAGGGCGGCTTTCTGAACAGGTCCGTCCTGAAGGCACCTCCGGGGTTCGACAATGGTGAAGCGATGCCGCGCTTTCGGTGGGACGTGCGCGAAGACGGCTTCGATTACGCGCGGCTTCTCGGCTCATGATCCGCCGCACGCTCCGCGAATGGCAGCGCATCGGCCACGGCGATGACGAGACGACCATTCCGCTTACCGAGGCTGATCGGATTGCCGCCGTTGCGGCGCGCTCGAGCTTCGCGGGGCGTGGCGGCGAAGGCGTGCTCGAACACGGCCGCAAAGGGTTGCGGGCGCGCGGCGTGGTCGGCGTGATTGCCGCGCCGGGCTGTCAGCTGGAGATCCTCCCGAAGATCGAGGGCCTGGGAGAACACGAGACCACAAACGAAGCCCTTCGCCGCCGCCTGATCCACATGCTGGCGGTGGTTCACGATCTGCGCATCGATGCCGGATCGTTGGCCCAGCTCGGATGGCAGAAGGACACCATTCTGGAATTGTTGATCCGGCTGTTTTGTGCGCGCCTGATGGAAGCTGTGCGCATGGGACTGCCGCGCCGGTATGTGGATCACGCAGACGACCTCCCTGCCCTGCGCGGCAGGCTCGATGTCACCCGGCAGTTTTCACGCCATGCGGTGGCGCCGCAAAAGCTGGCCTGTCGCTATGATGACTTGTCCTCTGACATTGCGCTCAATCAGGTGATGCGCGCCGCCGTGACCCGTTTGCAGCGTGTGGCTCAGGCCCCCGACAACCAGCGTATCCTGCGCGAGTTGGGCTTTGCCTATGCGGATGTGACCGAAGTTCCCGTCCCTGCGCTGCGATGGGACCAAATCATACTGGATCGGACCAATCAGCGGTGGCGCGAGCTTCTTTCCTTCGCGCGGCTCCTGCTTGGCGATCGGCATCAGCAGACCAGTGCCGGGGCTGTGGATGGTCATGCTCTCTTGTTCGAGATGAATGCCTTGTTCGAGCAATACGTTGCCAGACTGGTCACCCGTGCTCTGGCCGGAAGCAGCTACCGTGTCGCAGCGCAAGGCGGGCACCGGGACTGCCTGTTCGAAGCGGGTGCGGGCCGGTTTCGGACCAAGCCGGACCTCATCATCCGGCAGGGGGATCGAACCGTCCTCGTCATCGACACGAAATGGAAAAGGATGGCGCCGCGCTTTGACGACCCGAAGCAGGGTGTCAGCCAGGCCGACGTGTATCAATTGATGGCCTATAGCCAGCTCTACCGCTGCCCGGAGGTCATGCTGCTCTATCCACACCACGGTGATTTGCCACCCGAGCCGATTTGTACCCGCTACGCAATCGCCAGCGACGGCGCCGCAGAGACCCTCCAGGTTGCGACACTGGATGTCACCGGCCCTGCGCATGCGCATATCGAAGCCCTGAAACGCCTGTTGGCGCGGACCTTGCCTGCCGCGGTCGCAACCTGAGCTCTTCTGAGGCAAGATACTTGCGCGGCGGCGACGTCTGGTGTGACCCGTCCGTCCCGGAAAAACAATAGCGCCACTCGGAAGACACCGGCCCGTCAGAAAACCTTATCGTCAATGGTGAGCCCGCGCCCTAGAGGCGCCCGGCGATCCGGAGCGCATTGGCCTCGACATGCTCCGCAGTCTGCGCGACATATCCTGCAATTGCACCCGGCAAGGCTGCGACCTCTTCGGTGAGCTCGACGCGGTTGGCCACCAGGCGATCGACAAGCTCCTGTACACGGTTCCGGACATCGGTCGGGCGATAGCCGATCTCGCTGGCGATCGCCTCCCAATGCCGACCCGCGATGCCATCGGCCGTACGCTTCTTGCCCGCGATGTTCTGGGCGAAGGCCTGTGCCACATGGGGCCAGGCCAGCACCGACGAGACATCGTAGAGGGGCGCGAGACGGGGTGGCTCGGCAAGCGGCAGGATCAGCGAATAGTTCTTCGCATGCGCGTCGGTGTTCGCGACGAGGCTGTTGAAGATGACCTGATCGAGCAAGGCCAGCGCATCGCGCGCGCTGACATGCCGCCCGGTCTCGAGAAGGGTTCTCAGATCGAGCCCGGGCAGCGTGCTGCGCTCGTATTTTCGGCCCGGGGGCAGGCCGTTGGCCTGCGCGAAATCTTCCTGGTGGAGGCGCACCAGCTGGCCCTGGCGACCGAGCCTTCGGTCATAGCGCAGGACAGCGATCGCGCTGCGACCCTCGGCTTGCAGGATGGTCGCCTGCGCGGCCTGCAACCCCAGGGCCGCGGCCATCCGAAGGCACCAGACCTCGTTCTCGGTGATGCCGGGCAGGTTGGGGTTGTCCGGCTTCACGATCAGGGTCGAGGGCGCGCCGTGCAGGGGGACGGCCAGGACATCTCCCGGTTCGGGCAGGCGCAGCACCGGCCTGCCATCGGAATCGAGCACCGCCAGCGCGGATTTCTTCTGGCCGCCGGCCAGCGATTGCCGCACGCCCTCCTCCCCGACGAGGAACGGGCGGCTGCCGAGATCCTCGAAATGGCGATCGAGCGCTGCGGCGGGGGTGTCGATGTCGTAGAGATCGGTGAGCGGGCGATAGGCCCAACGGCTGCGGTCGGAGGCCAGCCCGAAGGAAAGCGCGCCGGCCGTATCGCCGCCGATCCGTTCGAGCATGGCCAGCGCATCGGCCTGATCGAGGCCAAGGGAGCGGGTGAGGCTGCGCAGTTGTTCCTCTTCCGGCAAGAGGTTCGCGAGCCAGGGCGAGATGATTTCGGAAGTGTACGGGGCCGCGCGCAGAGGCATCGTGACCGACAGGGGAAACGCGCCCGTCGTCTGCCGCCAGCGGTCCGCGTAGCGCAGCGAGAGCGCGCCATCTGAGGCGACCTCGACATCGGCCACGTGCAGCGCATCAAACCAGACCGGCACGGATCGCGTCACAGGTAGTCCCCGAGATCGTAGCCTTCCGCGGGGACGTCGCCACCGGTGCTGACGGCGTCTGCGGGATCCTCCAGCAAGGTCCTGATCGGCACCCGAAGCGCCGCCGCGATCTTCGCCAGCGTCGTCAGCCGGGCATCGCGCTTGCCCGTCTCGATCAGCGACAACGCGGGCGCGCTGATCCCGGTGAGGCGGGCAAGCTGCTCAAGCGTGAGGTCCTGATCCGCACGCAGCGCCCGGAGGCGTCGCCCGACATCGGCAAGCAGGTTCGGTTCGATCTCCATGGTCACCGCGATATGGCTTACCCTTTTCGGTAAATATACCGGTGGATATCCGGGATTTCAAGCCATCTTATCTTTATCGGTAAAATGGCGTCAGTCTTGCCAAAATCAGACGAGTTATTACCGCATTCGATAAGAAGGATGGTGCCAGTCAGGCCTCCCCACGGCCCAATGGCGCCTTAGTCGTCCCGCGCGGTGCGCGCCGCGCCTTCGCAAATCCGCGATCCGTTGCGATGAAGCGCTCGAGCATGGGGACCACCAGATTCTTCGGTTCGATCGGCCCCTGCCCCGCCTCTTGGCCGAGGATTTCCCCATAGGCGATCAGGTCACGGTGTAGCTGCGTAGGCAGTTCCACGGTCAGATTCACCGGCTTGTCGTCCGGGATCGGTCCGAGTTTCAGCTTGGTCATGTCAGGCTCCTGACGGCGCGAAGACGAGATCGCGCGTGACGATCACGCGGACGGGGAAGCCCGGGCGGATGGTGAGGGTCGGCGGGACCTCAAGCTGGCGCTCCAGTTCCTTGATCCGATCTTTCTCAGCGCTTGTCAGTCCAGCGCGCTGACCGGTGTCGCGTTCGGCCTGCTGGCACCAGACGCGCAGACTGTCCGGTGAACAGCCAAGCTTCGGGCAATCGCCTTATAGGCGGCCGTGTCGCTGGAATAATCGGCACGGTTCTCTCGAAACATCCGAACACCGCGTTCGCGAAGCTCGGCCGGATAGGCGGGGGTATGTCGATTCTTTGTCATAGGGCTCATCCTTTGAGTGTTCTACTCTCCGGTAAACCCGGGGCGGTTCCGTCCGGGGAAAGGAGCATCGCCCCCGTCACCCGATTTGTGCGACAGAGCCCGCCGCCGGTCTCACCGTTCGCGCAAGCGCCGAGAGGATCTCGGCCCCGGTGGGCGTCGTCACGACGACCTCTTCCAACCGGACGCCGAACCGGCCCGGAAGGTAGATCCCCGGTTCTATGGAAAAGACGTTGCCGGCCTGCAACGCGACGTGGGAGGTGGCGGTGATGTAGGGCGGCTCATGCACGTCGATGCCAAGACCGTGGCCGGTCCGGTGCACGAACTGCTCGCCATACCCGGCGGCGGCAATCACGTTGCGCGCGGCGGCGTCGATGTCGCGCGCCGGAACGCCGGGGCGCACGGCGGCAAGCGCCGCCTGAACCGCCTGTTCGACCACCGCGGCCACCTTCAGGAATTCTGTCGATGGCGCGTCACCGAACCAGGCACAGCGGGTCATGTCGCTTGGATAACCACCGATGCGGCAGCCGGTATCGATGAGAACGGCCATGTTCTCCTCGAGAGCCGTATCGCCTGTGTGGTGATGCGGATAGGCGCCGTTGGCACCGAATCCGACGATGATGAACTCGGGTTTTGCGCCATGCGCCTTGTAATGCGCCTCGATCACGGCGGCAATGTCGCGCTCGCTCACCCCGACCTTCAGCGCGGCAAACCCGGCAGCGGCGGCCGCATCGTTGAGACGCGCGCATCGGCGCAGTGCGTCGAGTTCGGCCGCGTCCTTCATCGCGCGCAGATGGCCAAGCGTCTGACCCGAAAAACGACGCTCGGGCGCGTCCATCGCATCAAGCAACAGCAGCGCGAAATCGGCGCGCATCGCCTCGTCGAGTGCGACGCTCAGGCCGAGGCCGGTCGCGTCGCACCGGGCCAGCAGACGCGCCAGCGCCTCTGCCGGTCCGGCGTCGTCGGTCCATGTCTCGAACGGCAGGTCGGTCGCCTGCCGCACCGAATTGGCGTTGAGCGCGGGCATGAGAAACCCGGCGTGGGTCTGGCTGACCAGCAGCATCACCGGGCGTTCATCACCATGCGGGTCGGCACCCGAAAGCCACGCCATGTGGCTGGTGGGGCCAAGCGCCACAAGGTCGGTGGCGGTCTCGGTCATGCGCGCGCGCAGGCGGGTCAGGCGGTCGTTATGAAGGCTCATGATCGGGCTCTTTCGAGAAAGGATCGCCGGCCCCGAAGGACCGGCGAGGTTATCGGTGTGGATCAGCTCTTGTCGACAAGTCGGTAGAACACGAAATCCGACGTTGCCCCGTTCACGTAGCCCGAGACATTGCCCGCCATCGCAACCTGGTAGGCGGCCTGGAACATGATCACGATGGGCGAATTGGCCTGAACCTGGCGTTGCAGGTCGAGATACATCGCTTCGCGCGCCTGCGGGTCGGCCTCGGTCAGTGCCGCCATGGTCAGGGCGTTCATCTCTTCCGGCACAGCCCAGGAGTTGCGCCACGTGGTGGTGGCGGCATAGGCGTCCTGCGCGTTGTCGGCGTTGTAGGCGAAGGCCTTGGCGTTGGAATGGGGGTCCATGAAGTCGGGGCCCCAGTAGAGCAGCATCGCCTCGTGGCTGCGGTCGCGGTAGCGGGTGATGACCTGGCTACCGGTGCCCGGCAGGATCTCGAAATTGATCCCGCCCTCGGCAAAGCTTGCCTGGATGGATTGCGCCATGTCGGTGAAGGGCGCCGAATTGATCACGTCGAGGGTGACGGTGATCGGCAGGTCGATGCCCGCATCTGCCAGGATTTGGGCGGCGCGTTCCGGGTCGTAGGTGTAGGGCGTGTCGGTCAACGCGCCGGGGAAGCCTTCGGGCCAGAATGCCTGGTGCACCTCCATCTGGCCGGCGAGGATCGAGTTGGCCATGCCCTCGTAATTCACCAGATACCTTGCGGCCTCCCACACGGCGGGCGGCGTCAGGTCGTCGACCGCCTGGTTGAACGACAGGAAATGGACCGCCGCCTGCGGGAAGGTTTCCACCCTCAGATCCTCTCCGCCCAGCGACGCGATCTGGTCGGGCGTCATGTTGCGCGCGATGTCCACGTCGCCAGACTCGAGCAATAGCTGCTGCGTGGCGCTTTCGGCAACATGGCGGATGATGACGCCGTCAATCGCGGGTGCGCCGTTGAAATAGTCGGCGTTGGCTTCCATCCGGATCAGTTGGGCCGGGCGAAAGGCGGTCAGCGCGAAAGGCCCGGTGCCCGCCGTATTGGCGTTCAGCCATGCGTTGCCCATGTCACCATCGACCTCATGTTCCATGACGCTCAACGCATCGACGATGGACGCCGGGCGCGAGGCCAGAACATTCATCACGAAGGCCGGTGAATAGTCACCGGCATAGCGCACGGTGACGCTGTTGCCGTCCGCCGTCACCATCTCGCCCATGTTCTCGGGTGTCCAGCCAAGCTGGGTCAGGATGAAGGCGGGCGTCAGGTTCAGCTGCACGACGCGGCTGAACGAGAACACGACATCCTCGGCGCGCAGCGGGTTGCCGGAATGGAACGTCACGCCATCGCGCAGGCGAAAGGTGATTGTCTTGGCCTCGGCGTCCATGTCCCAGTCGGTCGCAAGACCGGGGGCCAGCACCGTGGTGTCGTCGGCGTCATACTGCACCAGACGGTCATAGGTGTTGGTGACCAGTTCGCCCGAGGTGAACTCGTAGGCCTGCGCGGGGTCGATAGCGACGATATCGTCGATGTTCTGCGCCACCACGAGAACGTCGGGTGGCGTTTGCGCGTGGGCGGCGGGCGTGGCAAGCGGCAGCGCCAGCACCGCCGCGAGCAGGGCGGGTTTCAGCAGTTTCATTTGGACAAACCTCCGTTGGTTCAGGTCAGGAATTGGTATTGGCCGGCGTCATCTCAGGCAGCTTGACCGCGCCCTTCTGTTGCAGGACCGACAAGGTGCCGGTCCACAGGATGCTGACGGTCGTGTCGGTCTCGTTGGACCACGAATGGGGGGTTGAGCCGCTGTAGTGCAGGCTGTCCCCCTGTTGCAGAATGAAGCGTTGGCCGCCCAGCATCTGAGTGATCGCGCCCGCAAGCAGGAAGATGATCTCTTCGCCCTCGTGTCGGACGGTCTCGGACTCATAGCCCGGCGGTACGTGCAGGATGTAGCAAGACAGCTCCGCGCCGGGAAATTCGGCGCCGACGGCCTCGTAAAGGATCGAAGAACCGTCGATCGAGAATTGCGGGCGGGCCCCGGCGCGCGACAGGCTGTCGGCCGGCTTCGGCTTGGCGATGAAGTATTCCAGCCCGACGCTCAGCCCCTGCGCGATCTGGGCCAGTGTGCCAAGCGACGGCGTGGCCTGCCCACGTTCAACCTGGCTCAGGTAGCCAACCGACAAACCGGCATCGTCGCACAGCGCCTGCAACGTCAGGCCCATTTGCTTGCGCCGCTTGCGGATCAAAGCGCCCAAGGCAGGATCGGTCTTGAGCTTCTCCTGCATCTTGGAGTCCTTTCCGGGTTGCGGGGATATCATAATTTTTTTGATATAACCAAAATTATTTGCCAAAACCAAGACAAATGTGGCAAGCAAGACTTTCAGCGGCAGCAAACGCGCCGCGAGAAAGGCGTATACGGGGATGTTTGCAAAGGACGTCAAACGGATTGCGGGTCTCGATACCCTCGGCACGA
>PFEX01000146.1:3203-16372 GCA_002783145.1 Rhodobacteraceae bacterium CG17_big_fil_post_rev_8_21_14_2_50_65_11 | reverse complement strand
GGTGGTCTCGCTCACGTTCCTCGGGCTTCTGGCCCTGACGTTCTTCATCGGCCGCGTGATTCCGATCGACCCGGTTCTGTCGGTCGTCGGCGACCGCGCCACGACAGAGCAATACGAGGCCGTCCGCATCGCCATGGGCCTCGACCGGCCGCTGGTCGTGCAGTTCGCAAGTTATGTGGGCGATGTGCTGCGGTTCGATCTTGGCATGTCGGTTTCCACCAACCGCCCCGTCGCGCAGGACCTCGCACGTGTCTTTCCGGCAACTCTGGAAATGGCCACGATCGGTATCACCATCGGTGTTGTCCTCGGCATTCCGGCCGGTGTCCTCGCCGCGGCCAATCAGGGTACATGGGTCGACCAGGTCATTCGCGTCTTTGCGTTGCTGGGCTACTCGGTGCCGGCCTTCTGGCTGGGTCTTGTCGGCCTCGCGGTATTCTACGCCGGGCTTGGCTGGGTCTCCGGGCCGGGGCGGGTGGACATCTTCTACGATGGGATCACGCCGGTGGTGACAGGGATGCTCACCGTCGATAGCGTGCTGGCCGCAGACTGGACCGTGTTCAGGAGCGCCGTTTCGCACATCATCCTGCCGGCGACGATCCTCGGCGTGTTCTCGCTGGCCTACATCGCGCGGATGACGCGATCCTTCATGCTCGACCAGTTGCACCAGGAATATGTCACCACCGCCCGCGTCAAGGGCGCGCCGGAATGGCGGGTCATCTGGGTCCATGCCTTCGGCGCGATCCGGGTGCCCCTGATCACGGTGATCGGGCTGTCTTACGCCGCCCTTCTGGAAGGCTCTGTGATGATCGAAACGGTGTTTTCCTGGCCCGGCATCGGCAACTACCTGACCACCGCGCTGTTCAACGCCGACATGAACGCGGTTCTGGGCGCGACGCTGGTGATCGGGGCGGTCTTCATCCTGATCAACAAGATTTCCGACGTGCTTTACCGCATCCTGGACCCGAGGAGCCGCTAGATGCAGCTGCAAGCCTGGCTTCTCGATGACAGCCCCGCCTCGCGCGGGCAGGCCGCCGCAGGGCGCGCTTACCGCGTGTCGCTCGATCTGATGCGCAACCCGCTGGCGCTGGTGGGGATGCTGATCATTCTGCTGCTGATCCTGACGGCGGCCCTGGCGCCATGGATCGCGCCGGAGACTCCGGTGGGACAAGACCTGACCCGGCGTCTCGTGCCGCCCTCATCCGAGCACTGGATGGGAACCGATCAACTTGGCCGCGACATCTTTTCGCGGGTGATCTACGGCGCGCGGGTGACTTTGTTGATCGTGGCGCTGGTCGCGGTGATCTCGGCGCCGCTCGGCCTGCTGATCGGCGCCGTCTCGGGCTATTTCGGCGGCTGGACGGACCGCATCCTGATGGGCATGACCGACGTGTTCCTGTCGATGCCGAAGCTTGTCCTTGCGCTGGCCTTTGCCGCCGCCCTCGGCCCCGGAATCGAGAACGCGATCATCGCAATAGCGATCACCACCTGGCCGGCCTACGCCCGCATCGCGCGGGCCGAGGCCCTGACGATCCGCAACACCGAGTTCGTCGCCGCCACCCGGCTGCTGGGGGCATCGCACACCCGGATCATCACGCGTCAGGTTTTGCCGCTGTGCACGTCCTCGATGATCATCCGCGTCACGCTGGATATGGCCGGAATCATCCTGACGGCGGCGGGCCTCGGGTTCCTCGGCCTTGGCGCGCAGCCGCCGCTGCCCGAATGGGGCGCGATGATTTCGAGCGGGCGCAGTTTCATCTTCGATCAATGGTGGGTCGCCACCATGCCGGGCTTTGCCATCATCGTGGTGTCGCTGGGGTTCTGTTTCCTTGGCGACGGGTTGCGCGACGTGCTCGACCCGAAATCGGAGGGAAAATGATGGCCCTCCTCTCGGTTGAAGATCTGCGCGTCAGCTTTCCCAGTCCGCAAGGGCGGGTCAATGTGGTCGATGGAATATCCTTTGAACTGGGGCAGGAACGGCTTGGCATCGTCGGCGAAAGCGGGTCCGGCAAGTCGATGACCGGGCGCGCGCTGTTGCGCCTGATCCGTCCACCGGGACGTGTCGAGGGGCGGATGCGGTTCGAAGGGCAGGACCTGGCCGCGCTTTCCGAGCGGCAGATGCGGGCACTGCGCGGCGCGCGGATCTCGATGATCATGCAGGACCCTCGGTATTCCCTGAACCCGGTCATGACCGTTGGCACCCAGATCGCAGAAGCGCTGCGCGTCCATGAACACCTGCCAAGACGCGAGGTGCGCGCCCGCGTGCGCCAGATGCTGGACTCCGTGCGGATTACCGACCCCGACCGGGTCGCCGGGCTTTATGCCCATGAATTGTCGGGCGGGATGGGCCAGCGGGTGATGATCGCGATGATGCTGATCCCGCGGCCGCGCCTCTTGATCGCGGATGAGCCGACCTCGGCACTGGACGTCAGCGTGCAGGCCGACGTTCTGCGCCTGATCGACGACCTGGTGCGCGACCGGTCAACAGCGGATGGCGGCATGGCGCTGATCCTGATCAGCCACGACCTGCCGCTGGTGGCCCGTTACTGCGACAGGATTCTGGTGATGAACGCTGGCCGCATCGTCGAAAGCTGCGCGGCAAGCGACCTGCATCTGGCCAGCCACCCCTACACCAGGGGCCTCTTGGCCGCGGTGCCGAAGATGAACGAAACCCGCGCCGAATTGCCGGTGATGGACAGAAGCGCGTGGGCAGGCACATGACCGCGATTTCCCTCGGCAACGTCGATATCGGCTATGGCGGGCAGCGCGTCGTCGAGGCGGTGACATTCGATGTCGCGCGCGGCGAAAGCTTCGCGCTTGTGGGCGAGAGCGGCTCGGGGAAATCCACCGTGCTCAAGGCGCTGGTCGGGCTGGCGCCGGAATGGAGCGGCAAGATGAGCGTGCTGGGCCGGTCCTGCGTCCACCGGCCCGACCGCGACCTCGCACGGCGCTGCCAGATGGTGTTTCAGGACCCTTACGGATCGCTGCATCCGCGCAAGACCGTGGATGCGGTCCTGTCCGAGCCTCTCACGATCCACGGCATCGGCGGGCAGGATGCGCGCGTCGAACGGGCGCTGTCCGATGTCGGCCTCGACCGCCGCTTCCGGTTCCGTTATCCGCACCAGATGTCGGGCGGTCAGCGCCAGCGCGTTGCCATCGCGCGCGCCCTGATGCTGGAACCCGAGGTGATGTTGCTCGACGAGCCGACCAGCGCGCTTGATGTCAGCGTGCAGGCCGAGATCCTGAACCTGCTCAAGCGGCTGCGGGCCGAGCGCGGGCTGACCTACCTGATGGTCACGCACAACCTGCCCGTGGTCAGCTTCCTGTGCGATCGCATGGCGGTGATGAACAAGGGCAAGATCGTGGAGATTGCCGCCACCAAGGCGCTGCACGACGGCCGCTTCACCGACCCGTATTCAAAAGCGCTCTACGCCGCCAGCGGCGGCGGCGGATCGACCGAATGACAAGGACACACGATGCAGCCCGACCCTGATACCATGCGCGCCGCGCAGCAGAGATTTTCCGAGGATCTGGCCCGCGCCCGGTCTGAAGAGGCCACGTTCGACGCCCTCTACCGGCTGAGCGATTCCCTGGTGCCGGTGCGGCTCTGGACGGTGATGACCGTCGATCTGGAGGCCGGGCTTGCCCGGCGCGCCTACACCAACATGCCTGCCGCCTACCCGGTCTCGGGCACCAAGCCGATCGTCCGCAACGACTGGTTCGCCATCGTCCACGACCGGCAAGAGAGGTTCGTCGCCAACACGCTTGCCGAGATCGCGGCGGTCTTTCCGGATCACGGGCTGATCGGGTCGCTGGGCTGCGCGTCTGTCGTGAACCTGCCGGTGGTGCAGGAGGGGGAGCTGCTGGGGACCGTGAACCTGCTGGATGGGGCGGGTCATTTTACCCCGGACCGCGTGCGCCTGTGCGGTGACGTCCTTACGCGGCCCGCTCTGGCCGCGATGCGGGCGACACGGACGCTGCCGCGCCCGGTGTAAGGCTGCCGCAGCCCCCAAGGGCTGGCGGGACACGCCGGGTCGGGCGGGAACGCCCTGCGCGGGGCCGCGTCAAAGCGATGGATGCGTAGGGCCATGGGCGCGATTGCAGCCACCCGGTTGCAAGACGCCGGTGGAAATGCGAGCCGTCATGTGCGACGATTGCGGCCGGTCGGCGATGATCGCGGCACAGGAACCGGGCAACACCTGCCGTGAATGTGCAGGGTCGCGCCAGGTCTTGCACCACGGGACCGGGCACGCCCCCGGATCACGCGGCACAGCAGGTCTTCCCCGGCCCTAACACCGGTGCGCGGCCTTGCCAGCGTCATGAAACCTCTGCACTCATGGTCTGCGGAATACAGCGAACAACAGGCCGGGGCATGAACCTGCTGATGCCAACGTTCCCGGAATTTGCCACCCCCCATTAAGGAGGACACAAAGGGCATGGAACTTCTGCAAATGTCGGGCGCACACGGCCCCGCCGGGCGGAATGACGGTGCGTTCCGCATCGGCCGCAGGGTATGCCGGGGCCACGCCGGATGACCGCACCGCCGAAAACCGGCCTTGACCAAAGGCCGCGGCGCAGGCCATCGAAACCCGGAACGCCAATCGTGATCGGCTGGCGCGAACGGGTCGCGTTGCCGGAACTGGGGCTTGGCATGATCGAGGCCAAGATCGACACCGGAGCGCGCACCACGGCGCTGCATGCCAGCAATATCCGCTCCTTCGAGCAGGACGGCGCGCCCTGGGTCGAGTTTCACCCCGAACATGACCGCCTCGACGCGGCCCGCCTGTGCCGTCTGCCGGTCCATGACCGGCGCGCGATCACCAATACCGGCGGCGTGCCGGAGGACAGAATCATCATTCGCACCCGCCTGTTGATCGCCGGGCACCGGCTCAGGATCGAGGTCTCGCTTGCCGACCGGGCCGACATGGCCTTTCCCATCATCATCGGTCGCACCGCCCTGCGCCGTGGAAAGCTGCTGGTCGACAGTGGCCATTCATGGCTCACCAATCCGCAAAAAGGAACATGACATGAAGATCGCAATGCTGTCGCGCGCGCCGAACCTCTATTCGCACAAGCGCCTGAAGGATGCGGCCCTCGCGCGCGGCCACGAGTTCGACATCATCAACACCACCCGGTGCTACATGAACATCGCGTCGCGCCGGCCCGAGATCTATTACAACAGCGAGAAACTTCCGCTCTATGATGCGGTGATCCCGCGCATCGGAGCCTCGGTCACGTTCTACGGCCTTGCCGTGCTGCGTCAGTTCGAGATGATGGGCGTCTACCCGGTCAACGAAAGCGTGGCAATCGGGCGCTCGCGGGACAAGCTGCGCTCGATGCAACTGCTGGCGCGCGACGGGATCGGCCTTCCGGTCACAACGTTTGCACATGATCCCAAGCAGACCGAAGAGGTGGTCAAGGTCGCCGGTGGCGCGCCGCTGGTGATCAAGCTGCTGGAAGGGACGCAGGGCATCGGCGTCGTGCTGGCAGACACGGACCGGTCCGCCAAATCGGTGATCGAGGCATTTCGCGGCGTCAACATCAACATCCTCGTGCAGGAATTCATCAAGGAGGCGGGCGGCACAGACATCCGCGCCTTCGTCATCGGTGGCAAGGTCGTGGCGGCGATGAAGCGCACCGGGGCCGACGGCGATTTCCGCTCCAACCTGCACCGGGGCGGCAGCGCGGCGGTGATCAAGATCAGCCCCGAGGAACGATCCACCGCGATCCGCGCCGCCAAGAGCATGGGCCTCAATGTCTGCGGCGTCGACATGCTGCGCTCGAACCACGGCCCGGTGGTGATGGAGGTGAACTCTTCCCCCGGTCTCGAAGGCGTCGAAAAGGCCACCGGCAAGGACATCGCCAGCATGATCATCGAGCACATCGAGAAAAACGCGATCCCCGGCAAGACCCGCACCAAAGGGCGCGGCTGATGGCGAAACGCAAGGCCTTCGGGATCGGGGGCGAGACCATCGCCCCCGGCACCCGGCGCACCATCGACCTGCCGGTCAGCATGCTGTCGGATCATACGCCGATGACCATGTCGGCACATGTCATCCATGGCCGCCGCGACGGGCCTGTGGTCTTTGTCAGCGCCGGGGTTCACGGTGACGAGATCATCGGCATCGAGATCGTCCGGCGCCTGCTCGGGGTGCCGCAACTGGACACCCTGCGCGGCACGCTGATCGCCGTGCCCATCGTCAATGCCTTCGGGTTTCTCGCCAATTCGCGCTACCTGCCCGACCGGCGCGACCTGAACCGCTCCTTTCCCGGCACGCAAGGCGGCTCTCTCGCGTCGCGGCTGGCGCGGCTGTTCATGACCGAGATCGTCGTGCGCAGCGATCTGGGGATCGACCTGCACTCTGCCGCGGTACACCGGACAAATCTGCCCCAGATCCGTATCTCGGCGGGCAATCGCGAGACCCTGCGCCTCGCCCGCGTCTTTGGCGCCCCGGTAATCCTGCCGTCGCAGTTGCGCGAGGGGTCTTTGCGCGGCGCGGCCAAGGATGCAGGCGTCGATGTGCTGCTTTTTGAGGCTGGCGAAGCGCTGCGGTTCGATGAAATGGCCGTGCGCGCCGGGGTGAGCGGCATTCTGCGGGTGCTCAAGGATCAGTCCATGCTGCCCGCCAAGGGCATCGCGCGCGCCAAGCGCAAACCGATGCTGTCGGAATCCAGCCGGTGGCTGCGTGCGCCGCAGGGTGGATTGCTGCGCTCCTACAAGTCCGAGGGTGACATGGTGTCGGAGGGCGAAACGCTGGCGGTCGTTGCCGACCCGTTCGGAGAGGTCGAGATCCCGGTTATCTCGGATCGCGCCGGCCTGATCGTGGGCCGCGCGGTCTTGCCCAACGTGAACGAGGGCGACGCCCTGTTCCATGTTGCACAAGTCTCGAACCCGGATGGGGCCGAGGAAACGCTCGAATATCTATCCTTGCAACTTGAGGCCGACCCGATCTTCGACGAGGATGAGATCATCTAGCGTCAACAGGCTGACGAAAGCGCCCCGCCCGGCACCGTCGCCGCAGCCTGCCTTTGCGCTGCGTTTACACATGTCGCCCGATCCTGATATCGGACCCCGTCGCGCGCCACAGCAAAGCCACCGACCCTCCACCATATGCGCAACATTGATGTGTAGTTGGGCGTTCTGTAGCCCGTCAGCCCTTGAAAAACGGAAAAATTGGAGAACCATAAAATGCAACAAGACCAAAGCTTTCTTACTGATGACAGCGGCGCTGTCACTGTCGATTGGGTCGTTCTGACCGCCGCGCTGGTCGGGCTTGGCCTGGCCGCCATCGCAGTGGTCAGCGCCGGGGTCGAAGACCTGTCCGGTGACACGCGGGGCCAGTTGGAAAACCAGTCCATTTCCACCAGCTTTGCCAGTGCCGGAGACAACAGCTGGTCATGGTCGGGCCGCACGTCTCAGACCTATTATGATATTGGCGCAGCCCTCGCCCCCGGCAACAACGGCGCGACCTATTACTGGGCGCAGCAAGAAGCGATCGCGGATATGCCGGAAGGCTACAACTTCGACTCGCCGCTGGTCGATCTCGACACCGGAAACGTCATCTATACCAGCAACGATGGCTCCACCTACGCCTCGGGCGGTGAAATCTGGGCAGCGGATGACTTCCCGGGCACCCCGGCCTATTGGGGCGCCTGATCCCTCTGCCCCGGTCGCATGGGAAAACCCCGGTCTGGCGCCGGGGTTTTTCGTTTCAGGCCTGTCCAAGCTTCTTCAGCCGCGCGTCCCGCAGCCGGGCGAAATCATCGCCCGCGTGATAGCTCGACCGTGTCAGCGGTGTCGCCGAGACCATCAGGAAGCCCTTGTTATAGGCTGCTTTTTCGTAGCTTGCAAATTCATCGGGCGTAACGAAGCGATCCACGGCGTGGTGCTTGGGCGTCGGTTGCAGGTATTGCCCGATGGTCAGGAAATCCACATCCGCCGCGCGCATGTCATCCATCACCTGGTGCACCGACGCCTTGTCCTCGCCCAGCCCCACCATGATGCCCGATTTGGTGAACATGGTCGGGTCCAGTTCCTTGACACGCTGCAACAGCCGCAGGCTGTGGAAATAGCGCGCGCCGGGGCGCACCGACGGGTAGAGATGCGGCACGGTTTCGAGGTTGTGGTTGAACACGTCCGGTTTCGCGGCGACCACAACCTCCAGCACCGACGGATCACATTTCAGGAAATCCGGCGTCAGGATCTCGATCGTGGTGCCGGGGCTGCGGTGGCGGATGGCGCGGATGGTCTGGGAAAAATGCTCTGCCCCGCCGTCTTCCACGTCGTCGCGGTCAACGCTGGTGATCACCACATGGTTCAGCCCCAGTTTCTGCACCGCATCGGCCACCCGGCCCGGTTCGAACGCGTCAAGCGCACCCGGCTTGCCAGTGGCGACGTTGCAGAAGGTGCAGCCGCGGGTGCAGATCTCGCCCATGATCATCATCGTGGCGTGGCCCTGCGACCAGCATTCGCCGGCATTGGGGCAGCCCGCCTCTTCGCAGACCGTCACCAGTTTGTGCTCTCGCATGATCTTGTGGGTTTTCTTGTAACCCTCGCCCACCGGGGCCTTGACGCGAATCCAGCTCGGTTTTTTCGGCTGCGCATTGTCGGGGCGATGCGCCTTTTCGGGGTGGCGCTGTTCGGGCATCTTCAGATCACGCATCGGGCTTTTCCTCCAGTTCAGTCACGATGTAACGCGTATGGCAAAAAAAGTAACCCCGCCTTGTGCAGGAGGCGGCCATGCGCGCGCCCGAACCCTTGCGCCGCGCGTCGATCCGGGGCTTGCTGTCGATCATGACCAGAGATCAGATCACCGCCCGCGCCGCCCATCCCGACACGCTCACCCGCTATATCGCGGAACTGGCCGACCTTGTGGGCTTCCCGACCGAACCCGGCGCCGAGGCCGCGAAATCCGCTTGCCTTGCGCATCTGGCCGCGCTGATGGCACCGCACGGGGTCGCCGCCCGCGTGATCGAGGGCGACCACCCGCCCGCGCTGCTGCTGTCGCGGGTGGAAGGCGACAGCCTTCCGACGCTGCTGTGTTACGGGCATGGCGATACCGTGCCGGGACTGGCCGGGCGCTGGGCCGAAGGCCTCGATCCGTGGACCCTGACAGAAAGCGACGGCAAGCTTTACGGGCGCGGTGTCGCCGACAACAAGGGGCAGGTCATGGTCTGCCTGACCGCGCTCCGGCTTGTGCTGGAAGAGCGGGGCGCGATTGGCTTCAACTTCCACATGCTGGTGGAAATGGGCGAGGAGGTCGGCTCGCCCGGCCTGAACGATATTTGTGCGGCCCTGAAGGACGACCTGAAGGCCGATCTGGTCCTCGCCTCTGACGGGCCGCGACTGTCGCAGGATCTGCCCACGGTGTTCCTTGGCGCGCGCGGCGCGGTCAACCTGACGCTCACGATCCGCCACCGAAAGGGCGGCCGGCATTCGGGCAATTTCGGCGGGCTGTTGCGCAATCCCGGCACCGAGATGGCGCACGCGCTGGCCTGCATCATCGGCCCACGCGGCGACTGCCTTGTCCCCGGCTGGACGCCCGACGGCATCCCCGACGATGTGCGCGCCGCCCTGGCAAACATCACCCCGGCAGGCGGCGAGATCGACCCCGGCTGGGGCGCGCCGGGGCTGTCGCCTGCCGAACGGGTGCACGCTTGGTCCGCGGTGGAGGTGTTGGCCTTCACCTGCGGCACGCCCGATCAGCCGGTGAACGCGATCCCGCCAGAGGCGCGGGCGCATATCCAGTTGCGCCACGTCGCGGGGGTGGACGGACCCGCGATCGTGCCGGGCCTGCGCGCGCATCTGGATGCACACGGCTTCGATTTCGTCGAAATCGCAGAGCCGGAGCCGCGCTTTCCCGCGTCGTCGACGCCGCTCAGCCACCCCTTCGCGCGGTTCGTCTGCGCCTCGATCGAGGACACGACCGGCCGGCCCCCCGGCCTCTTGCCCTCGCAAGGTGGGTCGCTGCCCAACCACGTCTTTACCGAAACACTCGGCCTGCCCGCCATCTGGGTGCCGCACAGCTACCCCGGCTGCAACCAGCACGCCCCGGATGAGCATCTGCCGCGTGCGATGATCCCCGGTGCCATCGCACTCATGGCCGGACTTTACCACGATATCGGGCAGGCCGGGCGCGCGGGGCTCGGGCTTGCCTGACGCCGGCCAGTTGTCGCTTCGCGCCAAAACGCCCCGCCCGCTTGTCGCAAACCCGCAACCGGGGCGCATCGGGGCGGGCTAGTCTGTGGCTGAGCAAAGCAGCGACAGGAGAGTTTCATGCAGAATCAGGCCCGTGTGGTGGTGATCGGCGGCGGTGTCGTCGGATGCTCGGTGCTCTACCATCTGGCGCGCGCGGGCTGGCGTGACGTGTTACTGTTGGAACGCTCGGACCTGACCAGCGGCTCCACCTGGCACGCGGCGGGGGGCTGTCACACGATCAACGGCGATCCCAATGTCGCCAAGCTGCAAAAATACACCATCGAGCTTTACAAGGAAATCGAGGAACTTTCCGAACAATCCACCGGGTTCCACATGACCGGGGGCGTCTTGCTCGCCTCTACCCCCGAACGGTTCGACTGGCTGAAATCGACCATGGCCAAGGGGCGCTACCAGGGGATCGAGGCCGAGGTGATCACGCCCGAGCAAGCACATGAGGCCATGCCGCTGCTTGACCCGTCGCACTTCGTCGGCGCGCTGAAAACGGTTGTGGACGGCCACCTCGATCCCTCCGGCGTGACCTATGCCTATGCCAAGTCGGCGCGCAAGCTGGGCGCCTCGGTCGAGACGCACACCATGGTCACCGGAATCCGGCGCGGGCGCGATGGCGGCTGGATCGTCGCAACCGACAAGGGCGATGTCGCCTGCGAACACGTGGTGAATGCCGGCGGTCTCTGGGCGCGGGAGGTGGGCCGGATGGTGGGGCTGGAACTGCCCGTGCTGGCGATGGAACACATGTATCTCATTACCGAGGACATGCCCGAGGTGGCCGAGATCAACGCGAGAACCGGCAAGGAAGTCGTCCACGCGGTCGATTTCGACGGCGAGCTCTACTTGCGCCAGGAACGCGGCGGGATGCTGATGGGCACCTATGAAAAGGCCTGCGTGCCGTGGTCCGAACGCCAGACGCCGTGGGAGTTCGGGCACGAATTGTTGCAACCCGATATCGACCGCATCGCGCCCTCTCTGGAGGTCGGGTTCGAACATTTCCCCGCCTTCCAGAACGCCGGCATCAAGCAGATCATCAACGGCCCCTTCACCTTCGCCCCGGATGGCAACCCGCTTATCGGCCCGATCCGCGGCCTGCCCGGCATGTGGTCGGCCTGCGGCGTGATGGCGGGCTTTTCGCAGGGCGGCGGCGTCGGGCTGGCTTTGGCCAACTGGATCACCGAGGGCGATCCCGGCTTCGACGTCTGGGCGATGGACGTGGCGCGCTACGGTGACTGGGCGACGCTCAGCTACACCAACCCGAAGGTGCAGGAAAACTACGCGCGCCGTTTTTCCATCCGCTTCCCGAACGAGGAACTGCCGGCCGCGCGCCCCTTGAAGACGACGCCGATCTACGACCGACTGCTTGGCCTCGGCGCGCAGATGGGCGACAGCTGGGGGCTGGAGGCGCCCTTGTGGTTCTCGCCCGACGACACGCGGGACAAGGTCAGCTGGCGCCGCTCCACTGATTTTCCCCATGTCGCGGAGGAGGTGCGCGCGTGCCGCGAAAACGTGGGGCTGATGGAAATCTCGGGCTTTTGCAAGTTTTTCGTGCGCGGGCCGGGGGCTGCGGGTTTCCTCGACACTGTGCTGGCCTGCAAGCTGCCCAAACCGGGCCGCATGACGCTGGCGCCAATGCTGAAGCACGATGGCAAACTGCAAGGCGACCTGACCGTCGCCTGCCTGTCCGAGATCGAGTATTTCCTCGCCGGCTCCGGCATGGCGGAGGTGTTCTACGCCCGCTGGCTGGAAGAGCACCTGCCGGATGACGGCTCGGTCACGCTGGACGTGGTGGGGCTGGATCTCGTCGGCCTGTCCATCGCCGGGCCGAAATCGCGCGCATTGCTCGGGCGGGTCACGGAGGAGGACGTGTCGAATGCCGCCTTCCGGTTCATGGATATCCGCCGGATGGACGTGGGCCTTGCGCCCTGCATGGTCGGCCGGATCAGTTTCACCGGCGATCTGGGCTACGAGATCTGGATGAAACCAGAATACCAACGCCACGTCTTCGAGCGGCTGATGGCGGAGGGCGCCGATCTGGGGTTGAAACCCTTTGGCCTCAGGGCGCTGAACGCGATGCGGCTGGACAAGAATTTCGGCGGCTGGGCGCGCGAATTCCGCCCCGTCTATGGCCCGCTGGAGGCCGGGCTCGACCGCTTCGTGGCCTATGACAAACCCGCCGACTTCATTGGCAAGCGGGCCGCACTGGAGGAACGCAAGACCGGCGGTAAACTGCGCTTGATGGCCTTCGTGGTGGCGGCGACCGACGCCGACGTGATCGGGGACGAACCGATCTGGCATGCCGACGAGATTGCCGGTTGGGTCACGTCCGGTGGCCATGCACATCATTCGCAGGCGTCGATGGCCATGGGCTACGTGGACAAGGCGCTTGCCGACAGCGACGGGCCGTGGGCCATCGAACTTCTGGGGCGGCGCCTCACCGCCCGCCCGCAGCGCGGACCGCTGTTCGATGCCAACATGGACCGGGTGCGGGGGTAACTCAATCCTCGCCCCGCTCGCTTTCGCGCTGATGGCGCAGCCAACGCTCCAGCGCCGGGTTCTCGTCGGCGGCGGTGCCAGCCGTGGTCTCGGCGGCATCCTCTGCCAGTCGTTCAGGACGCATACGCGGCAGGTGGCCACCGTTGGGCGTGCGGAAATAGTGCATCTCGCGGGCGCCGAAATAGAAACTGACGATCGCGCCCAGAAGCCACCAGAGCGGCTCCGGCACCTCGTTCAGCCCCACCATACGTGCGGCGAAGGCTTGCGGATCGACCATGGCGAAGACAAAGAGCCCCATGGTGCCAAGCGCCAGAAACGGACGTGGCGTGCGGTTCAGGCCGTTGATCACCCGGTCGAACAGGCCGGGGCGGGCATACTGGAACTCCTCGCCATGGGCGTCGAGCGCGGCGCGCTGTGCTGCTGCCGAAAGCTCCTGCGCGCGGGTCTCGTTGGCGTGAAAGACCTCCGC
>PFEX01000146.1:0-3194 GCA_002783145.1 Rhodobacteraceae bacterium CG17_big_fil_post_rev_8_21_14_2_50_65_11 | reverse complement strand
CAGATGATACTCGGGCGAGATGAATTCCTCCGCCCGCCGGATCCAGCCGCCCTTGCCGCCGTCACGGCGCGTGGCATAGCGGCGCGAGGCCGGGCGGCGATCCGCGATGCTGTAGTAGAAGTTGCGTCGCGCGATACCGTAGGCATCGACGAGGTGCGGCCCGGCATCGTCATAAGCGGTGGTCGCCGCAGCGACGGTCTGCGGGCCGATGACGCCATCGACCGCGATCTCGAACCCCATTTCGGTCAGCAACCGTTGCAGGATCCGCACCGCGCCCGTGCCCGCATTGACCTGCATGTCGAACACGGTGGGCTGCAATGCCGACGGCAGCCTGTCGATGCCGGGGGCGTGGTAGTAGTGGTCGATGAAGATCTGCACCGCCCGCTCGCGTGGCAGCGCCCGCACATCGGCCGTGTCCACATCGCCGTCGCCGTCGAGGTCCAGCCCCAGCCGGCGCATCGTGTGGATGGTGACCCCGTAATTCGTCGCCCCGCCGGGATCGTTGGGGTCATTCACGTAGCAGCCCTCGCGGTCGACGATGTCATTTGCAATCTGGTGAACCGACAGCATGGTTCAGCCCTCCCATGCTCCGGTTAACGATAAGCCTGAGAGAACCAGAAAACGCTTAAGATTCCCCTAAAGAGAGAGCAGCGCACGCCGTGAAATCGGCACGGTCACTCCTCGTCCACGACCTCGAACAGGCTCGGCACCGCGGGGCACGGCACCAGACCGTTGCCGACCACGTCCGATAGCCGCGTCTGGTGCAGGAAAACGTAGACATGCGCGCTCAACCCTTCCCACAAGCGGTTGGTCATACTTTGCGCGCGGCTGCCCGAGATGCCACCCGAGGCGCCGGCGCCAGTGTGCAGGGCGCTGACGGTTTCATCGACCGCCGCCAGCACATCGACCACGCGAATTTCAGACGCCGACCGCGCCAGGCGGTATCCGCCCCCCGGCCCGCGCACCGAGTCGACCAGACCGGCACGGCGCAGCTTGACGAATAGCTGTTCCAGATAGGCCAGCGACACACTCTGGCGCTTCGAAATCGCCGCCAGCGAGGTCAGTTCTTCATCGCCCTGCAATGCCAGATCGGCAAGCGCGACCATCGCATAACGGCCCTTGGTGCTCAGTTTCACTGGATTTTCTCCCCCCGTGCGGCACCTTCCCCCCTAGCGAACATTGACCTTTCAAACAAGGACGCTTAACTGCGATCAACCTGACCCGCGTTGACGCATCAGGACCAGAACACCAGTCTACGAAGCGCCACGCAGCACCGTCAACCAGACCCTGCCGCGCCCCGGCGCCCCGCAGAGCCATTAATGACGAAGGAGTTGCGATGCCCGAGGTGATTTTCCCTGGACCGGAGGGCCGTCTGGAAGGCCGCTACCACCCCCAGAAGGCAAAGGACGCCCCGATCGCGATCATCCTGCACCCGCATCCGCAATTCGGCGGCACGATGAACAACCGGGTGGTCTACAACCTGCACTACGCGTTCCACACCATGGGTTTCACGGTCCTGCGCTTCAACTTTCGCGGCGTCGGCCGTAGCCAGGGAGAGTACGATCAGGGGATCGGAGAACTCAGCGATGCCGCCGCGGCACTCGATTACCTGCAGGCACATAACCAGAACGCGAAACATTGCTGGGTGGCGGGGTTCAGCTTCGGCGCGTGGATCGGCATGCAGCTTTTGATGCGGCGGCCAGAGATCACCGGCTTTATCTCAGTCTCGCCGCCCGCGAACATGTATGATTTCAGCTTCCTCGCACCCTGCCCGTCCTCGGGCCTGATCATCAACGGCAGTGCCGACCGTGTCGCCAAACCGCACGATACGCGCATCCTTGTCGACAAGTTGCACGAGCAGCATGGCATCACCGTCACCCATGAGGAAATGGAAGGTGCCGGCCATTTCTTCGAGGATCCATACATGGACCCGATGATCGAGACGGTGCAGGGCTACGTGAGACGCCGCCTGACGGAGGCGACACGCTGATGGCCGGCGGCGGCGATTTCATCACCGAGCTTGCCGACAGCCTGGCACAGGATGCTCTTGCCGCCTCGGAAGAACTGGACGACGACCACCTGATCGAGCAGCTCTCAACCACCATTGGAGCCGCCTCGATGACCCTGCAAGAGGCGTTCATGACCTCCGTGCGCATCCGCCGCGCCGAAAAACGCGGCCGGGGCTGGCTGGAGGCGCGCATCGCCAAGGCGCGCGAGCCGTCGTCGCAGTAAAAGCGCCGCCGGTGAGAGAATTTTCGTCGAAAATTCTCTGACCCGAGCGCCTGAATTCGTATCGTATACATTTGCATACCATGCTTCCGCCGCGGGCCGTTTTCCGCTAGGCTGCGCGCAACGATTCCCCCGTGGCAGAGGTTCCCGATGACCAAGATCAAGGTAGACAACCCCATCGTCGAGATGGATGGCGACGAGATGACCCGCATCATCTGGGCCTTCATCAAGGAAAAGCTGATCCTGCCCTATCTCGATATCGACCTGCTTTACTACGACCTCGGAATCGAGAGCCGTGACGCCACCGACGACCGGATCACCATCGAGGCCGCCAACAAGACGCTGGAGGTCGGCTGCGCCGTGAAATGCGCGACGATCACGCCGGATGAACAACGTCTGGAAGAATTCGGCCTGAAGCGCATGTATCGCAGCCCCAACGGCACGATCCGTAATATCCTGGGCGGCGTCGTCTTCCGCAAACCGATCATCTGCCGCAACGTGCCGCGGCTTGTGCCCGGATGGACCCGGCCCATCGTGGTCGGTCGCCACGCCTTCGGCGACCAGTACCGCGCCACCGATTTCCGCTTTCCGGGGCCCGGCAAGATCACCATCAAGTTCGAGGGCGAAGACGGCGAGGTGATCGAGCGCGAGGTCTTTGACGCGCCTTCCGCCGGGGTCACGATGGCGATGTACAACCTCGACGACTCGATCCGCGATTTCGCCCGCGCATCGCTCAACTACGGGCTCGATCTCGGATGGCCGGTCTATCTTTCGACCAAGAACACCGTCCTCAAGGCGTATGACGGCCGCTTCAAGGATATCTTCCAGGAGGTGTTCGAGGCGGAATTCGAGGATCGGTTCAAGGCGGCCGGCATCGAGTACCAGCACCGCCTGATCGACGACATGGTGGCCTGCGCGCTCAAGTGGAACGGCGGTTTCGTCTGGGCTTGCAAGAATTACGATGG
>PFEX01000023.1:3442-8295 GCA_002783145.1 Rhodobacteraceae bacterium CG17_big_fil_post_rev_8_21_14_2_50_65_11 | reverse complement strand
GTGCAGGAGACCGCAGAGGCCGGAAGCGGAATCGCCGGGTTCGCGCTTGACGTGGCCGAAATCAGCGATGGGTCGCTGCTCTACCGCGACATGGCGGCGGGCACCGAGATCCGGACCAATGATCTCAACCTGACGCTCACCCTGCCGTCTGCCGAGGGGATCGCGCGGTTGACCGGCAGCGGCGCGATGAATGGCGGTGCGGTCGCGGTCGAGGCGATGGTTGACGGGCTTGGGCCGCTCTTGGACGGTTCGCTGAGGCCGGTCACTCTGGCCCTGACGTGGGATGGCGGCGAAGCCGGCTTCGACGGGCGGTTCGGGCTGTCGCCGCTTGGCATCGAGGGACGCATGGCGCTGGATGCAAGCGACCTTGGCCCGCTGATGGCGATGGCCGGGCAGGCGGCACCGGACCTGCCGGCCGGGCTGGGCCGCGAGCGGCTGGCGGTGGAAGGGGATTTCACCCTTGCCTCCGAAGGGACGGCGCATCTGCGCACGGCCCGCTTCACGTTCGACGATAACGCGCTGACCGGCGATATCGACGTGATACCGGGCGACAGCAGGCCTCGCATTCGCGCGGTCCTGTCGGGCGGTGCGCTCGACCTTTCCGGGTTGACCGAGGACAGGGGCGGCGAAAGCCGCGGTGGCGGTGGCGGTGGCGGTGGCGGTGGCGGCTGGTCGCGCGAACCGATCGACGTCAGCGCGCTCTTTGCTGTCGATACCGACGTGGCGCTGGGTCTGGCAGGGCTCGACCTTGGCATCATGCAACTTGGTGCGGTGGACCTGCGCGCGACGCTTGACGCTGGCCGGTTGGTTTTCGATCTGCGCGAGGTCAATGCCTATGACGGCACGATCAGCGGCCAATACGTGATCAACGGGCGCGGCGGGCTGTCGATGGGCAGCGATCTGGCGATTGCCGGTGTCCGGCTGAGCCCGCTCCTGTCCGATTTCGCGGGCTATGAGCGGCTGGAAGGCACCGGTAACGGTGATCTCGATTTTCTGATGGTTGGCAATGACATGCACAGCCTGATGAATTCGCTCAGCGGGTCGGGCCAGGTCCGTTTTGGGCAAGGGGCGATCCTTGGGCTCGATATTGCCGGGATGATCCGCAACCTCGACACTTCGTATCGGGGCGAGGGTCAGCGCACGGTCTATGACAGCATCACCGCCAGTTTCACCATGCAAGGCGGCGTGCTCTCGAACGACGATTTGTTGTTGTCGGCCCCGTTCGGGGAACTGACCGGGGCGGGCACGGTCGGCCTCGGGGCGCAGGTTCTGGATTATACCGTGGTGCCGCGCGTGACGGCGGGCCGGGGCGAGGGGCTGCGCGTGCCGCTGCGCATCTCGGGCGCGTGGCGTGATCCGAATTTCAGCCTCGATCTGCAAGCCCTGGCCGAGCAGGAGCTTCAGGACGAGATCGACGCGCTGGAGGAGCGCGCGACAGACGCGGCGGCGGCGGCGCTTGGCATCGCCCCGGCGGACGGGCAGAGCCTTGAAGAGGCTGCTGGCGAAGAGCTGGAAAACCGCCTGCGCGGAGAGGCCGAGCGCCAGTTGCAACGCCTGCTTGGGGGAAATTGAGATGCGGCAGCTGGTCGTGATCGGACTGCTTTTGCTGGCGGCCTGTGGCTCGGGTGGCGGCGAGGTGACGCGCACCGCCAATCCGCCGCTTTATCCCGGCGAGACGCCCGAGCTGCGCCGCCTGATCAATCATTACGCGGATCTCTACGACGTGCCCGCGCCGCTGATACACCGGCTGATCGACCGCGAAAGCGACTATCGCAGCGATGCGCGGGCGGGGCCTTATTACGGGCTGTTGCAGATCCTGCCGCAGACCGCGCGCACGATGGGCCATGACGGGCCGGCGTCCGAGCTTCTCGATCCCGATGTCAACCTGCGCTACGGGGTGCGCTACCTGCGCGGCGCCTACCTGCTCTCGGGCGGGGATCACGACGGCACGATCCGGCGCTACGCGAGCGGCTATTACTTCGAGGCGCGCGACCGCTGTATGCTGGTGGAAACCGGGCTGAACGACCGAGAAATCGGGCGCGGCTGCCGGTAGCGCCGGAGAATTTTCGACGAAAATTCTCGCGCGGGCGCGGGCGCGGGCACTCGAGAGATCAGCGGCGGCGGTCCCGGCGGCTGCTCATCGGTTGAAAGGCGACACCGACATGCGCCTCGCAATAGGGTTTGCCCTGTTGCACCGGCAAGCCGCAGAAATAGAAATCATCCGTTGCCGGGTCGCCGATCGGCCATTTGCACGTGCGTTCGGTCAGTTCCATGAGGCTGATGCGCTTGGCGTGCTTCTCGATCTCGCTGACCTTGGCCAGCGCCTCGGGACTGATTTCATTGGCCGAGGGCTGCGGCGGCAGTGGCTGGCCCGCCGGTACGATGGCCTTTCGCAGGGGCGTGACGTTCGACGGCTTGGCCACTGCTTCGACCGGGTCCGGCGATGCCCCTGCCGGTTCGGCCTCCAAGGTGGGTTCGGGCACCGGCGCCGGTTCGCTGGGTTGCGGTGTGGACGTTGCCGCGGCGTCGGCGGCGGGCTTGGCGGCGGTCGCGGTGCGGTTCGACAGGCCGAGACGATGGACCTTGCCGATCACCGCGTTGCGGGTCACCCCGCCCAGTTCCTTGGCGATCTGCGAGGCGGACTGGCCTTCCCCCCACATCTTCTTGAGAAGGTCTACACGCTCGTCGGTCCAGGACATGTGTGTCCCCCCTGATCCAAAGCCTAAAATTGAGCCTCGGGTTATATTGCTCAAGGCAACGGAAGGAAAGGGGGTGGGGCAAGTATTCCGGGCCCAGGCGGGTCTTGGCGGCCTGGGGGCGCGCTCACACCCCGAGGCACCAGCGCAGGATTGCCTTTTGCGCGTGCAGGCGGTTCTCGGCCTCGTCGAAGATCACCGAATGCGGCCCGTCCATGACGGCGCTTGTCGCCTCCTCGTCGCGGTGCGCGGGCAGGCAATGCATGAACAGCGCGTCGGGCTTGGCATGGGCCATCAGCGCATCGTTCACCTGGTAGGGGCGCAGCTGGTTGTGGCGGCGTTCGCGCGCCGATTGCGGGTCGTGCATGCTGACCCATGTATCGGTAACGACAAGATCGGCGCCCGCGACCGCCTTTTGCGGGTTGCGCTCGATCTCGACCGTGGCGCCCTTGCCGCGCGCCTCTTCGAGGAAAACGCGCTCGGGGTCCAGCGTTTCGGGGCCGGTGAACGTCAGGTCGAAGCCGAACTGCCCGGCGGCATGGGCGAAGCTGGCAAAGACGTTGTTGCCGTCACCGCACCACGTCACCTTCTTGCCGGCGATCGGGCCGCGATGTTCCTCGAAGGTCATGATGTCGGTCATGATCTGGCACGGATGGCTGCGGTTGGTCAGGCCATTGATCACCGGCACGTCGGCATGCTGCGCCATTTCCAGCAATGTCGCCTCCTCGAAGGTGCGGATCATGATGAGGTCGACGTAACGCGACAGCACCCGGGCGGTGTCGGCGATGGTTTCGCCGTGGCCGAGCTGCATGTCGTTGCCCGACAGCACCATGGTCTGACCGCCCAACTGCCGCACGCCCACGTCGAAGGAAACGCGGGTGCGGGTCGAGGGTTTCTCGAAGATGAGCGCGACCATGCGGCCAGAAAGCGGCTGATCGTCATCCGGGGTGCCCTTGGGGCGGTCGCCACGCTGGTCCTTCATGGCGCGCGCGGCGTCGATCATCGCGCGCAGGTCGGCGGGGGCGGTCTTGTTGATGTCGAGGAAATGGTTCATGCGATGCGCCCTGTGGCTGGCGGGGTGGCGAGGGGGCCGGCTGCCCCCTCGCGCTCCCCCGCGAGTATTTTGACCAAGAAGAAGGAGGAAAGGGGGGCGGGGTTACTGCGCGGCATCATGCGCCTTGCCCTCCAACGCGGTGGCGGCGGCGTCGAGCCGCGCGATGCCCTCTGCGATCTCGTCCTCCGACAGGATCAGCGGCGGCAGGAGGCGCACCACGTTGTCGCCGCCGGGGACAGTGAGGATTCCCTGGCCGTAGCCCGCGTTGACCACGTCGGTGTTGGGCACCTTGCAGCACAGGCCGAGCATGAAGCCGGAGCCGCGCACCCCGTCGAAGATATCGGGGTGCGATGCGACCAGCCCCTCCGCCTTCTGGCGCAGGAGGCCGGCGCGACGGGTCACGTCGGCAAGAAAGCCCTCCGCCGTTATCTGGTCCATCACCGCGCAGCCCACGGCGCAGCCCAAGGGGTTGCCGCCATATGTGGAGCCATGGGTGCCTGGCGTCATGCCGGCGGCGGCACGTTCGGTGGCCAGCAGCGCGCCGAGCGGGAAGCCGCCGCCGATGCCCTTGGCGACCATCATGATGTCGGGCGCGATCCCGGCCCATTCGTGCGCGAAAAGCCGCCCGGTCCGGCCCATGCCGCACTGGATTTCATCGAGGATCAGCAGAAGCCCGTGTTCGTCGCAGAGATCGCGCAGCCCCTTCAGGCAGACGTCGGGCAGCGGGCGGATGCCGCCCTCGCCCTGCACCGGTTCAACCATGATCGCTCCGACGTCGGGCCGTGCCGCGGCGTCGCGCAGCGCGTCGTGATCGCCGAAGGGCAGGTGTTCGAAGCCGGGCAGCAGCGGGCCGAAGCCGTGGGTCAGCTTTTCCGACCCGGCAGCCGAGATCATGGCGATGGACCGTCCGTGGAACGCACCCTCGAAGGTCAGGATGGTGGTGCGCTCGGGCTGGCCCGCGTCGTGCCAGTATTTGCGCGCCATCTTGACAGCCAGTTCACCGGCTTCGGTGCCGGAATTGCAGAAGAACACGGTGTCGGCGAAGGTGCGCTCCACCAGCCGTTCGGCCAGCGCCTGCTGTTCCGGCACGGTGTAGAGGTTGG
>PFEX01000023.1:1581-3403 GCA_002783145.1 Rhodobacteraceae bacterium CG17_big_fil_post_rev_8_21_14_2_50_65_11 | reverse complement strand
GCGATGCCGGCGCCGAAATCGAGGAAGCGTCGGCCATCCGTCTCCACGAGCCATGCGCCCTCGCCGGAGGCGAAGGACAACGGGGCACGGGAGTAGCTGGGCAGAACCGGCGCGATCATGGCGGCCTCCTTGGCGGCGTCAAAAGATCGCCATTGCCCGAAAGCCCCGGCAAAGTCAATGAAATGACGGGTGCCGGGGCACTTGGCACGGTCTGGCGATCGCGCCGCCCCTGCGGCGCTGTTCGCGCGCGGCTCAGTCCCGGCCGATGGCACGGGGGCTGGAACCTGTCCAGCGGTCCTTCTGCCTGTCTTGGAGCCTTAGGCGACCTCGGCCAGCGCGACTTGCGGGGTGACGCCAAGCGCGGCGCAGACGTCGCGGGTCAGGTCCGGTGTGTTGAGCGTATAGAAGTGCAGGTCTTCCACCCCGCCTTCCAGCAATTCGGTGCAAAGCTCGCTGGTCAGCGCGGTAGACAGCAACGCCTCGCGCCCGTCACGGATTGCGGTGTCATAGGCGTCGTCTACCCACTGAGGGATCACGGTGCCGCAATTGGCGGCGAAGCGGCGCACCCGGGTCCAGTTGTTGACTGGCAGGATGCCGGGGATGATGCGCGCGGCGATCCCGGTATCGGCGCAGGCATCGCGGAACCGGAAGAAGGTGTCGGATTCAAAGAAGAACTGGGTGATCGCGGTGGTGGCCCCGGCATCGACCTTGCGCTTGAGATACTCGACGCAGGCTTGCAGGTTTTCGGCCTCCGGGTGTGGGTCGGGATAGGCGCCAACGGCGATGTCGAACGTGCCGCGCCTGGCCAGCGCCTCGACCAGGTCCACCGACGAGGCGAATCCGTCGGGATGCGCGCGAAACCCGTCCGACCCCTTGGGCGGGTCGCCGCGCAGCGCCACGATGCGGTTGACGCCGGCCTCGGCGTAGCTGTCGGCGATCGCCAGCGTTTCCTCGCGGGTGGCGTTGACGCAGGTCAGGTGGGCGGCGACCGGCACCCCGTAATTGGTGTGGATGGTCTTGACCGCGTCATGGGTCAGGTCGCGGGTGGTGCCGCCCGCGCCATAGGTGACCGATACAAACTGCGGTGCCAGCGGCGCAAGGGTGCCGAGCGTGTCCCAAAGGCGGAACGACGCCTGAAGCGATTGCGGCGGGAAGAACTCGAAGGAAACGCGGGGGGTCGGCAGGGTCATGTCGGGGTGTATCCTTGATTTATCGCCGTCACGTGTCGCATAAAGGGCCGTGTGAGGCAATTTCATAACTTTCATCATCTACATGAGCCCGGCTAATGCATATCGAGTTCCGTCACCTGCGCACGATCAAGGCCATCCACGAGGAGGGCGGGCTGGCCCGCGCCGCCGACCGGCTGCACATCACGCAAAGCGCGCTGAGCCACCAGATCAAGGGGCTGGAGGACCAGACGGGGATGGAGCTGTTCGTGCGCCGGTCGAAACCGATGAAACTGTCGCCCGCCGGGCAGCGCCTGCTGCGGCTAGCCGAGCAGGTGCTGCCGCAGGTCGCCGCGCTTGAGGAGGAGTTTCTCGCCATGCAGCAGGGCAAGACCGGGCGGCTGCATATCGCCATCGAATGCCATGCCTGTTTCGAATGGCTGCTGCCGGTGCTGGAACGCTTTCGCCTCGCCTGGCCTGACGTGGACGTGGATATCCGCCCCGGCCTGCAATTCGAGGCGCTGCCGGCGCTGCTGCGTGAGGAGGTGGACCTTGTCATTTCCTCCGATCCCGAGGATCTGGCCGGCGTCGATTTCACGCCGCTGTTCGACTACGAGCCGGTTTTCGTCGCCTCCGCCGACCATCCGCTGGCCGCC
>PFEX01000023.1:0-1522 GCA_002783145.1 Rhodobacteraceae bacterium CG17_big_fil_post_rev_8_21_14_2_50_65_11 | reverse complement strand
ATTGCGTCATAATTCCAGCTACGTCACCAGGCCGCTGACCGAAACCGGGCTGACCCGGCGGCTTTTTGCGGCGACGCGGGCCGAGGACACCACCAAGCCGTTCATGGCGCATGTGATGAAGCTGGCGCGCAGTGAGCCGGTGAAGCTGCAACGCAAAGGCTGAACCGCGCCGCGCGCGGGCGATTGTGGCGCGCGCAAGGCCCGCGTCGGGCGCGATTGGCGCGGGGCCGTGCAATGGCCATATTCTGCGCCTGAAATCGTCCAACCTTGCCCCGAAATCCGTCCCGTTCGGCCGCTAAGCCTGTCCGCAGAAAACAAGCGCGAGCAGCGAAATGTCGAGCAATTTCCCCGACCCCGGATTGATCCGCCACGCCCCCGTGGCGACCCGGCTGCGTCTTGCGACCAATGGAGGCACCGATGCCTGACGCGATCGAGCTGAATACAACGGCGACCACGGATGCGACGCTGCTGGCCGAAACGATGTTCGGCGACGGG
This sequence comes from Rhodobacteraceae bacterium CG17_big_fil_post_rev_8_21_14_2_50_65_11, assembly GCA_002783145.1. Classification (GTDB taxonomy): domain Bacteria; phylum Pseudomonadota; class Alphaproteobacteria; order Rhodobacterales; family Rhodobacteraceae; genus Nioella. The sequence continues at coordinate 1,027 of PFEX01000023.1, read as the reverse complement.
ATCCAGGTCGTGTCCGCCACACTGACCGGCGCCGCCACCCAGGCCGGCACCTACACGGGTGGCGAGGCGACCTCGGGCAGCGTGGTGCCCAGCGATTCCGGCGTCATCCTGTCGACCGGCGACATTGGCGATTTCACCAGCGGCGGCGGCGGCACCGACACCAACACCGCGGCCGGCACCAGCACCGGCCATGGCGGCGCGGGCGACAGCGATCTCGACGCGATCTCCACCGTGTCGACCAACGACGCGGTGGTGTTCGAATCCACCTTCATCCCCGATGACAACTACATCACCATGCAGTTGGTGTTTTCGTCCGAGGAATACCTCGAATACGTCAACGGCGGCGTGAACGATACGCTCGGCATCTGGGTCAACGGCGATTTCGTGCCGCTGACCAGTTCCGGCGATACTGTTTCGATCGACACGGTCAACGATACTTCGAATTCGAACCTCTACATCGACAACCCGCAGAATGCCGACACCTACAACACAGAGATGGACGGCTTCACCGTCACCCTGTCCTTCAAGGCGAAGGTGAACGCGGGCGAGGAAAACACCATCAAGATCGGCCTCGCCGATGGCGGCGACGATGTCTACGACAGCAACGTGCTGATCGCCGCCGATTCTGTGCAGACCGTCGCGCTCGCTTTCGAGGACGAGGTGACGCTGGAGGCCAACTCGACCGCCGTTCTCGACGTGCTGGCCAACGACCACGACACGAGCGGCAATGGTCTGACCATCACCGAACTGAACGGACAGCCGGTGCAGCCGGGCGACTCCGTGACGCTCAATACCGGTGAGACGGTGACGCTGAACGCCGATTACACGCTGAATGTCGAAACCGACTCCGACCTTGGCGAGACCGTCTTCACCTATATGGTGGAAAACAGCGATGGCGTGACGGATGTGGGCTACGTGATCATCCAGACGGTGGCCGACGCACCGCTGAACGGTATCGTCGAGGGATCGGGCGGCGCGGATCTGATCGACACCGGTTTCACCGGCGACCCCCAGGGCGACAGGATCG
>PFEX01000022.1:21557-36337 GCA_002783145.1 Rhodobacteraceae bacterium CG17_big_fil_post_rev_8_21_14_2_50_65_11 | reverse complement strand
CTTGCGAAATGCCCCTACTGCGACTTCAACAGCCACGTCGCCTCACACGTGGACCAAGCGCGCTGGAAAACAGCTTTTCTATCCGAGATTAAAAGATATGGTAGTTTAACAAAGGGACGTACACTAAATACAGTGTTTTTCGGGGGCGGCACGCCGTCTCTGATGGACCCCGACTTTGTTCATGCAGTGCTTGAGGAAACCCGCGCAACATGGCCCGTTTCCAACACGTTCGAGGTCACACTGGAGGCAAATCCGACTTCGGTGGAAGCGGCGCGGTTTTCAGCATTTCGGGATGCTGGTGTGAACCGTATTTCCATGGGAATTCAAGCGCTTGACGATGCCGACCTAAGGCTGCTCGGGCGAATGCATAGCGTGAAAGAGGGCCAGCATGCCTTTGATATCGCGCGCAATTTGTTCGAGCGGGTCAGTTTTGACCTGATCTATGCCCGTCAACATCAAACACCGGAGCACTGGAAGACGGAACTGAAACAGGCTCTGACCATGGCGATGGATCATCTCTCGCTCTATCAGTTGACGATTGAGGATGCCACGGCGTTCGGGGATCGCCACGCAATCGGTCGCCTGCCGGGCCTGCCCGACGACGACAGCGCCGCCGAGATGTACGAGATCACGCAGGAAATGACGGAGGCCGCCGGGATGCCGGCCTATGAGACCTCCAACCATTCCCGCGACATGGCTGAAAGCCGCCACAACCTGATCTATTGGCGCTACGGGGATTACATCGGCATCGGGCCGGGCGCACATGGTCGATTGACGCTGAATGGTCATCGCTACGCGACTGACACCGCACTGCAACCTACGACATGGCTGCGACAAGTGGAAACACTGGGATATGGGGAGCTTGATCGAGACAAGATCAGCCCGGAAGACCAGTCAACCGAGTACCTGATGATGAGTTTACGACTAAGCGAAGGAAGCTCTCTGGCGCGCTTCAACGCCCTGCGGGGCGAGGATTTGTCACGAGATCGACGAGAGAGACTTCTCGAACTGGGAGTTTTGGAGCAATCCGGCGATAGAATAAGGGCGACCCGGGCGGGCCGCCCCGTTCTAAACGCAATCTTGCGGGAATTACTGGCTTAGGCGTTCCGATTCAACAGGCGGATGACATCATCCAGCTGGCCCAAATCCTCGTAACTGATTGACAGTGTGCCACGCCCTGTTGCCTCGTCGAAATCAATCGAAACGGGGAACCCGATGTTATCGGTCAGATCCGATTCAAGTTCTCTCGTGTCCGCACTCTTGTTGCCACCAGGCGGTGTGCGACGACCCCCCTTTCCGCCGCCTGTCTTCTTCCGCGTCAGTTTCTCGACATCGCGGACAGACAACCCCTTTCGAATCACGTTGCGCGCAACTTCGGCAGCATCCTCTCGCCCGACAAGAGCACGAGCATGGCCCGCCGATAGTTTTCCGTCGCGCAGATAATCCTGAACCTCGTCGGGTAACGTCAACAAGCGCAAAAGATTTGCGATGTGAGACCGGCTTTTCCCCATCGCTTCGGCAAGCCGATCCTGCGTGTGATTGAACCGATCCATAAGCTGGCGATACCCCATCGCTTCCTCGACCGCGTTCAGATCAGCGCGCTGGATGTTCTCGATGATCGCGACTTCCAAAACTTCGGTATCGTTGAAATCCCGAACAAGCACCGGCACGTCATGCAATTGTGCCAACTGCGCAGCGCGCCATCGGCGTTCGCCGGCAACGATCTCAAACAACCCGTCCTGTGCTGGATCGGGCCGAACGATCAACGGTTGGATAATCCCCTTCTCGGCAATTGAATCGGCCAGTTCCTGCAATGCGTCTTGCGTGAAGGCGCGGCGCGGCTGATCCGGGTTCGGGCGAACGGACTCGATCGGAACGGTCATGTCGGGGCTTCTGCCGCGATCGTCGACCTTTGCGCGCGCCGCCTCTGGGTCACTCACATCAGCCATAAGGGCTGACAATCCGCGGCCAAGGCCCCTGCTCTTGATGGTTGCCATCCTTGTTTTCCTTCTTGTCAGGCTTTTTGCAATTGCCGTTCCAGAACCTCTTTCGCAAGATCGCGATACGCCTCGCTGCCGCGTGACGTCGGATCATATTGCAAGATCGACATGGCGTAGGATGGGGCCTCGCTCAATCGGACATTTCTGGGAATGCGGGTTCGATAAACCAGTTCACCAAGGTTTTCGCGGGCGTCTTCCTCCACCTGACGACAAAGGTTGTTGCGCATATCGAACATCGTCAAAACGACGCCCTCGATGCGAAGTGCAGGGTTGGCGGTTTGGCGAACCTCCCGAATCGTCAGCATCAATTGCGATAGCCCCTCGAGTGCGAAAAATTCGGATTGCAGCGGAACAAGCACCGCATCGGCCGCAACCATCGCGTTGACGGTCAGGAGGTTCAAAGATGGCGGGCAATCCATCAACACAATATCAAAGCCCGCCAATGTCGATGAAGTCAGCGCGTCTTTCAGCAGGAAAACGCGCTTTTCATTATTTACCAGGTCCACATCGGCGGAGCTGAGATCCGTTGTCGCCGGCGCGATCCAGAGATTACCTATATTCGTGGGAAGCACGATCTCGCGCAGCGGCATCCCCTCGATCAGCATATCGTAGGTCGTGTAGTTGCGCTGTTCGGTTTCAATCCCGAGTCCGGTCGATGCGTTTCCTTGCGGATCCAGATCAATGACAAGAACCTTCTGACCTTCAGCGGCAAGCGCCGCCCCGAGGTTGATCGCGGTCGTGGTCTTGCCAACCCCGCCCTTCTGGTTCGCAATCGCAATACAGCGCGTTCGGGGGGTATCAAGCACGTCGAACATCTCCGATTTTCAAGATCACAGCCTCATCGGCCGTCTGGCTAGATACAAGATCTATCTTCATTCTCCAGTGCTCAAGGGCTTGTTCCACTTCCTTGGCATGTGTTGCCCCTTTGAGGAAAAGTGCCGTCCCCCCCGTTGCCAAATGCTGTTCCGCAAAGCCAAGTAATCTGGTCAGAGGGGCAAGCGCCCTGGCTGAAAGAATCGCTGCGTTTTGGCGCGGCGTGTCTTCGATCCGGCGTGTAAGGACACCGATTTTCAACCCCATCTCGGCCGCCACAGTGCGCAGGAAGCTTCCCTTTCGCAAATCGCTTTCGATGAAGGTGAACTGCATGTCCGGCGCTTTTTCTTTTGCCATGGCGGCGCAAACCAAGCCCGGAAAACCTCCGCCAGAGCCAATATCCAACCAGAGCCCCCGCTTTTCATCGCTCAATTCGAAGACTTGCGCCGAATCGAGAAAATGCCGCGCCCAAAGGTCTGGCAACGTGGAGGGCGATACGAGGTTGATCGTCTTTTGCCACTTTACCAACGCCGAAGCATAGGTTTCCAAGCGCGAGAATGTTTCACGTGAAACAGTCGCTTGCAGCCTGTCCCGCGCTTCGCCCTCGGTCATGCCCGCTTCCGTTCAAACTGACGAATCTTCGTTAACAATAGGGTCAACGCAGCGGGTGTCATCCCGTCGATCCGCCCCGCCTGTGCCAAGCTCTGCGGGCGGATGGTGCTCAGTTTGCCCCGCAGTTCATTGGACAGTCCCTCCATGCCGACATAGCTGAGGTCAGGCGGGATCTTTTGCGCCTCATCCCGTTTCAGTGCGGCCACATCGGATTTCTGTCGATTGATATAGCTGGCGTAGAGCGCTTCCCGTCCGAGCTGATCCTTGGTTTCCAAATCAAGCGCCTCGATCTGTGACCATATCGAACACAGGTCGTCCATGGCGATATCAGGGAAAGACAACAGGTCGAGCGCGGTGCGCCGCTGCCCATCCTGGTTAACGTTGAGACCGTGACGCCGCGCCGCCGTCGGTGTCAAATCGACAGAACGCATCACGTCATATCCTCTTGCCAGCCGTTCCATCTTGTCTTCAAAGGCGGCAATTCGGTCCTCGCTGACAATGCCAAGCTCCATCGCGCGCGGGGTCAGACGTTGATCTGCGTTGTCTGCACGCAAAGACAGGCGAAATTCAGCCCGCGACGTGAACATCCGGTAAGGTTCGGAAACGCCGCGAGTTACCAGATCGTCAATCATCACCCCGATATAGCTCTCACTCCGGTTGAAACTGACGGGCGCCCGGTTCAACACGGTGTGGGCCGCGTTCAGCCCGGCAACCACACCTTGCGCAGCCGCCTCTTCATAGCCCGTTGTGCCGTTGATCTGACCGGCAAGAAACAAACCCGGGACATCCTTGATCTCCAGCACCGGGCTTAGCGCGCGGGGGTCCACATAATCATATTCAATGGCGTAACCCGGTTGCAGGATTTCGGCCCTCTCAAGCCCTTTGATCGAGCGGACATAGTCGTGTTGCACGTCCTCCGGCAAAGAGGTGGAGATACCGTTGGGATAGACCGTGTCGTCATCCAGTCCTTCGGGTTCAAGGAAAATCTGGTGCGAGTCCTTATCCGCAAAACGAACAATCTTGTCCTCGATGGACGGGCAATAGCGTGGTCCGATCCCCTCAATATGGCCGCCATACATCGCAGACCGATCAAGGTTATCGCGGATAATCTGGTGCGTCTTACTGTTCGTATGGGTCATTCCACACGCGATCTGCTTCACCTGTGGCCCTTTGGACAGGAACGAGAACATCACCGGATTTTCGTCCGCTGGCTGTGTTTCAAGGATATCCCAGTTGATCGTCTTGCCATTCAGACGCGGCGGCGTGCCGGTTTTCAGGCGACCAAGCGGCAAGCCGAACTGGTCGATCCGTTGTGCCAGAAGCGTCGAGGGTTTATCTCCCAATCGTCCGCCGGGGTGTTGCTTGTCACCGATGTGAATCACACCGCGCAGGAACGTGCCTGTGGTCAGGACAACGGCAGCGGCCCGAATCTTCGACCCATCAGCCAGGCAGACACCACCAATTCGCCCGCCATTCATCAACAAGTCAGCCGCTTCGCCTTCGACAATGGTCAGGTTAGGCAACGACTTGAGCGTCGACTGCATGGCGAGACGGTAGATCTTGCGATCCGATTGCGTGCGTGGCCCCTGCACGGCAGGACCCTTGCTACGATTGAGCAGGCGAAACTGGATACCGGAGGCATCGGCCACCTGCCCCATCGCCCCGCCCAGCGCGTCGATCTCTCGCACCAGGTGGCCCTTTCCAAGGCCACCGATCGCCGGGTTACAAGACATGACCCCGATACTGTCCGCCCGCAGTGTCAGGAGTGCGACGCGCACACCACACCGCGCCGCTGCATGTGCGGCGTCGGATCCGGCATGGCCGCCACCGATGACCACAACGTCGAAATCCAGATGTTTCACGTGAAACACTCCTATTTGCCGAGGCAGAAGCGGGAGAAGATTTCCCCCAGGACCATCTCAACGTCGATCCGCCCAATCAACGAGTCAAGGCGGCGAATCGCTATGCGAAGGTGTTCTGCGGCCAGCTCTGTCCGGTCTGGTCCGGCTTCTATCTCATCAAGCCCGGTTTCCAAAGCTCCGAGTGCCAGACGCATCGCCTCCGCATGACGCGCATGCGTTGCCGTCGATTGTCGGGCTGCCCGGTTGGATAATGTTGCAGTTACCCGCTGAACAAGTTCCGAAACGCCTTGGCCCGTGATCCCGGAAATACCATGGTAACCATGCAAATCCGCCTTCCCGAGCACGACGATATCGTCGTCAGTAAGGGCAACAGTCGGAATCTCTTCAGGCGACGATTTGAGAAAGACCCTCAGGTCCGCCGCCTTCGCCCGGGACCGGGCGCGATCGACGCCGATACGTTCCACTGCATCCCCTGACTCTCGCAGCCCTGCCGTATCCAGAACCGTGACCGGCAGGCCGTTCAAGTCCATCCGCACCTCGATGACATCGCGGGTCGTGCCGGCAACATCGGAGGTGATTGCCGCCTCACGTCCGGCAAGCGTATTGAGCAACGTGGATTTCCCCGCATTGGGCGCGCCGAGAATCGCAACCTCGAACCCGTCCCGAATACGCTCCGCCACGTCCACACCGGCAATTTCACGACGCAAGTCAAGCATGACAGATTTCAGCAAGGAAGCCACCTCCGGGGTGACGTCGACCGGAACCTCCTCGTCAGCGAAGTCTATCGTGACCTCCAGCAGGGCCGCAGCGCGCAACAGGTTTTCGCGCCAACCGTCGACGAGTTTGCCCAACCCCCCGGAAACAACCCGCAGAGCCTGCAATCTCTGCGCTTCGGTCTCCGCATCAATCAGGTCGGCAAGCCCCTCCACCTGTGCGATGTCCATGCGGTCGTTTTCGAGGGCGCGGCGGGTGAATTCGCCGGGCTCGGCCATCCGCGCAAGCCCGGTCCCAGAAATTGCCGCCAGAACGGCCTTGATCGTCGCCGGGCTACCATGGGTCTGCAATTCGACGACATCCTCACCAGTGAAGCTGTGTGGCGCCATGAAGGACAGCACCAGCGCCTCATCCAGGGGCGCGCCTTTCCCGTCGAACAACCTGCGCAGTCGAGCCTCGCCAACCGGGGGCAGCGACCCAGCCAACGCCTCACCGACAGACAGGGCGCGCGCCCCGGAAATGCGGATCACAGCGACACCCGCTTTCCCGGGCGCCGTGGCCAAAGCGAAAATCGTATCCATCAGCCCCTCCGCAGGGGTCAGCTGTTCATCGAATCGAAAAATTCAGCATTTGACTTGGTCTGCTTCAGCTTGGAAATCAGGAACTCGATGGCGTCGGTCGTGCCCATCGGATTCAGGATTCGACGCAACAGGAAGGTCTTTTGCAGATCCTTGGCGTCGATCAACAGATCCTCTTTCCGGGTGCCCGACTTGAGGATGTCCATCGCTGGGAACACGCGCTTGTCGGCAACCTTGCGATCGAGCACGATCTCGCTGTTGCCGGTGCCCTTGAATTCTTCGAAGATCACTTCGTCCATCCGGCTGCCGGTGTCGATCAGCGCCGTGGCGATAATCGTCAAAGAGCCGCCTTCCTCGATATTCCGCGCCGCCCCGAAAAACCGCTTGGGCCGTTGCAGCGCATTTGCATCCACACCACCGGTCAGCACCTTGCCTGAGCTTGGGACCGTGGTGTTATAGGCCCGTCCCAGCCGGGTGATGGAATCAAGCAGGATCACCACATCGCGCTTGTGCTCGACCAAGCGCTTTGCCTTTTCAATCACCATCTCGGACACGGCGACGTGGCGTGTGGCAGGTTCATCGAAGGTAGAGGAAATCACCTCGCCCTTCACCGACCGCTGCATGTCGGTCACCTCTTCCGGGCGCTCGTCGATCAGCAGAACGATCAGGTAGCATTCCGGATGGTTCTTCTCGATGCTGGCCGCGATATTTTGCAGGATCACCGTCTTGCCGGTTCGCGGCGGCGCGACGATCAAAGATCTCTGGCCTTTCCCGATCGGCGCGACCAGGTCAATGATCCGGGCGGACCGGTCCTTGATGGTGGGGTCATCCACTTCCATTTTCAACCGCTCATCGGGGTAAAGCGGCGTCAGGTTATCGAAGTTGACCTTGTGGCGCGCCCGTTCAGGGTCTTCAAAATTGATCTTGGTAACACTGACCAGACCAAAATAACGTTCGTCTTCCCGCGGCGCATTCATCACGCCCTCGATCGAATCGCCGGTTCGCAGGCTGTATTGGCGGATCATGTCGGGCGAAACATAGATATCGTCGGCGCCCGGAAGATAGTTTGCCTCTGGCGAGCGCATGAAGCCGAACCCATCCTGCAACACCTCCAGCACACCATCGCCGGAAATTTCCCAGCCGTCTTCGGCACGCTCCCGCAGAATCTGGAACATCATCTCGCCCTTGCGCATGGTCGAGGCGTTTTCAATGTCCAGCTCTTCGGCAATGGCCAGAAGGTCCTTGGGTGACTTGGCCTTGAGGTCAGCCAGGTTAACTTTTTCAATTGTCATGAGGAAACTGTCCCGTGGCAGGCCCTCCCTTCAGGGTGCGGGCCGCGTTTCGTATTCAAATGGGAAACGGCAGGGCCGGACGGCCCCGTTGAAACGCGGGATACGCAAAACCATGATGCAAGTCAACCGTGCTTACGAGAACGGCCGCGCGATCACCGAAACCACGATGACAACCATCAGAAGCGTCGGCAGTTCATTCATCATCCGGTACGATCGACCGCCTCGTGTGTTGGCACCGTTGGCAAAATCCTTGCGACGCAGACCAAGCCAGTGATGAAACCAGGTCATCCCCAACACAGCCGCCGCCTTGGTCCATGGCCAGACATCGCCCCAATAGACGATCCCCGGCGTAAACACGAGCGCCAGCCCGAAGATCCAGGTTGCGATCATCGCCGGGTTCATGATCACGCGAAGCAGTTTGTCCTCCATCGTCTGGAAAAGCTGGTCGGTGTCGTTGCCCTGCCCAACCTGTTCAGCGTGATAGACGAACAGGCGCGGCAGATAGAACAGCCCCGCCATCCAGGCCAGCACAGACATGACGTGCAAGCTTTTGGTCCATGGATACGCGACAGACAGGAAATCAGCGATCATTCGAGGGCTCCGTTCTCTGATCATCTTCTTAAATAAATATATTTAAGAGAAAAGATGTTGTTGTTGTTGTAGCGTGGATAACGAGGATAAGCGAGGTGCGCGCCGCTTTTCCCCACATTGAACCACAGTTTGACAAGTAGCCCCCAAGACGTTCGAGATCCATGGATGGATTTAAATTAATATTAAAAAACAAAATGTTAAGATGATTATCGCAGTGGATAAGACATGCATGAACCGGGGATGGACGGCAAGCGGCACGGTTCATCCGAACGCGGGTGTTGAAAAGCTGTCCCCATGGATAAATACCGGTGCTTACGGTGGATGGATACAGCACCAACCCCACATCGCGTGAATAGCCGAGGTTATGCCACCCCCGTCCCGGTTGCGACCCCAGACTTATGCAAAGGGTTATCCAATGTCCGAGATCATCCTCGCCTCCGGGTCGAGCACGCGCAAAACGCTTTTGAGCAACGCGGGGCTCACCTTTCGGGCGCAACCTGCGCGGATAGACGAAGCGGCAATCAAGGCGGCGCTGCTGTCTGAAAAGGCATCGCCTCGGGATGTTGCGGACGCCCTGGCAGAGTTCAAGGCGCGCAAGATTTCCGAAAAGGAACCGGGGGCGGTGGTGATCGGATCGGATCAGGTGCTGGATTTGCACGGCGCGGTTCTGGCCAAACTGGCCGACCGGCAGGCGGTGGCGGATCAGCTGCGGGCCTTGCGCGGGAAGCAGCACAGCCTGTTGTCCGCCGTCGTGGTGTATGAAAACGCCAAACCGGTGTGGCGCCATGTCGGGCAGGTGCGCCTGAAGATGCGCGACATCAGCGACAGTTTTCTTGAGGCGTATATCGACCGCAACTGGCCCGGGATCGGTGACAGCGTGGGCGGCTACAAGCTGGAAGAGGAAGGCATACGGCTTTTCACACGCATCGAAGGCGATTACTTTACGGTTCTGGGACTGCCGCTTCTGGACCTGCTCGGGTTCCTGACGCAGAGGGGGGTGATCGACGGATGACCGAAAAGCTGTTGCTTGCCGGCGTGATCGGGGATCCGATTGCGCACAGCCGATCGCCCTGCTTGCATGGCCATTGGCTGCGCCGTTACGGAATCAAGGGGCATTATGTTCCGCTACACGTCACCCGGGACCGGTTGCACGACACCTTGCGCCTGCTGCCAGAACTTGGCTTCAAGGGCCTAAACGTGACGATTCCGCACAAGGAAGCGGTGTTGCAGGTCGCCGATTCGGTGACGGATCGCGCGGCGCTGATCGGGGCGGCCAACACGCTGACTTACACGGCCAGGGGGACGCTTCAGGCCGACAATACGGATGGTGTCGGGTTTCTTGAAAACATCCGGCAGTATACCCCCGGTTGGTCGGCGTCGGAGGGGCCGGCGCTGGTTCTTGGCGCCGGCGGCGCGGCGCGTGCTGTTGTCTCTGCGCTCCTGAACGATGGCTGTCCGCAGGTTGTTCTGGTCAACCGCACCCGCGCGCGGGCCGAGGCGCTGCGCGACCATTTCGGCGCGAGGGTGCAAGTGCTGGATTGGACGCAGATCCCGGATGTGCTGGAAGATGCCGCATTGCTGGTGAATAGCACCTCGCTGGGGATGACCGGCAAGCAACCGCTTCACATCGACCTTGAGCGGCTGACATCGCAAACCATTGTCAACGATATCGTTTATGCGCCGCTGAGAACGGAGCTTTTGCAAGCCGCCGCCGCGCAGGGGTGTCATACGGTGGACGGTTTGGGGATGCTGCTGCATCAGGCCCTGCCGGGGTTCGAACGCTGGTTCGGTATCAGGCCAGAGGTCGATGATACCCTGCGCGCTGCGGTTTTGGAGAAATGAGCTATCTGCTCGGCCTGACAGGCTCCATCGGGATGGGCAAATCGACGACGTCGCAGATGTTTCGGGACGAAGGCGTGCCGGTCTGGGATGCGGATGCCGCCGTGCACCGGCTTTACGCGCAAGGTGGCGCCGCGGTTGGCGCGATTGGTGCGCTTTGCCCGGAAGCGGTCACTGGGGGCCGTGTGGACCGTGCCGCGCTGAAAGACTGGATGGCGCGGGACAAGTCCGCGCTCTCCAAACTGGAGGCTGTGGTTCATCCGCTGGTGGCAAAGGATCGCGCGTCGTTCATTGCCGATCACGCCGATGCGCCCCTGATCGTGCTGGATATCCCGTTGCTCTTTGAAACCGGATCGGCGCAGGCGATGGATGGTGTTCTGGTCGTGTCGGTCAACCGCGAAGAGCAACGACGCCGGGTTCTGGCCCGCAACACGATGACCGAAGAGATATTCGTGTCCATCCTGTCGCGCCAGCTGCCGGATGCAGAAAAACGCGCCAAGGCAGATTTCGTGATCGAGACCTACGATATGGACAACACCCGCGCCGAGGTGCGAAAGCTGATCGAAACCCTGAGCGAGGCAGATCATGCGTGAAATCGTGCTCGACACCGAAACCACCGGGTTCGACCCTGAATCGGGTGATCGGATCGTCGAAATCGGGGCCTTGGAACTCTATAACCACATGCCCACGGGAAAGACGTTTCACGTCTATATCAACCCTGAACGCAACATGCCTGACGACGCGTTCGGCGTGCATGGTATCGGACCGGACCTTTTGGCCTCCGGCCCTCGCGGTCCGAACCCCGGTGAGGTGACGCTGAAGGACAAGCCGCCCTTCCGGGAGATTGGCCAGAAATTCCTCGATTTCGTGGAACAGGATGCACGGTTGGTGATCCACAATGCCAGCTTCGACATGAAATTCCTGAACGCGGAACTCGGCTGGGTCGGCTTGCCGCAAATTCCGTGGGACCGCGCGGTCGACACACTGACGATGGCGCGCAAGAAGTTTCCCGGCTCGCCTGCGTCGCTCGATGCGCTGTGCCGCCGCTTTGCGATAAACACCGCCGCCCGCACACGGCACGGCGCGCTTCTTGACTCGGAGATTCTGGCCGAGGTCTATCTGGAACTGATCGGCGGCCGTCAGCCCGATTTCGTTTTGGCGGCACGTTCGACGTCCGAAGGCAGGGGGCAAATGGCAGAGGGTTGGCGCCCGAGACCGCGACCAAACACCCTTCCAACGCGGATCACGAAAGAAGAGGCCGCCGCCCACGCGTCCTTTGTAGAGGAGATGGGCGACGGCGCGCTTTGGACGAAATTCGGTTGATCAGGCGTCGGCGCGCGGCTTGTTTTCCGCCATACGAACCAACTGGTTACGATAGATCTGAACGAAATCCATGTTGTCGAGGTTCAGCGGCGGGAAGCCCCCATCGCGCGACAGGTCCGACACGATGCGGCGGATGAAGGGGAACAGCATCCGAGGGCATTCGATGTGCAGGAACGGGTGCAATTGTTTCTCGTCCACGTTCTCGACCTTGAAGATGCCAGCATAATCCAACTCGATCAGGAAGATCTGTTGCGCGTCTTCCTTGGTCTTGCTGTCGATCTTCATCTTGACGACGACATCGTACTGGTTTTCGGTCTGGCGCTTGCGCACCTCGACGCCGACCTGCACCTGAATCTCGGGCTGGGTATTGCCTTGCAGGGCTTTCTGCGCGGCGATGTTTTCAAACGACATGTCGCGCACGAATTGCGACAGAACCTGCATCTTGGGCAGCAAGGGCGCCTCGGCGGCGGCGGCTTGGGCGCCTTCTTGGGTTTCGGACCCGTTTTCTTCGGCCATTGGTCTGGTCTCTCCGGTTTTTGGGGCTGGTATCGGTTTATCAGGGCTTTCGGGTCGCCTCAATGGCGAGTCCAGCCGGAGGGACCATTTCGCGGGGTTTGTTGCTCTTCCTCGTAGTCGCCCTCGATCACATCGGGATGCCGAGGGTCACGGTTCCATTGCTCCTGCCCGGATACGACCGATTCCACCTTCACCCGCTTGCGAAGTTCGCGCAATATCCGCTTGCGGAAGGCCGGTATCAGAAGCGCGAAGCCAAGCGCGTCGGTGAAAAAGCCGGGCGTCAGCAGAAGTGCGCCGGAAAACAGGATCATGGCACCATGGGCCAATGGTTCGGTCGGGTCGTTCAGCTCATTGAAACTGTTGCGCAAACTGGCCATTGCCTGGGCACCCTGCGACCTGACAAGCAAGGTGCCCATAACTGCCGTCAACACCACGATGCCAAGCGTCGGCCAAAGGCCGATCCATCCACCAACCTGGATGAACAGGGCAATTTCGATCAGAGGGACTCCTACAAACAGGAAAAACAGCCACATTTCGCGTCCTTTCTTGGCTTGGCGCGGTCGTTGTCTCATGGACTTGGCCGCCCCCCATGCCTACATATGTGAAACCGATCCGAAGATTTAACCCCATACCCCGATGAAGAGGTCCCGCGATGAGTTCATCCCTGTTGCAACTGCTTGTGCTTGCCGGGATCGCGATTTTCCTGATCCTGAAGCTGCGCAGTGTTCTGGGAACGCGGGACGGGTATGAAAAACCACCGTCGGAAGCGGTATCGCGACGGTCTGAACCGCGCCGGAATTTTGAAGTCATCGAGGGCGGTCCGGATCGCGACATAATCGATCATGTCGAAGATGGAAGCGATGCTGCCAAGGCATTGGCGGCAATGAAGATGGCTGAACCGGGATTTTCCGTTTCCGAATTCCTGCAAGGCGCGCGCAGCGCTTACGAAATGATCCTCATGACGTTCGAGAACGGCGATGCAGAGGCACTGCGCCCGTTCCTTGCCCCGGATGTGATGGCAACCTTCGAAGACGTGATCCGGCAGCGCGAAAGGGAAGGTTTGTCCATCGACGCCAGTTTTGTCGGACTGCGTGATATCGCGTTGCACGACGCGCGCTTCGACCGGGCCAAAAGCGAGGCGGAAATCACTGTGCGCTTTGTCGGCGAACTGACCTCCGTGGTGCGCAATGCCGATGGCGAGGTGATCGAGGGCGATCCATCTGAGATCAAGCGACAGCGCGATGTCTGGACCTTCGCCCGCAAGATGGGCACCGACGATCCCAACTGGATTCTGGTCGCAACCGGCGAGTAACACCATGCGCGGCGGGTTTTTTTCGCTGGTCTTCTCCGCCGCGACCCTGTTTTGTGCCCCTGTCATGGCGCAGCAGGACATCCAGATCCTTCGATTTGAAGAGCTATCCGGCTGGGCCGCGGATGACCACGAGGCTGCGCTGCAGGTTTTCCTCAACACCTGCCCCGATATGTCGGACGATGAGTGGCTGCGCCTGTGCGCCGTCGCGCAGCAGCGACCGGTGGCGCGCACATTCTTCGAGGTGTTCTTTCGGCCCGTCCTGATCGGCGGCGAGGAACCGGCCCTGTTCACCGGCTATTTCGAACCGGAACTGCAAGGCTCGCGGGTGGAAACGCCGCGCTTCCGCTACCCCGTCTACCGCATGCCGCCCGATGTTCGCGAACCGTGGCACACAAGGCGAGAGATCGAATCTGACGGGCTTTTGGCCGGACGCGGATTGGAAATCGCTTGGGTCGATGACGCGGTGGAGCTGTTCTTTCTGCAAATACAGGGTTCCGGCCGCATCCTGCTGCCCGATGGCAGTGTGATCCGCGTCGGCTATGCCGGGCGCAACGGGCATCAATACCGATCCGTCGGGCAGGAACTGATCCGGCGCGGCATTTACGAACCTCACCAGGTCTCGGCGCAAGTCATCCGTTCCTGGGTAAACCGCAACCCTGTCGAGGGGCGAGAGTTGCTCTACCACAATCCGTCCTACGTGTTTTTCCGGGAAATCAGCACCCGCAACCCGGATGATGGCCCACTTGGGGCCATGAACCGCTCCATCACGCCGATGCGATCCATCGCGGTCGACCCTGATTTTACCCCGCTTGGGGCACCGGTCTGGATCGAAAAGGACGGTGAAACACCGCTCAGGCGATTGATGATCGCGCAGGATACAGGCTCTGCCATACAAGGGGCGCAGCGCGCGGATATCTTCTACGGCTTCGGCGACGCCGCGGGGCGTGAGGCGGGGCAGATTCGCGATCCGGGCCGGATGATCGTGCTGCTGCCAATCGAGCACGCCAACCAGATGGCTCCGGACGCCTGACATGTCGAGACGCAAGCCCAGAACCCTGTCCGCAGAAGATCGAAAGCTGTGGTCCGCCGTTACCCGGACTGTCAAAGTAAACCGGCCGCATGGCTTTGAGGACGAAGAGCCGCACGGGGTGAAAGCCGCGCCGCTGGAGCCAAAGACCAACCAGCATTTCGAGGTGAGCGATTTCCGTATCGGGGATACCGCGACAACGCGCAGCCCCGGCAGCCAACTCGCGCCCTCGGTGTCGGAGCGTTTGGCCCACATGCCGGTGCGCATGGATCATGGCACCCACAAGAAAATGCTGCGCGGC
>PFEX01000022.1:0-21540 GCA_002783145.1 Rhodobacteraceae bacterium CG17_big_fil_post_rev_8_21_14_2_50_65_11 | reverse complement strand
CTGCATGGGATGACACTGGCGCAGGCCCACCCGGCGCTGACCCGTTTCATCCTGAGCGCGCATGACAGTGGCAAGCGGCTGGTTCTGGTTATCACCGGCAAGGGCAAGGACCGTGACGATCAAGGTCCGATCCCGATCCGGCGCGGTGTTCTGAAGCATCAGGTGCCCAACTGGCTGCACACCCCGCCGCTTGGCCGGGTTGTTCTGGATGTCAGGGAGGCGCATTTTCGCCACGGGGGAACCGGGGCCTACTACGTTTACCTCAGTCGCGTGCGGTAGCGCCCCGTCGCGCAAGCAAACCAGGTTTCACGGTCCGACCGGCGTCAGCAGGACCTGAGTCGCGTTACGCACGGTCAGGACGGTTCCGGACCAAAGGTCAAGCGGGATGTCCGCCTCTCGTTGGCCAAGCGTCGGCAACCCACTCAGCAACTGGATCAGCGTCGGCGATGTTGCAAGGGTCGAATGGTTCGCCCAATCCCCGACGCCAGGCCGGAAGGCGGAGATATCGACCAGAAGGATGCTGAATTCCGCCACGTCCTCGGGTGTGCCGATGTTGCCAAGCCGGTCTTGCCGCCCGGTGATGCCCGCCGATAACCGCAGCGCCCGGTCGCCCCGAGAGGTAACGACGACAAAGGGTTGTGGCAGGGGTTCGACCGCGCGGGCCTGGCTCTGGAAGACGTCGATGTCGATATCAGGTGCCATCAGGACAACGCCGGAGAGTGCCTCCAACACGCTGTCGTCACCAGAAATGCGGATTTGCCGCAGGGTTTCCATGGTAATATAGGCACCGAGGGAGTGGCCTATCAGCAGGATTCGCTCTGCCCCGGCTGCCGACAGGTCGCGCAGGAACGCTTCCAGTGCATCGCGCGAAAATACGGCGCTTTCCCGATCAAATACATAGCCCAGTGGAGTTCCGGCGCTCGGCCACGCGAAATGTGCGATGATGCCGGGCGCGTCGTAATCATGTGCCATCTGCGCGATGCGAAACAGACCCGAGGCGAAATTGTTGTTGTAGCCGTGGACGAACAGCACAACCTCCCGATCCTCGCGCGGCAGCGCCATCAGCGCGGCACGGATATCTGACCGGAACGCTTGCGGGCCGGAATACATCCCGGCCTCTGTCACGAGGAAATCAGTCTCTGGGTCCGGCCGTCCGCCACCGGGCCAGGTAACCTCGCCCACGTCTCTGACAGGCGGGATAGAGACACTGAACCGGGCGTATTCTACCCCGCTCTCGCGGACCGAGGTGTATCGCTGATCCTCGAAGGCGCGGTTGGTGGCCACGAAAATCACCCGTTCGCCCGCGCCGGGGACGCTGCGGGACACCATGACGATATTTGGAGGCGCGCCGCAGGCTGCGATCAGCAGCACAAGCACGGCAATCAGAAATCGGAACATGGTGCAAAAACCGTATGAAAGGACGTCTTGCGCGCTATAACACGTAGCGCCCAAGATCGGCAGAGCGCATCAGTTCCCCAAGGTTCTTTTCCACGAAGGCGGCATCGACCGTCACCGACTCGCCGGCCCGGTCTGGGGCTGTGAAACTCAGCTCCTCGAAGACGCGCTCCATCACCGTGTAAAGACGCCGCGCGCCGATATTCTCCACCGTCTTGTTGACCTCGGCGGCGATCCCCGCAAGCGCCTCTATCCCGTCCTCTGTGAAGGAAACCGTGACCTCCTCTGTTGCCATCAGGGCGGTGTATTGCCGGGTCAGGGCGTTGTCGGTCTCTGTCAGGATGCGCACGAAATCGGCCTCCGTCAGGGCCCGCAGATTGACCCGGATCGGCAGGCGGCCCTGCAATTCGGGCAGCAGGTCCGAGGGTTTGGCGATGTGAAACGCGCCCGAGGCGATGAACAGGATATGGTCGGTCCTGACGGCCCCATGCTTGGTGGAAACGGTGGTGCCCTCGATCAGCGGCAACAGGTCGCGCTGCACGCCCTCGCGGCTGACATCGGCACCGCGCGCATCCGACCGGGCAGAGACCTTGTCAATCTCGTCGATGAAGACAATGCCGCTCTGTTCCACAGCGCGGATCGCTTCCTTGGTCACGGTCTCGGCATCCAGCAGCTTGTCGGCCTCTTCCTCGATCAGGGCCTCGTAGCTGGCTGCGACGGTCATCTTGCGCTTGACGCTGCGCCCGCCGAACGCTCTGCCGAAAATGTCGCCAAGGTTCACGCCACCGCCCATGCCCGCCATTCCGCCGGGCTGGCCGGGGATCTCGAACATGCCGCCCATCGGGTTGGACGTGTCGGTCAGTTCCAGCTCGATCACCTTGTCGTCAAGCTCGCCTGCGCGCAGCTTGCGGCGGAACATCTCGCGCGTCTGGTCGCGTGCATCGGATCCGGCCAGCGCCTCGATCACGCGGGTTTCGGCGGCCTCGTGGGCGGCAACCTTGACCTCCTCTCGCATGTAGTCGCGCACCATGCTCTGCGCGGAATCCACCAGGTCGCGGATGATCTGCTCCACGTCGCGCCCGACATAGCCGACCTCGGTGAACTTCGTCGCCTCGACCTTGATGAAGGGCGCGCGGGCGAGTTTTGCCAGCCGCCGGCTGATTTCCGTCTTGCCGACACCGGTCGGCCCGATCATCAGGATGTTCTTGGGATAAACCTCCTCTCGCAGATCGTCGCCTAGCTGCTTGCGCCGCCAACGGTTGCGCAGCGCCACCGCCACGGCGCGCTTGGCGTCGCCTTGCCCGATGATGAAGCGGTCCAGCTCGGAAACGATTTCGCGGGGGGTGAGGTCGGTCAAAGCGCGGGCTCCTCTGCTTTCAGCATGTCCCAGGGGGGAAGGCGGGTCTTGCCGGGAAAGCCCGGCAGCGTGTTCATGATGGCGCGGCGGATTACTTCCCATTGCGCGCCGAGGATGACCAGCACGAGGCCGAGCAACAGAATCGACAGGAAGGCCGCGCCGTCCATCACCGTCAGCGCCAAGGCGACGATGTAGCCGACACCCGAGACGAGGAAAGACCGCCGGTCGATTGCGATGGCAAAGAGCGCCATGGCCAGCACGAAGGCGATGAGGGTCAGCTGTGCGGGCAGGGTGCCGGCATCGAAGAGGGTCAGCGCCACAGTGTTCACGATTGCGGGCGCGGCAATGACATGCAGCCAGAAGCCGCTTGCTGCGCGCCGGGTCAGGCGGTGCGGATCGCTCATGTCAAAGGCCATGGCAACGGCCAGCCCAAGCAGGCCCAGCACCATGGTCAGCACGGCGAACGGCCCTTCGGCGGTCAGCAGGAACAGGTCGCGCAGATCGGTGGGGATGGTCCCGCCCAGCATCACGAGGCCGAAACTGGTCGCAAAAACGCCGCCCGCGATCAGGGCCATGGCAAAGGGCACGCGGAACATCCAGTAATAGGCGCAAAGCAGGACGGTCGCCACAGCTGCGGCAAGTGTCAGGGTGGCGGGCAGATCGGTGCGCAGCATCCAGCCAAGCCCCATGCCGAACTGCCCCGCCGATACGGCGAAGAAGATCGCAAGCGCGATCGAAGGGGCCACCATGCGGCGTTTCAGCGTGAAATAGCGGGCCAGCAGCACCACCGTGAAAGTCGACAGCGCGGCATAGAGCAGGGTTGCGACGTATCCGATATTGGTGATCTCGAACAGGCTGAGCCCGGTCAGCCCGAGCCACCCCATGTAGAGGATCGACAGACCCACAACGATGAAGATTTCGTTGAAGCCTCGGAACAGCTCGAACGGTTCATCAAGACCGGTTATCTTCTCGCGCACGCCCCTGCGACTGTCCGACAGCGCCAGAAGCGAGGCCGCCTGCGCCTCGGTGATCATGCCCGCGCCGACGGCGGCGCGGATGTCGTCGCGGCTCAGCCCGCTCATGCGCCGATCCGCTCAACCGTCAGGTTGCCATTGGTGTAGACGCAGATATCGGCGGCGATCTCCATCGCGCGGCGGGCAATGGCCTCCGCGCTCATCTCGCTGTCGATCAGCGCCCGTGCGGCGGCAAGGGCGTAGTTGCCGCCCGATCCGATCGCCGCCACGTCGTCTTCGGGTTCGAGAACATCGCCGGCGCCGGTGATGACGTAAAGATCGCGGCCATCGGTGACGATCAGCATCGCCTCCAGTTTTTGAAGGTACTTGTCGGTGCGCCAGTCCTTTGCCAGCTCGACACTGGCGCGCTGCAACTGGCCTGGCGTCGCCTCCAGCTTGCTTTCCAGCCGTTCCAGCAGCGCAAAGGCATCGGCGGTCGATCCGGCGAATCCGGCTACGACTTCGTGCCCGCCCGGTGCGATTCGCCGCACCTTGCGGGCGCTGCCTTTTATGACGGTTTGGCCAAGCGTGACCTGCCCATCGCCCGCGACGACGACTTCGCCGCCCTTGCGGATGCCGATGATCGTGGTGCCGTGCCAGCCGGGAAAGTCGGACCTTGTCATGAAATCTCCTTCTCTTGCCCGTATATGCCCTCGCGTGGCCCGCGTCACAAGGGCCGGGCCGGGGGACAAACAAGCCCGTGATGATAACATCTTGCCCCGTGACAATTCGTTCCGCACCATTATGCTGATGTTTTGGGTATAACGTTCCAGCCAACAATGAGGAGCTACTGCATGATCCGTAAACTGACCTTCGCTACCGCGCTATTGTCCGCACCCATGGCGTTTGCCGACAGCCACGGCGGCGGCCCGTCGGGCGACCCCGTGGCAGGCGAAGCTGCCTTCCGCCCTTGCGTTGCCTGCCACGTGGTGCGTGATCCAAGCGGCGAGGTTCTTGCCGGTCGCAACGGCCGCACCGGACCGAATCTTTACGGCATTGCCGGTCGCGACGCCGGGTCGATCGAGGATTTCCGCTATTCGACGCTGATGCAGGCCGCTGCGGCGCAGGGGCTTGTCTGGACCGAGGAGACATTCGCCGCCTACGTGCCGAACGCCACCGATTTTCTGACTGAATTTTCCGGCGAGCGGGGGCGCTCCGCGATGACGCCGCAGAGGGTCAGCGAGGAAGACACGATGAACCTCTATGCCTTCCTGGCCCAGTTCGGCGAGGAAGAGATGGACGCGGGCGCATCGGAATAAACCCCGGCGCAATCCGAACCGACGAAAAAGGGCGGCCTGTTGCGGGCCGCCCTTTATCTTGTCGATTGTTAAGTGACCGTCAGTCGAGAGACCGCTCCAGCTCCTCGCGTTCGAAGATCTCGATGACATCGCCCTTGCGGATATCGTCGTATTTCTCGAAGGCCATACCGCATTCCTGGCCGGACTGCACTTCCTTGACTTCGTCCTTGAAGCGCTTGAGCGTCTTCAGCGTGCCTTCGTGGATCACCACGTTGTCGCGCAGCAAGCGGACGCCGGCGGAGCGGCGGGCGATCCCCTCGGTCACGAGGCAACCGGCGACATTGCCGACGCCGGTAACGCGGAAGGTATCCTTGATCTCGGCGTAGCCGATGAAGTTTTCGCGCACTTCGGCAGACAGCAGGCCAGAGGCCGCTTTCTTCACATCGTCCACGAGGTCGTAGATCACCGAGTAATAGCGGATCTCCACGCCCTTCTGGTTTGCGGAACTCCGCGCCGGGGCGTTGGCCCGGACGTTGAAACCGATGACCGGCGCGCCCGACGCTTCGGCGAGAACGATATCGGATTCGGTGATCGCGCCGACGCCGCTATGCAGCAGGCGCACCCGAACTTCGTCGTTGCCGACCTTTTCAAGCGCTTGTGCGATCGCCTCGGCGGAGCCCTGCACATCGGCCTTCACCAGAACCGGCAGTTCGGCGACGTTTTCGTCCTGCTTGGCCTTCGCCAGAAGCTGATCGAGTGTCGTCGCGGCACCGACGGCGGCGCGTTTTTCCTTGGTTGCGCTTTCGCGGTATTCCGCGATTTCACGCGCCTGCGCCTCGGTGCTGACAACGTTCAGAACGTCGCCCGCTTCCGGTGTGCCGTTGATGCCAAGGACTTCGACGGGCAGAGATGGGCCAGCCTCTTTCACACGCTCACCCTTGTCGTTGATCAGCGCGCGGACCTTGCCCCACTGCTCGCCCACGACAAAGATATCGCCCTGATGCAGGGTGCCGTTTTCGATCAGGACCGTTGCGACCGGTCCGCGCCCGACGTCAAGCTTTGCCTCGATCACGGCGCCTTGTGCGGCCCGTTTCGGGTTGGCCTTGAGCTCGAGGATCTCGGCCTGAAGCGCGATCGCTTCCAGAAGCTCATCAAGCCCCTGTCCGGTTATCGCGGAGACCTCGACATCCTGTACATCACCAGACATCGCTTCAACCACAACGTTATGCTGAAGCAGAGCGGTGCGCACGCGCGTCGGATCGGCGGCGGGCAGGTCGATCTTGTTGATCGCAACGATCATCGGGACACCGGCGGCCTTGGCGTGGTTGATCGCTTCAACCGTTTGCGGCATCACCGCGTCATCTGCTGCCACCACAAGCACCACGATATCCGTCACCTGTGCGCCACGCGACCGCATCGACGTGAAGGCAGCGTGACCGGGCGTGTCAAGAAAGCTGAGCACCGCGCCGCTATCCGTCGTCACCTGGTAGGCGCCGATATGCTGGGTGATACCGCCAGCCTCGCCCGCGACGACCTTGGCGTGCCGTATCGCATCCAGAAGCGAGGTCTTGCCGTGGTCGACATGGCCCATGATCGTTATGATCGGCGGGCGCGATTGCAGGTCTTCGGGCTTGTCCTCGACCGTGTCGATCACGTCTTCCACATCGGAATCGGACACACGCACCACGCGGTGGCCGAATTCCTCGATGATAAGCTCGGCTGTATCGGCGTCGATGGACTGGTTCTGCGTGACCATCATGCCCATTTTCATCAGTTCCTTGACCACGTCGGCCACGCGTTCGGCCATGCGGTTGGCTAACTCGGACACGACGATGGTTTCGGGCAGTTGCACGTCGCGGACGACCTTTTCACGGTTCTGGCTGCCGCCCATGGCTTTCTGCCGCGCGCGTTCCTGTTTGCGCTTCATCGCGGCCATCGAGCGTTGTCGCCCGCCTTCGCCGCCGGTCAGCGCCTGGTTTACGGTCAGCTTGCCGGACCGCCGATCGCGATCGCCCCCCTTGCTGCGGCCGGTTTTGTCGTCACGCTCCTTGTCGCGCTTGGACGGGGTGGGCGCGCCTGTCTTGGACGGGGCCGGGCGGGCGGCATGGCGATCTTCCTTCGCAGAGGCCGGTTGTGCCTCTGCGGCGGGGGCCTCTTTCGGGGCAGCCTTGCGCGCTTCTTCTTCCTGCTTGCGGCGTTCGTCTTCCTCGGCCTTGGCCTTGATCGCCTCTTCGCGTTCGCGTTCCTCGCGTTCCTTGGCCTCGATCTCGGCCTTCTTGCGCGCCCGCTCTTCGTCGCGTTCGCGTTCCTCGCGTTCGCGGCGCTCGGCATCTTCGGACTCGCGGGCCTTGGCGGCTTGCAACGCCTTCAGGCGCCGCTCCATCTCGGAGTCGGTTACACCCGAGGGGCGCTTGGGGCCGCCTTCAGATCCACCGAAAGAGGACGATCCGGCCTTGGGAACCACAACACGCTTCCGCTTGGTTTCCACGACAACACTCTTGGTGCGTCCGCGTGAAAAACTTTGGTTCACGCGGCCGGACCGGGCACCGCCAGACAGTCCGAGGGGTTTTTTACCGTCTTGATCGCTCATGCGTCTTTCGTATCCTTCCCGGCGATATATTCGCCGTATGTGCCGCGCAGGCCCCGCAGCTTTGCGGCCTCTTCTACAACACGTCGTTCGAGTCCGCCAGCCGCAAGCGCGCCGTGTATCACACGTTGGCGCCCGAATGCCAAACCCAATTCATCAGACGTCAGACAGCCAAAAAATCGGCCCCCTTCCGGCGTCCAGAGTTTCGATTTTTCCCGCCCCGACCCATCACAGGCCTGAAACAGAACCTTGGCCCGGCCTTCTGAAAGCCAGCCTTTTACCTTTTCGAACCCGGCGACCGATCGGCCGGATTTGCGAGCCAGCGAAATCAGGTTCACCACACGCCGTGTCAGCCCGGTTTCAACCTGTTCAAACAGGTCTTCGGGCACCGTCACCTTCTTTTTGGCCCCGCGGCTGAACAGGCCTTTCTTCAGGGCCAGTTGCAGCGCGTCCCGATCCGCCGAAACCCAGATGCCGCGACCGGGCAACCGTTCGAGAACATCGGGGACCACCACGTCACCCGGTCCGACGACAAAGCGGATCAGCCCCGCCTTCGGCTGGGTCTCTCCGGTGACGATGCAGCGCCGTTCGGCCTCATCGCGGGTTTTTGTCTTGCCGCCCCGTGTCATGGGTCTACCTCCGAGACCTGCCGATCAGGCCCCGGCCTCCTCGGTTGCGGCTTCGGCAGCCCGTGCCTCGGCGGCGGCTTTTTCTTCCAGCTCTTCGATCGTGACCCAGCCAAGTTGCAGGCGAGCGGTCATCACCATGTTCTGCGCCTCTTCAAGGCTGACGTCGAATTTTTCCAGAAGACCCTCATCCTTCACGCGCTGCCCGTCGACCGTCGTCCAGCCGCCAGCCAGTTCCCAGTCGGCGCAGGTGGCGAAATCTTCCAGCGTCTTGACGTCGTCCGCGCCAAGGGCTTCCAGCATCTGCGGGGTGAGTCCCTCGAAATCGATCAGGCTTTGTTCGACGCCGATGGCTTTGGCGCGTTCCAGGGCCTGTTTGTTCTGTTCTTCCAGGTAGTCGCGGGCACGCGCCTGAAGCTCGGCTGCGGTGTCCGCGTCGACGCCGTCGATCACCAGCAATTCATCCTGCTCGACATAGGCGACTTCCTCCAGCAAGGTGAAACCCTCGGCCACCAGAAGCTGTGCGAAGAATTCGTCGAGGTCGAGCGCATCCATGAACACTTGCGTGCGCTCGGCAAACTCCGCCTGACGGCGGGTGCTCTCCTCTTCCTCGGTCAGGATATCAATATCGAGACCGGTCAACTGGCTGGCAAGGCGCACATTCTGCCCGCGTCGCCCGATCGCGAGGCTGAGCTGTTCGTCGGGCACCACGACCTCGATCTTGCCGGCATCCTCGTCAAGGACAACCTTGCTGACCTCGGCGGGTTGGAGCGCGTTCACCAGGAAGGTGGGCTGGTCATCGTTCCACGGGATGATGTCGATCTTTTCGCCCTGAAGCTCGTTCACGACGGCCTGAACGCGGCTGCCGCGCATACCCACGCACGCACCGACCGGGTCGATCGAGCTGTCGTAGGAAATCACGGCGATCTTGGCACGAGAGCCGGGGTCACGGGCGACGGCCTTGATCTCGATAATGCCATCGTAAATTTCCGGCACTTCCATCTTGAACAGCTCGGCCATGAATTCCGGCGCGGTGCGGCTGAGGAAAATCTGCGGCCCGCGCGGTTCGCGGCGCACGTCCTTGATGTAGACGCGGATGCGGTCATTGGGGCGATAGCTTTCGCGGCCGATCTTTTCATTGCGGCGCAGCACCGCCTCGCCCCGGCCGATATCGACGATGACGTTGCCGTATTCCTCGCGCTTGACAACGCCGTTGATGATGGTGCCGGCGCGGTCCTTGAAGTCCTCATACTGGCGGTCGCGTTCGGCCTCGCGCACCTTTTGCAGGATAACCTGCTTGGCCGATTGCGCGGCGATCCGGCCCATTTCGACCGGCGGCACCTCTTCGATGATCTCGTCGCCCACCTCGGCGTCTTCCTTGTAAGCGCGGGCGTCGCGCACGGTCAGTTCGGTGAAGTGGTTTTCAACCTCCTCGACCACGTTGCGCACGCGGGTGAAGGTGGCCCTGCCTGTCTTGCGGTCGATATGAACCCGGATGTCGAGTTCCGACCCGTAGCGCGACTTGGCAGCACGAGACAGCGATTCTTCCATCGCCTCGACCACCAGACCGGGGTCGATCATCTTTTCGCGGGCCACGGCCTCGGCGGTTTGCAAAAGCTCCAGTTGGTTTGCACTGGTGATTGCCATGGGTCAGTCCTCCGCCGTTTCAGGCTTTTCGGTTTCTATCTGGTCAAACTGCGTCTCGTCGATCTGGCCGGCATCCTTGCGGGCCTTCAGCATCTCGGCGATCAACGCATCGGTCAGGATCAGCTTGGCGTCGCTCAGCCAATCGAATTCTAGGCCGATCGTCATTTCCTCGTCCGCACCTTCGGCGGGCAGGGTGATCAGCACTTCGTCGCCCTCGATACCGGCCAGCATGCCCCGGAAGCGCTTGCGCCCGTCGATCAACTCGTCGGTTTCCAGCTTCGCTTCGTAGCCTTCCCAGACGTCAAAGTCCTTCAGCCGTGTCAGCGGCCGGTCGATGCCGGGGCTTGATACTTCCAGCGTGTAATTATCCTCGATCGGGTCTTCCACGTCGAGAAGCGCGCTTACGGCGTTCGAAATCTCGGCGCAGTCATCCACCTCGATCCCGCCATCGGGACGCTCGGCCATGATTTGCAGGGTGTTGGTCTTTCCGCCCATCAGGCGGATGCGCACAAGTTCGAACCCCATGCTTTCGATAACGGGGGTCACGATCCCGCCAATGCGGCGGTCGATAGCGGTTTTGGCGATAAGGTCTGACATTCGATCCAGGCAAAAAAAAACGGGCGCGCGGCCCGTCGATCTTTCCCGGTGGGCTTCGGTGAGGCCACCGACGCGCCGCTGTTGAAAACGCATATAGGGGGAATCAGCGGCGGGCGCAAGCCATCGCGGACGCGACAGGGGCATGTCGCAAAATCATCCCGTACGGGCGGATGCCAGATTGAATCTTTCACCGCTTTGTCACAGGCTTGGATCAAGACATGTTCAGTGGGAGGTTTCCGACATGCGCACCCGTGCCGCCGTGGCCCTGAAGGCCGGTCAACCGCTTGAGATCATGGAGGTGAACCTCGACGGCCCGAAGAAGGGCGAGGTCCTGGTCGAGATCAAGGCGACCGGTATTTGCCACACCGACGAATTCACGCGGTCCGGCGCCGACCCCGAGGGATTGTTTCCCGCCATCCTTGGCCATGAGGGTGCGGGCGTGGTGCTGGAGGTCGGTGAAGGTGTCACAAGCCTCAAGCCCGGTGATCACGTGATCCCGCTTTACACCCCCGAATGCCGCGAATGCGAATATTGCCTCAGCGGCAAGACCAACCTGTGCCAGGCGATCCGCATGACGCAAGGAAAGGGCCTGATGCCCGACGGCACGACACGGTTCTCGATGCTCGATGGCACGCCGATCCTGCATTATATGGGTTGCTCGACCTTCGCCAACCACACCGTGGTGCCGGAGATCGCCTTGGCCAAGGTGCGCCCCGACGCGCCGTTCGACAAGATCTGCTATATCGGCTGCGGCGTGACCACGGGCATCGGCGCGGTGATCAACACCGCCAAGGTGGAAATCGGCGCGCGGGCTATTGTCTTTGGCCTTGGCGGCATCGGGCTCAATGTTATCCAGGGGTTGCGGCTGGCCGCGGCCGACCAGATCGTCGGCGTGGATCCGAACCCCGACAAGCGCAAGATGGCCGAGCGTTTCGGGATGACCGATTTCGTGAACCCGAACGAGGTCGAGGGCGACATGGTCGCCCATCTGGTAGAACTGACCGGCGGCGGCGCCGATTACACGTTTGATGCGACCGGCAACGTACAGGTCATGCGCACGGCGCTCGAATCGGCGCACAAGGGCTGGGGCGAAAGCGTGATCATCGGCGTGGCACCCGCCGGGGCGGAGATCTCGACGCGCCCCTTCCAGCTTGTCACCGGTCGGGTCTGGCGCGGCACCGCTTTCGGCGGCGCGCGGGGCCGGACGGATGTGCCGCGGATCGTGGATTGGTACATGGATGGCAAGATAGAGATTGACCCGATGATCACCCACACCATGTCGCTTGACGAGATCAACACCGGATTCGAGCTGATGCATGCAGGTGAATCCATACGCTCCGTCGTGGTATACTGACGTTCGACCCGGCCGCAGGGCGCGGGCGGTGCATTTCGAAGGAGGAATTTCATGACGTTGAGGGCATTTTTGGCGGGCCTTGGCCTGAGTGCTCTGGCCAGCGTGGTGCAGGCCGAGGGCTGGTCGGTCAGCGATCTCGGCTCGCTCGATACGCGCGAGGACTGCATGCGGCTGGCCGACGCGACCATCGACAGCTACCGCGCGACCTATGGCGGCAACGGCTTCACCGGGCGCAGCGAATGGACCGTCGGCGGATATGATCTGCGCGGCGACGTGGTAGACGCGCTGATCATCTGCCCGATCAAGGCCGGTCTCGCCGCGCCCTTCCTGATCGTGTTCAACAGCGACGGCGACAACGACGCCCGCGGATTGGTTGCCGGGCGGCTAGAAGATATCTGGGACCGGCTCGTTGCCGCCGACGGGTCCGCCCTGCGTGAAACGAAATAGACAAGATAATCGGCCCAATGCGGATCGAGCAAACACAAGGAAACCCCGTGACCCAGACGAAACAACCGCTTCTGGCGGTGCTGGTCGATGCCGACAACACCTCGCCCAAGCATGCCAAGGCGATCTTCGATGAAATCGCCCGATTCGGCGAGGCGAGCGTGCGCCGGATCTACGGCGATTTCTCCTCACAACAGATGGCGGGCTGGAATCGCGTGCAGGCCGAACACGGGCTGGTGCCGTTCCATCAGCCGGCCAATACCGTGGGCAAGAACGCCAGCGACATCGCCCTCGTGATCGACGCGATGGACCTGTTGCACACCGCCCGTTTCGACGGTTTCGTGTTGGTCAGTTCCGACAGCGATTTCACCCGGCTGGCGAGCCGCATCCGCGAACAGGGGCTGGAAGTGTACGGAATCGGCCAGAAGAAGACGCCCGAAGCCTTCCGTAAGGCCTGCAAGCGGTTCATCTTCATCGAGAACCTGGAAAGTGAGATCGACAAACCGCAAAGCGCCGGCAAGCCCGCCCCGGTCGGAAAGCTGACCGAGGTGCGCGACCTGATCTATCGCACCATGGATTCCATCGACCAGGACAGTGAATGGTTCAACCTCGGCACGCTGGGCCAGCAGATCATCGCCGCGAACCCCGATTTCGACACCCGCAGCTACGGCAAGAAAAAGCTTTCGGACCTTGTGGCCGATGTGAAGACGCTGGAAACCAAGCGGGCCGAGAACAACCAGCTTCTGGTGCGCCGGATCGACTGATTACCGGCGGGCGTAGCGCGCGAGGAAGGTCTTGACCGTTTCGCGTGCCACGCGGCTGATCTGGTCGGGCGTGGCGTGATCCTCGACGCTGAAGATCTTTCGCAGCAGCATGTCGGCGCGGCACAGTTGCAGGAATTGATCTGCGGCCATGTAAGCGTCGTCGATGACAAGCTCTTTGGCGGCCTTGTCGCTGGACAGGTAGGTGGAAAGCTCATCAAGAACTTGCCTTGGCCCGCTTTCGTAGAAGGCGCGACCAAGGTCAGGGAATCGAGCCGATTCCGCCACGCAGACCCTGAATACCTGAACGGAAAAGTCCGACATCAGGTATTCGAGGAAGGACTGCGCGATCGAATAAAGCGCCTCCGGAACCGGGCGTTGCAGAATCTCGATCCCCATCGCGTCGTCCGACTGGATCTGGCATTCCCTGGTCAAGACGGCCATGAACAGGGCCTGCTTGTCGGGAAAATAGCTGTAAAGCGTGGCCTTCGACACGCCCGCGTCGCGCGCGATCTGGTCAACGCTGGCGCCTTCGAACCCTTCGCGCAGGAATACCTCGCGCGCGCCGAGCAGCACCTGATCGAATTTCCGGCCCTTCTTGAGCGGTGCGTTGACGTTCATCGGGCTCCTCCTGACGTCCTTGATAGACGGATCGGTTTAGGTGCTCAAGCAAATGGCGGTGCTGGACAGCGATCATTCGTTGCCCTAGCGATTGCCGTCATGATCGAGATCTTCCTCAAGACGCTGCCGTTTTTTGCGCTGATCGGGTTGGGCTACCAATCCGGGCGGACGGGATTCTTCACCGCAGAGGCGACGGCCTACCTGACCAAGTTCGTCTTCTATTTCGCCCTCTCGGCGATGCTGTTTCGGTTTGCCGCCAACCTGTCCCTGGCGGAAATCCTCGATTGGTGGTTCGTGGCCGCGTACCTGTGGGCCTGCGGCGTGGTCTACCTGATCGCGACGGCGGTCGCCTTTCTGCGCGGTATCGGCGTGCAGGAAGCGGCGGTCGAGGCGCAATGCGCCATCATCGGCAATACCGGCTTTCTCGGCGTTCCGATGCTGGTGGTTCTGCTTGGGGCCGATGCCGCCGGGCCGGTTCTGATGGTGTTGGCCATCGACTTGATCGTGTTTTCCAGCCTGATCACGATCCTGATCACCGGATCGCGCGACGGGCGGATGTCGCTTTCGGCGCTGCGCACCGTTGGCAACGGGCTGATTCGCAATCCGATGATCGTGTCGATTGCGCTTGGCCTGCTTGTGTCCGGGCTTGAAATTCCAATCCCTGACCCGGCCAATGAATTTCTTGCCATCCTCGGGGCCGCAGCCACGCCCGGCGCGCTTTTCGCCATCGGGGCGTCGCTGGCCGGCAAATCGGCCGAACGCATGTCGGTTGCCGGTTGGCTGTCCTTTTGCAAACTGGTGCTTCACCCTGCCGCGGTAGCGCTGGCCGCGTTGGTGATCTTCCCGGTAGAGCCTTTTCAGGCCGCAGTGATGATATCCGCCGCATCGCTGCCCGTCGCCGGGAACGTCTACATGCTGGCGCAGCATTACGGCGTTGCCCCGCATCGCGTTTCGGCTGCGATCCTGATCTCGACGGCGCTGTCGATCCTGACCGTATCGTTGGTCATTGCATGGGTCGCGCCGCTTGTGTGAACGCTTGCCGGAGTGGCCGCGCCGGGTTACGCCTTGACCGGTCCAAACGTGGAGGCTGTCGATGGAAACGATTTCGGAAAACCGGTGTTTCGGGGGGACGCAGGGCGTCTATCGCCACGCTTCGAACGCCACGGGAACGGACATGACCTTCGGGCTGTTCGTGCCCTCCGAGGCGGCGGATGGCCCGGTTCCCGTGCTGTGGTATCTTTCCGGCCTGACCTGCACCCATGAAAACGCGATGGTGAAGACAGGGGCGCAGCTTTGGGCCGCCGAACACGGAATCGCGCTGGTCTTTCCCGATACCAGCCCGCGCGGGTCGGGTGTGCCGGATGATGAGGCCTATGACCTTGGGCAGGGCGCGGGGTTCTACGTGAATGCCACGCAAGACCCGTGGGCGGAACATTTCCAGATGTGGGATTACCTCACCGAAGATCTGCCGGGCCGATTGTTCGATCGCTTCGCGCTCGATCCCGACCGGCAGGGTATCACCGGCCATTCCATGGGCGGGCATGGCGCGCTGACCATCGCGATGAATTTCCCGGATCGCTTTGCCAGCGTCTCTGCCTTTTCGCCGATCTGCAACCCGATGGAAAGCGATTGGGGGCGCAGGCAGTTCAGTGCCTATCTCGGCGAAAACACCGCCCTGTGGGAGGCGCATGACGCCACCATGCTGATGCGTGCGTCGGGCTTCCCCGGCCCCATCCTGATCGACACAGGGACCGCCGACCAGTTCGCCGACCTCTTGATGACCGAAGCCTTGGCCGAGGCCATCGCTGCCCGCCGTCAGCCCGCGACGATCCGGATGCAGCCGGGCTATGACCATTCCTATTTCTTCGTCTCGACCTTTATCGAGGATCACATGAGCTTCCACGCCGAGGCGCTATACGGTGTCACCGCATGACCGTCGAAGCGGTTGTCTTCGACATCGGCAACGTCATGATCGAATGGGCGCCGGAACGGTTCTATGACGGGCTGTTCGGGGAAAAAAGGCGGCGAGAGATCTTTGCCTCCGTCGACCTTTCGGGGATGAACGAACGGGTCGACCTCGGCGCGCCTTTCCGACAAACGGTCTATGCGTTTGCAGAGGAAAACCCCCGGTTCAGAGACGAAATCAGGCTTTGGCACGATCGCTGGATCGACATGGCAAGTCCGGCGATTCCGCGCAGCGTCCACCTGCTGCGCGCGCTGCGGGCCAAGGGAGTGCCGGTCTTTGCGCTGTCCAATTTCGGGCGCGAAAGCTTCGAGTTGGCCTGCACGGCCTACGACTTCCTGACCGAGTTCGACCGCACCTACGTGTCGGCGCATTATCGGATGATAAAGCCCGATCCGTCCTTTTACGCGATGTTAGAGACGGATTCGGGCCTGTCCGGTGCATCCCTCCTGTTTGCCGACGACCGATCCGACAACATTGCCGCTGCCTGCGCGCGCGGTTGGCACACGCACCTGTTCGAGGGGCCGGAAGGCTGGGCGCGCAGCCTTGTCGCGCACGGCCTGCTGACCGAGGAGGAGACCCGTCCATGACATTCGAGATCATCGGGAAAGACGCCGAGGCGCATCTGGACTGGCTGGCGCTGCTCGATGCCTTGCGCGACGGCCACCGCCTGCCGAAGGCCGAAATCGGCGATACCTTCCTCTATCGCGGCGAGGATACGCTTCTGTCCCGCGCGGCATGGATCGACGGGGCCGGATCGTTGGTAAAGACGGCCAATGTCTTTCCCGGCAACCCCGCCAAGGGGGCGCCGATGATTAACGGTGCCGTGACCCTTTATGACGATGGCGACGGATCGCTCGCGGCGTTGCTGGACTTTCACCTCGTGACCAAGTGGAAGACGGCGGGCGATAGCCTGCTGGGTGCCGCGCAACTGGCGCGCAATGATAGCGAGACCATCCTGATCGTCGGGGCCGGCACGGTTGGCCATTCCCTGCGGCAAGCCTACGGTGCGCTGTTCCCGAAAGCGCGGTTCAGGGTCTGGAACCGGACGTCGGACAAGGCTGTCGCGTTCGCCGCCGACTACCCCGATACAGAGGCCGCGCCCGATCTGGAAACAGCGGTCCGTGCGGCTGATATCATCACCTCTGCCACCATGTCGACCGAGCCGCTGTTGCATGGCGACTGGCTGCACCCGGGCCAGCATGTGGACGTGATCGGTGCCTACCGCCCCGACATGCGCGAAGCCGATGACGCGGTGCTGCGCCGTGCCTCGATCCATGTCGACAGCCGCGACACGACGATTGGCCATATCGGCGAAATCCAGATCCCGCTGGCGGCGGGGACGATCGCCAAGGACGATATCCGCGCTGATTTCTACGACATCGACGCAGGCGCCATGACCCGCCAAAGCCGCGACGAGATCACTTTTTTCAAGAATGGCGGTGGCGCGCATCTGGACCTTATGACAAGCCGCTACATCCTGTCTGCCTGGCAGTCGCGCAACACCTGATCCCGCCATGTCCCAGCATCTGCAAGCCATCTATGACACCCGCGTGGCCGAGGGTCTGCTGCGGCCCGACCCGGCGCAGCGCGAAATCCTGCTGATCCTCGAAGATTTGCGTGAAAAGCTGGAAGACCGTCCTGCGAAACCTTCGGGCTTTCTGGGCAAGTTCTTCAAGCCGACAGTGCCTGACAGTATTCGTGGCCTCTACCTCTGGGGCGGTGTCGGGCGTGGCAAGTCGATGCTGATGGACCTGTTCCATGCCCATGCCGGCATCACGCGCAAGCGGCGGGTGCATTTCCATGCCTTCATGCAGGAAATCCAGTCGGCGATGCACGAGGCGCGCAAAACCGGCGTCGCTGATGCGCTGAAACCGGTTGCCGACGCGGTGATCAAGGATGTGCGCCTGCTATGCTTCGACGAAATGCAGATCACCGACATCACCGATGCGATGATCGTCGGGCGGTTGTTCGAAATGCTGTTCGAGGCCGGTGTCGTGGTCGTGGCGACATCGAACCGCCCACCGAACGACCTCTACAAGGACGGGTTGAACCGGCAGTTGTTCCTGCCCTTCATCGACCTTCTGAACGAGAAGATGGAGGTGCACGAAATCGCCAGCCTGACCGATTACCGGCAGCACCGGCTGGAAGGCGAAAAGACATGGTTCACCCCCGCCGATGCCGCCGCCCGCCGCGCGATTGATGAGCTGTGGCGCGACCTGACCGGCGGCAAGAGCGAGGAGCTGGTGCTGGAGGTCAAGGGCCGCGAGGTGCACCTTCCTGCATACTGGGCCGGCATGGCACGGGCCGATTTCTGGGATCTCTGCGGGCGCCCGCTCGGCCCGGCGGATTACCTGTCGCTGGCCGGCGCGGTGAAGCTGCTGATGGTGGAAAACGTGCCGCGGCTGGACAGTTCCAAGTTCAACGAGGCCAAGCGCTTCGTCACCCTGATCGACTCGCTTTATGAGGCGCGGACACGGGTCATCCTTTCGGCGGAGGATGAGCCGGAAAGGCTCTATCTCGAAGGGACCGGCAGTTTCGAGTTCGAGCGCACGGCATCGCGCCTGCGAGAGATGCAAAGCGCCGATTGGGGTGTGGAATAAGTCTCTGATCCGCCTGTTAGAGCCGGTTCAGGGCGTCAGAGGACTCGTCTTGCGCAGTTCCGCCGCATGCTGTTCGATCCACTTCAGCGCCTGCGCCCGCCGATCGGAGGTGAACCGCGTCGTCAGACCCGAGACAGCCAGTGCGCCCAAGAGGTCGCCCTCTGGCGAAAACACCGGTGTGGCGACCGAGGCAATGTTGGGGTTGCGCCCGCCCGCCATATCGACCGACCCCGCCGGGGTGAAGGCAACGTTGCGCGGCACGTCCTCCCCGGCGCAGCGACGCAGCACCATGGCAACGGATCCGCGATCCATCGGCAAGCGCATTCCTTCCTCAAGGTGATAGCGGATCAGGTTGGGCGAGTTTTCACGGTAAAGGCACACCCGGTCCTCGCCGGCGCGCACGTAGAACGACGCGGTTTCCCCGGTCCGCGCCACCAGATCGCGCAGCACCGGCCGGATCGTGGCGCCGTGCTGGTAATCCTGCCGGAAGATAAGACCCAGCCGCCAGACAGAGGCGCCGATGCCGTATCGCCCCTCCGCGTCGCGGGTCAGAAACCCGTAGAGCAGCATCGAATTGGCCTGCCGCGATACGGTGCTTTTGTGAAGCCCGGTTTCCTCGGCCAGTTCGGTCAGCGACAGTCGTCGCCGCTGGCTGGAAAAGGCCGACAGGATCGACATGGCCCGTTCGACGGAATCGATGCGTCCCCTTGTCATTCATTCCCCTTTCCGAAACCCAAGGATGCGTGGGATCGGCATGTTGTCCAGCCGGTTTGCGCCGAAAAGTTTGCAAGTGACTCGCAACTGCATTGACTTCTTGCAAATCATTCTCATTATTAGTGCGGACAACAAGAAGGAGACCACATGCTGACCCGCCTCGCACCGATCCTCGGCGCCCTGATCATCGCCGCGACCACCACGGTGGCCCACGCGCAGTTTTCCGTTGTAGCGACGACGGGCATGATCGCCGACACCGCGCGGGAAATCGGTGGTGACCATGTCGAGGTGCGCGCGCTGATGGGGCCGGGCGTCGATCCGCATGCCTACCGTCAGACACGCAGCGATATCGTTGCCATGACGCGGGCCGATCTCGTGCTGAGGCACGGCCTGTTCCTTGAGGCGCAGATGGAAGAGGTCTTCGCCGATCTGGGCCGCAGCCGCACCGTCGTCGCGGTGGCCGAGGCGATGCCGCGCAATCTGTTGCTGTCCCATGACGATTACGAAAACCGGTTCGATCCGCATATCTGGATCGTGCCCGACCTTTGGCGGCACGCGGTCATCGAAATCCGCGATGCGTTGAGTGCGGCGGATCCGGCGAATGCCGATGCCTACCGCGCGAATGCAGAGACGTTTTCGGCAGAGTTAGAGACACTTTCGGACTACGCGACGCGGGCGCTTGCCACGGTGCCCGCCCCGCAGCGCGTGCTACTGACCGCGCATGACGCCTTCAACTATTTCGGGCAGGTCTACGGGTTCGAGGTTCTCGGCATCCAGGGTATCTCGACAGAAAGCGAGGCAGGTCTGGTCCGGATCTCCGAGATGGTCGATCTGCTGGTCGACCGCAACATCGCGGCGGTCTTCGTCGAAAGCTCCGTCTCCGACCGCAACATCCGGGCGCTGATCGAAGGCGCCGCCGCGCGGGGCCACGATGTGCAGATCGGAGGGCAGCTTTACTCGGACGCGATGGGCGACACCGGCAG
Source organism: Rhodobacteraceae bacterium CG17_big_fil_post_rev_8_21_14_2_50_65_11 (assembly GCA_002783145.1). GTDB lineage: Bacteria > Pseudomonadota > Alphaproteobacteria > Rhodobacterales > Rhodobacteraceae > Nioella. Next base: position 1,637 of record PFEX01000022.1, on the reverse strand, counting down.
CTACGAAGGCACCTACCTTGGCATGATCGACCATAACGTGACGGTCATCACCCGTGCCCTGGGCGGCGAGGCGCCGGAACGGGGCATGGCCGGGCAATTGTCGGCGGGGATGTAAGCCATGAAACCGATCAGCATCGCAAACACGTCGCAGCAAAACCCCGACCGGAAAGCGCCTTTGTCGATTCGGGGACTGACGGTGTCTTATGGCCAGTCTCCGGCGGTGTTTTCGGTCGATGCCGAGTTTCCGCAGGGGGCGATGACGGCGATCATCGGGCCGAACGGGGCCGGGAAATCGACCCTGTTGAAAGCGTCTCTTGGCATATTGCGCCCGCTTTCCGGGAGGGTCACGGTTCATGGCCGCGCGCTGACCGACCAACGCCACCGCATCGCCTACGTGCCGCAGCGCGCCAGTGTCGACTGGGATTTTCCGACGATGGTGCTCGACGTGGTCCTGATGGGGCTGTCGCGGGACCTGGGCCTTCTGCGACCGGTGCGCGCGCGCCACCGGCAGCACGCGCTCGACTGCCTCGACCGCGTCGGCATGGCCGATTTCGCGGATCGCCAGATCGGGCAATTGTCCGGGGGGCAGCAACAGCGAGTCTTCCTTGCCCGCGCGCTGGCGCAGGGCGCGGACCTCTACCTGCTGGATGAACCGTTTGCCGGGGTCGATGCGGCCACCGAGAAGGCCATCATCGCGGTGCTGAAGACCCTGAACGCCGAGGGCAAGACCGTTATCGCGGTGCATCACGACCTGTCCACCGTTGCAGACTATTTCAATCGCGTGCTGATCCTGAACATCCGCAAGATCGCCGAAGGCCCGGTTGCCGAGGCTTTCACGGACTCCAACCTGCAAACCGCCTATGGCGGGCGGCTGGCCACCGCGCAGATGGGCGCGACGGGGTAGAGCATGCTTTGGCAGGCGCTGACATTGCAGCTTGGTTACAACGCCACGCTGGTCGCCATCGGCGCGATGCTGCTGGGGATCGCGGCGGGCGTGTCGGGCAGTTTCCTGTTCCTGCGCCGCCGTGCGCTGGTCTCCGATGCGATCAGCCATGCGACGTTGCCGGGCGTTGGCCTTGCGTTTATCGTGATGGTTGCGCTTGGCGGTGACGGGCGCAACCTCGCCGGGTTGTTGGCGGGGTCTGCCATATCGGCCGCGATCGGGCTTTTGTGCGTACAATGGCTGACGCGCAACACGCGGCTGGCCGAGGATAGTGCCATCGGCGCGGTTCTGTCGGTGTTCTTCGGCTTTGGCATCGTGCTTCTGACCGTGATCCAGACGATGGAGAGCGGGCGGCAGGCCGGGCTCGACAGCCTGCTCCTGGGGGCGACAGCCGGAATGCTGCGCTCCGACGCCATCCTGATCGCCGCCGGCGGCGCGCTGACCCTCGCCCTCACGCTGATCCTGCGTCGCCCGATGATCATGGTGGCCTTCGACCGCGATTATGCTGCCGCGCGTGGGCTGAATATCCGGCAGGTGGATTTCGCAACCATGGCGCTGGTGCTGGCGGTGACGGTCGTTGGGCTAAAGATCGTCGGGCTGATCCTGATCGTGGCGCTGTTGATCATCCCGCCCGTGACCGCGCGCTTCTGGACTGACCGGACCGAGCGGGTGTGGCAGTTCTCGGGGCTGATCG
>PFEX01000066.1:688-4998 GCA_002783145.1 Rhodobacteraceae bacterium CG17_big_fil_post_rev_8_21_14_2_50_65_11 | reverse complement strand
GCCCGGCGGATCGCAAGGCCTATCTCGATACCGAGTTTGTCGACACTCTGGCGCGGCAACTCGGGGCCAAGGGCGATTTCGCGGCCGCCTATGTCATCGCGCATGAGATGGCGCATCATGTCCAGAACGAGCTGGGCATCCTGCCCGAGGTCAACCGGATGCGGCAGGCGGTCGGCACGGCAGAGGCCAATGCCCTGACCGTGCGGCTGGAATTGCAGGCGGATTGCCTCTCGGGCGTCTGGGCGCGGGCCGTGGATGGCCTGCTGGAGCCGGGCGATCTGGAGGAGGCGCTCAACGCCGCGAAGATGATCGGGGACGACCATCTGCAACGCCGGGCGGGGCGGCAGCCCAATCCGCACAGCTTTACCCATGGCACCTCGGCGCAGCGTTCGCGCTGGTTCGCGCGCGGCTACGAGAGCGGCGAGATGGCGCGCTGCGACACGTTCGGGACTGATCGGCTCTGACGCGCGATGACCGGGTTTGTCATTCATGCGTTGCATGTGGGGGGCGGCACGCTCGCGCTGGCGCCGCTGCCGGGAGGCGGGGGTGATTACGGTGCCGACATGGCGCACCTGGCGGATTGGAAGCCGGCGCTGGTGATCTCGATGACGACCGAGGCCGAGATGGTTGCCGCAGGCGCGGGCGATCTGCCGGCCGAAGTTCAGGCGGCGGGGACGCGCTGGATCGGGGTGCCGGTGGCCGATTTCGGCGTGCCGGGCCCCGCGCAGGCCGCCGACTGGGCGCGCGCCAGCGGCGCGGCGCGGGCGGCGCTGGCCGGGGGCGGGCGCGTTCTGGTGCATTGCCGGGGCGGCTGCGGGCGCTCGGGCATGTCGGTGCTGCGGCTGATGGTCGAGTCGGGAGAGCCGCCCGAGGCGGCGTTGGCACGGTTGCGCGCGCTGCGCCCCTGCGCTGTGGAGACCGAGGCGCAAATGGCCTGGGCCATGCGGGGACAGGCCGGGAGGCCCGAACCCTGATCCAACCGGATCAGGGTTCGGCGGCGGATCCTGCGGCGCGCCGGCCTTTGGTTTTAGCCGAGCAAGAGATCGGGCTGTGTATCGAGCCCGAGGATCAGCGGGTCGTGATCGGAGGCGGCAAAGGCATCCTCGCTGAAGAAGCGGGAATCGTTGAAGCGGCTGTTGTAGCTGAGCAGATCCGGCTCCTGCGCGTTGATATGCCATTCGGTCACGCCCGTGACGCGACCCGCGATACCGGTCGAGGCGAGCGCCTGATCGAGCGCGCCCTGCTGGCCGTCGAAAATGAAGCTGAACGCATCCTCCTGACCGATGAAGGTCTCGATCAGGTCCGTAAAGGCCGCACCCTCGGCGATGGTTTGCACCGGGTCTTCCTTGGCGTAGGCGTTGAAATCACCGAGCAAGAGGGCGTTGTCGGTGCCAGAGCCATCATAGCCGGACTCGATCCAGTCAGCGAGTTCACCCGCTGCATCCGCGCGCACCGCGTTCCAGAAGCCCTGACCGTCGCCCTGATCGAAGTTCGGATCGGCGCGCAGCGCGTCGATATCGGACTGGGCAAAGCCCGTGCCGCCCCCGTCGAGCACCGCCTGCGCCGCATCGGCCAGGTCCTGCAGATCGCTGTCGCCCTTGGATTTGAAGTGGTTGGAGGCGACGGTGAATTGCTCGCCCGACGCCTTGTCCTCGAACTCAGCCGCCACGACAGGGCGGTTGCGCTGGAAATCGCCCACCTGGTCGCCCGCGCCGACGAAGGGGTTGAGCACATCGGCGAGCGCAAAGGTGGTCGCCGCCGATGCCTCGGTGAAGACGTGGAAATCGGAGCTGACGAGGGTGACCGCGCTGCTGTCATAGATCAGCCCGGTAGTGATCGCATCGGTCCCGATGGTTCCGGCCGTGCCGGTCGGATCGACAAAGGCGTAGACCGCCCCGGTGCCGCGCAGCGCCGCCTCGTCGTTGAGCGCGTCGACAAGCGCCACGATGGCCGAGCCTTCGCCGAAGCCGTTGTTCTCGACCTCCTGGATGGCAAAGACCTCGGCCCCGGTCTCGAGCATGGCCTCGACCAGCTTGGTGGTCTGGCGCTCCAGGTCGCTCGCGCTCGAGGCCCCGCGCGCCTGACCGGCGGGGTTGGTGGCGGTGGCATCGCTCAGCGAGGTGAAGTAGTTGAGCACGTTGAACGAGGCCACCTGGAGATCGCCGCCCACATCCTCGGGCGTGGCCGGGCGCGCGCCCTCGTTGGTGGCCGGGTCGATAACCAGCTGGCCGTCGACCAGCATCCGGTATTCCCCGAAACTGAAGCTCATCACGCCGGTGATGTCGTCCTGGCCCGCATCGCCGGTCACGCCCGTGATCTGAGCACCAAGACGCAGCGTCGGCCCCTCGGCGGTAAAGCTGTCGGCCGCATCGAGAATCCCGTTGCCGTTGTCGCCCGGTGTCGGGTTGGGAATGAAAGCGAAAGCGTCGGGGTTCTGCGCCGACACCCCATCGTCGATGATCAGGCGATTGTTGAGGTTGCCTTCGATCACCTGGGCCACCTGCGCCGCCTCGGTTTGGGCGTCGAAAAGCTGCGTGGCTTGGGTCTGAGTGCCCGCGCTGACGGTGATCTCGCCGAAGCGGTCGAGGTTGAAATTCTCGATCACCGTGATCGCTTCGCCCGTGATGCCGCTGGAGAGGGCAAAGCGCATGCCCTCGACCGCCTCGAAATCGGAGGCGGCCTCGGAGAGCACGATCTCGGCCATGGTCGGCATCGGGTTGCCCGAGGATTGCACCGTCACATTCGTCACGTTGCCGATCTGGGTTTCCTCGAAGAACTCGGTCACCGTGCCGGTGACTGAGACCCGATCGCCAAGGTTCGGCAGCGCAGCCCCCGTGCCTGTGAACACGAAGATGCCCTCCGAAGTGGCGTCGTTGCCGTCGCTGTCGGCATCCTCTTCCTGAAGGAAGAAACCATCCGCGACGAGATAGGTCACCACGGCGCTGACCGTCACCATCTCGCCAAAGCGCGCGGCGACCGCGCCCGACCCCTGCACCTCTGAGATCAACGCCGGGGTCGCAGGGCCTGCCGCATTGGTGGCGCCGGGCGTGTCAGCCGAGGTATCGCCAAAGGCCAATTGCGAGAACTCACCGCTGCCATCGGGATTGCGCGCGCCGCCCGCCGGGGTGAAGCTGCCGTCGGGGCCGAACACGTCGGTGCTGTAATTTACATCGGGCGTGGTGTCGCCATCGACCAGCGACAGCGAGGTGAGGACCGTGCCGATATCGGCGTCGATCGTGCCGTCATTGTCGGTGTCGAGGTCATCGCCCGCGCTGCCGGCGAAGCCGTCGACCACCAGGAAGCTCTGCGGCGAGCCGAAGAAATCGAGCCCCGCCACCCCCATATCGCCGCTGTCCAGCGCCGGGTTGGTTTCTTCTGCCACCAGCAGAAAGCCGTTCTCATCGGCCACCGCCCCGTCGAGCGAGATGGCAAAATCGACCTGACCGGGTGCGAATTCGCCCGAAACCGCCAGAAGCGTCAGCCCATTCAGGCTCTGGCCCGGCGCGACCAGAAGCTCCACGAAGTTGGAGGTATTGTCGCTGGAGCCGCTGCTGGAGATGCGGAATTCGTTGATCGCCACATCCGGCGGCTGGGTCCCGCCGTCATTCGCCGCGCCCCGGGTCTCGGCCTCGGGCAGGAGCCAGAGCCCGTCATCGTTGCGCTGCAGCGAAAAGCCGACGGGCGTGCTGCCGGGCTCGGACGGGCCGATATCCTCGGAGGTGAGGCCCGCCGCCGGGCCATTTGCCGCGGTGAAGCTGCCCTCATAGCTGAGGAATTCAACCACATTGCCAGCATTGACCAGAGCAATGCCGTCGGGTCCGCCATTCTGCAGGCCGGGCGCATCCACTACGTAATAGTCGAAGCTGCCATCGGAGGAGGCGGGCGCATCGGGCACGCTCAGCGTGTTGTAGAGCCCGCCGCCACTTCCATTGTAAAGCGCGAGCGTCGTGGCGCTCACATCGGTGCCTGCGGCCACGCGGACCTCGATGAATTCGCCCGTGTCGGCCCCGGCATTGTCATAGTGGAATTCGTTGATGCGGCCCACGAAGGGCTGCGGCGGCACGACATCGTTGTTGAGACCGCGCGTATCGTGATCGGCGAGCGACCAGTCATCGCCGTCCTCGGCTCGCTCGAGCGAGGCGCCGATGGGCGTGCCGCTACCCTCGGCCACGCCGATATCGGTGGAGGTGACGCCGGAGGCGGTGCCCTCGACCGCCATCAGCGTGCCCTCATAGCTCAGCAGCTCGATCAGCTGGCCGTTATTCGATAGGGCGATTCCGTCGGCGCCGCCGTTCTGGAGGCCATTGGTG
>PFEX01000066.1:484-655 GCA_002783145.1 Rhodobacteraceae bacterium CG17_big_fil_post_rev_8_21_14_2_50_65_11 | reverse complement strand
TCGGTGCTGGTGGGGGTGTCGGGCAGGCTGCGACTGTCATAGACGGTGCCGCTGTCGCGGTAGAATTCCAGCATCAGGTTTGAGGCATCCTGCCCCGCACCAACGCGCACCTCGACAAATTCGCCCTCATCGGTTCCCGCATTGTCATAGTGGATCTCGTTGATCCGCGCG
>PFEX01000066.1:214-356 GCA_002783145.1 Rhodobacteraceae bacterium CG17_big_fil_post_rev_8_21_14_2_50_65_11 | reverse complement strand
CCACAAGATGACTGAGGAGGAATCGCTTCGGACAGCGTTCTATGTCCTGGGCGTGATCCACTGGTTCACCATAACCTACTACATGATTGCCCCTAGCGCCGAACAGCTTGCTCGGATAATTCAGGCTGCCAGGATCGCTAAG
>PFEX01000066.1:0-147 GCA_002783145.1 Rhodobacteraceae bacterium CG17_big_fil_post_rev_8_21_14_2_50_65_11 | reverse complement strand
CTGGGGGCTATTCCGGGGCTTCTTACGACCAATACAGCAATGACGACGACTACGGACCGAGGAGCCGCTACTAATGCCTAACCCGCATCTCACGGAGGCCGAGGAGGCCCTTCGCCAGGCTCTAGTTGCCGTAACTCGGGCACAGGA
>PFEX01000144.1 GCA_002783145.1 Rhodobacteraceae bacterium CG17_big_fil_post_rev_8_21_14_2_50_65_11 | reverse complement strand
CCGTTCCAGTTCACCCAGCTCGTTGGCCTCGTAGGAAAAATGGCTGAACGTGTGGTTGCCCGCGTCGGCCCGCGCCTGCAATTGGGCGCGCATGTCGACGCGGTTGAACCGGTGGAAGGCATCGCCCTCGATGGAAACGGCGGTCACGCCCTCGCGGCGAAAGATCTGCTCGAACGTACCCTTGACGGTCGAGGTGCCGGCGCCGGACGAGCCGACGACCGAGATGATCGGGAATTTCTTGCTCATCGTGGATCTCCGGTGACAATCAGGTGCGAAAGAGGCCGCGCGCGCCAAACAGTGCGGATTCGTCCGCGTCGGGCTTCTCGAAGTAATCGGCAACGCGCCCGACCTTGTTGGCAGAGCCGAACACGAACGGCGTACGGTCGTGCAGATGCGCCGGCACGCGGTCGGCAATGGGCTGGCGACCGTCGGTGGCAAGCCCGCCGGCGCCCTCCACGAGATGCCCGATGGGTCCGCATTCGTAGATCAGCCGCAGGCGGCCCTGTTCATAGCCCTTGCGGTCGTCGCCGGGATAGAGGAACACCCCGCCGCGCGACAGGATGCGGTGGGTTTCGGCCACCAGCGAAGCGACCCAGCGCATGTTGAAGTCGCGCCCCAGCGGGCCTTCGGCGCCCTCCAACCGATCGTCGATATAGCTGCGGATCGGCGCCGGCCAATGGCGGTAATTGGAGGCGTTGATCGCGTATTCGGTCGATTCCGCCGGGATTGCGGCCATCGGCCCGGTCAGCCGGAACCGGCGCGTGTCGGGGTCGAGCACATAGGCTTGCGTGGCGCCCTCGCCCAGCCGCAGCACGAGGCCGCAATGCGGCCCGTAGATCGCGTAGCCCGAGGCCAGAAGCTCGCGCGCCGGGCGCAGAACGCTGGCCTCGCCGGTCGCCTCGGCCGGGTAAAGGCCGAAAATGGTGCCGATCGAGACGTTGGCGTCGATGTTCGACGATCCGTCCAGCGGGTCGATGACCAGCGCAAGCTTGCCCTGCGCGTTCAGTTCGACCACCTCGTGCTGTTCCTCGGATGCGTAAAAGCGCACCGCCGACGGGGTCAGCGCCACGCACATCGCCTCATCGGCGATCACGTCGAGCGCCTTCTGCGCGTCGCCGTCGGCATTGGCGCTGCCATCTACCGCGCCAAGCGCCTCGTCGATGCCGCCCCGTGCAATGCGATGGGCAAGCTTTGCCGCGACGCCCGCGATCCGTTGCAGACTATCCGCCAGATCGGGGGCGATCCCGTCCGGTAGCCTGTCGATGGCTGTTGTCATGTCTTGTCCTCCCGTCCTGGCAATGGTCTTGCACGGATGCAAATTTCATGAAATTTAAACATTCTGTATACATATTCAGGAATTTTGAATGCCTATCGGATCCGGCCTGACATTGAAGCACCTGCGCTGCCTGACGGCGGTGGCGGAGCATCGTTCGCTGACCGCGGCAGCCGCGGCGCGGAACCTGACGACCCCGGCAATTCACAGCCAGATCAAAGGGTTGGAGGCACAGGTCGGGCGGCCCGTCGTGTTCCGCGCCGCCGATGGCACCGGCTTTGACCTGACCCAGGCGGGCCGCGTCCTGTTGCGCGCCGCCGACCGGATCGAGGCGAGTTTGTCGCAGGCGGGGGCGGCGCTCGACGCTCTGGCGCAGGGGCACCAGGGGCATGTCACGCTCAGCGTCGTGTCCACGGCCAAGTATTTCGCACCCCGCCTCGTGCGGCTCCTGGGCGATGCGGCACCCGAGATCGCGGTGCGGCTGCGGGTCGGCAACCGGGGCGCGGTGATCGAGGATCTGGAGGCCGGGCGCGCCGACCTTGCAATCATGGGCCGCCCGCCACGCCGCCCCGTCTTGGAGGCGGAACCGCTTGGGCCGCATCCGCACGGGGTGATCCTGCCACCCGGTCACCCGCTGGCCGGGCATGACGGATTCGACCCGGCGGCATTGCTGGCCGAGACCTTCCTCAGCCGCGAACAGGGCTCCGGCACGCGGACCCTGATGGCGCGCTTCCTTGATCGCTTTGCCGAAGGGGTGGAACCGGAGATGATCGAGATGGACTCGAACGAGACGATCAAGCAGGCGGTGATAGCCGGCCTCGGCGTTGCCTTCCTGTCGCTGCACACGGTCTGCGACGAACTGGCCACCGGGCGTTTGGTGCTGCTGCGCGGTCCGGCCTTTCCGGTGATGCGGCACTGGTATCTCATGCGCCCCTCCGAAACGCCGCCCACCAACGCCGCGCGTCGCATTGCCGAGAAGATCATCAACCTCGGCGGGGTCTATTTCCCGACGCTGCCCTGCGCCCCATCAGCCGCGCCTTGGGCCGTTCGCCCCGCGGCGCCTCGAAATCCTTGAACCGCTGGTAGAAGACCTGCGCGCGCGCGTCCGAATCGACCCCGTGCCGTGCGAACCGGTCGCCGACGCGGGTCTCGTCACGGGCCTGGAGCCCGCGCCACCGCGCGGGCTGATGTCGCCCCGCCGGATCTGTCTAGCCGGCGCTACCGGTGTCGAGGATGTCGCGCGCCATCGCCTCGCCGGACCGCCACGCATCCACCGCCTTCGCCCCGCCCGTCCAATCACCCCCGGCCCACATGGTGCCGTCGCGCAGGAAGGGCCGGCCGAGCGCTACAGCCGTCTGCGCGTAGCGCCAACCGTGAAGCGCCAGATGCAGCGCCGTTGCCGGGTCAGCCCCGATCTCGACGCAGAGCATGTCGCACATGCGCGCCTTCATCGCGTCGCGGTCGGCGTCGAAATGGGCCGCGCTCCAATCGGGGTTGGCCTGCGCGATCCATGTGCGGGCGGCGGCGCTGCGCCCCGGCTTGCTGTCGTCGCGCGCGATCCACGACAGCGGCCGCGCCGGATCGCGCCGGGCTACGAAGGGCGCCGGGGCGCAGCGCGGGAAGGCCGCGATCAGGGTCAGGCAGGGCAGCATCGCGACGCCGTTCACGGCCCGCGCAAACACGTGGCGCGCCCCCACAAGCGCGGCGATCTGCGGCGCGGGAACGGTCAGCACCACGCGCGCCGCGCCTTGCGCACCGAGGTCGGTATCCACGCGCCAGCCGGCACCATCCTCATGCACCCCGGTGGCCTGAACGCCTTGCGCGACGTCGAGCCCGGTTGCAAGCGCCCTTGGCACCTCGACCATGCCGCCATGGCCAACGATCCGCGCCCGGCCATCGCCGGGGTCCCAGCGGGCTACCGCGTCGGGGGCAGCGGCGGCGATCGCCTCGGTCTCGGGTCCGACCGGCAGGTATTGCGCGCCGTGGTCAAGGCGAAGCTCGCCCGCGTGCAGCATCACCCGGCGGGTCGCCATGCGTCCGCCGATACCCCGCCCCTTGTCGATGAGGCGCACCGACACGCCCGCGCCGTGCAACACCCGCGCGCAGGCGATGCCGGCCATTCCGGCGCCAATGATCAACACATCGCTCATGTCAGCGCCGCCTTGCGCAGGATCTCGGGGATCTTTTTCTTCACCTTGAAGAACCCGGCAGAGGCATGCGGCCAGATCAGCCTGTCCCAATCGCGCTGCCATTCGGTCAGGGTAATCGCCTCGGCCTCCAGTGCGGGCATGGCCTCGGTCAGCCAGTCGCGCAGCGGGCCTTCGGGCACATAGGGCGTCACGATCTGCACCGCGCCCGCGCGCGCCGCCCAGCGGACCAGATCGCCGGGAACACCGGCACGCATCCCGGTCACCGGCAACCCGCTGCGCGCGGCGGTATCGGCCAGGGCACCGGCCTCGAACCTTTGCACCGCATCCGACACCGCGCGCGGCGAGCGCAGGGGGCTGGCGGCAAGTGTCACCGCGCCGCGCAGATCAAGACCGGCAAGGTCGAAATCCTCCGGGCGGCAATCCTCTTCGGTGATCAGCAGGACCGAGGGCTTGTCGGGATCGGGCGGGCACGGCACCCGCAACGGCAGCAGATCGGGCAGACCGTCGGGTTCCTCCGCCTCCAGCCCGGCTGTCACCTCGGACAGGTCCGCGTCACGTGGCGCGAAGCGGTGATCGGTGAACCGGGCGATGTTCCATGCCTGCGCCCGGTAGGGCTTGCCCCGCGTGTGCAGCCCGGCCACCCAACGCCAGCCCAGCGTATTGGACGCCGGATCACCGTCGAGCAGATGGCGCAGGAAGAAATCCGCCCCCAGCCGCCACGACAGCCCCAGCGTAAAGATCCAGATCGAGGCGAACCACATCCGCGCGTGATTGTGCAGATAGCCGGTTTCCACCAGTTCCCCGGCCCATGCGTCGAAACAGGCCAGCCCCGTTCGGCCCGCCTCTGCCGCCTCCAGATCACCGCGCAGGCGGCGGTCGCGGTCCAGCGTCATCAAGTCGTGCTGAAGGCCGTCGCGGTAGCGCGCCCAGACCTGCGGGCGTCGTTCCAGCCACCCCTTGAAGTAGCCGCGCCAGATGACCTCCTGAATGAATTTCTCCGCCCCCTCGGCCCCGTGATGGGCAAGCGCAGTGGCCACCACGTCGCGTTCCAGCACCAATCTGCGCCGGATGAAGGGCGACAGGCTGGACACGTCCCGGTGCCGCCCTGCGCCGCGATCGACGTTGCGCCGCGCCGCGTAGCGCTGCCCCATGCGCGGGGCAAAAGCCTGCATCGCCGCCGCGCCCGCCATCCGCGTGGGATCGGCAAAGCGCGGGGTCGGATCGTCAACGGTCATCGGTTTCTCCCGGTTGGCATTGCCAGACGACAGATAATCGGATGCATCCGCTTGTCGACGCCGTGACCGGGGAAAAGGCCCCAAAGCGCCCGGCGCGCGATCTGCACGACCTCGGCAATCACGTCACATGCCTGTTTACCGATGTCAGATCGGATCGAGGCTGCTGCCCTCGATGTCACTTTCGGCCGCAAGGGTGGCGATGAAATCGCGCGACGCCCGTGTCCAGGCGGCTTTCTCCAGCGCCTGAGCGATCTTCGGCGCGACCGCCTCGAAGGGCAGAACCACGCCCTCGGCCACGGCGTTCAGGCGGATCACGTGCCACCCGTGGCGCGTCTGCACGGGCTTCGGCGTAACCTCTTCGGCCTTGAGCACGCGCAGGGCGGCCTCGAATTCCGGCACACTGTCGCCCGGCCCGAGTTGGCCGAGCGCGCCGCCCGCCGATTTCGACCCGCAATCGCTTTCGCGCGCGGCGAGCGCGGCAAAGCCCTTGGCGTCCCCGTCCAGCCGCGCGATCAACGCCTCGGCGCGGGCCCTTGCGGCGGCGCTTTCGGCTTCATCGCGCGGATCGCATTCACACAGGATGTGCGCCACGTCCCAAAGCGGGGCGGATCTGAAGCGGTCTGGATCGCGTGCCCATTCGGCGCGGACCTGATCGGCGGTCACCTCGGGCATCTCCACCGCCTCCTCCAGCAGGGTGCGGATCAGCGCCTCCGCCTCGGTCTCGATACGGCCCGGCGCCAGTTCCTGCACCTGCGCCTGCAAGCCACGCCGCGCCGCCTCCTGCAACAAGAGCGCGCGGATGGTCAGCGCCTGCGCCGCCTTGCGCCACGCGATGCCGGGCTTGCCAGCCGGACCGCTGTGGTTCTGTGCCTCGGCCGCGATTGCGGCCGGGGCGATGGTTTCACCGTTGACGATGACGTCGGGGAACAGGGCGGTCATCGTTGTCACTCCGCCGGGGTCTCGGCCGCGGACGGGCCTTGCCGCTTGTCGAAGGCGCGGCGACGCTCCTCCAGCGGGCGGGACCGGCGCGAGCGCACGATCTGGAACCCCGGCCGCGTCAGCAGGTAGCGGAACGGCGCGGCGAAGCCCGACCAGATATGCACCAGCCGCGTGAACGGAAACAGAATGGTGATGATCAGACCGAGGAAGATGTGCACCTTGTAGAGCCAATGCACGTCCACCACCGTCACCCACGCGTTGATGTTCCACGACACCACGCTTTGCGACCACATCATGAAGCGCACCATTTCCGAGCCGTCCATGTGCTGAAGCGACTGGGTGATGGTCAGCAGGCCGATGGCAAGTTGCAACCAGATCAGGACCATGATCAGAATATCGGGGACCGTCGACGTCACCCGGATGCGCGGGTCTGTCAAACGTCGATGAAGGAGCATCGTGGCCCCGATCAGCGCCGCGATACCCGCAATGCCACCGACCAGAACAGCGATCCAGGCTTTGACCCAATAGGGCACGCCAAGCGCGTCGAGCACCCAGACCGGCGTGAACAGCCCGACCAAGTGGCCGAAAAACACCGTGATGATGCCGACATGGAACAGGATCGAGCCCCAGATCAGTTGCTTGCGCCGCAAAAGCTGGCTCGATGAGCTTTTCCAGGTGAACGGGTCGCGTTCGTAGCGCGCGATCGAACCGACGAGGAACACCGTCAGCGCGACATAGGGCATGACGCCGAACAGCATGAAGTTGATATCGAAATTGGTGAACATGTCATGCGCTCCTGTTCAGGGTGGCGGGGCTCGGTTCGAACTCCCGGATCGGCTTGTCCATGCCGGCGAGCATGTCGCGCACCTGCGGGCAGCCGGCATTGGGATCGGGGCCGAAGGTGACCTCGGCCTCTTCCCAGACGGCGTCGAGCGCCTCCAGGTCGGTGGGATCGTCGTCGGGCTGGTCCAGCAATTCGGCCACCGCCGCGCTGTCGACCTGCACATCGGCAAGCTGCACCAGCCCGTCGAAAAGTGGCGCGTAGGCACTTTCGCGCCGGGCGAGGCGCGCGCCGATGGCGGCAAGGATATGCGCGGCATCCCGCAGGGTTTCCGTCACCTCGGCCTCGGGCCTCGTGGCAAGGTATTCCAGCAGAACCGGCAGGTGGTCGGGCAGTTCGGTCGTCGCCGGCTCGAATCCGGCGGCGCGGTAGGTCTCCATCAGGCTGACCATGGCGCTGCCGCGGTCCCGGCTTTCGCCGTGGACATGCTCGAACAGATTGAGCGACAGGGTGCGCGAGCGGTCGAACAGCATGACGTAGTCTTCCTGCGCGTCATAGATATCGCCCTGCCCCAGCCGCGCCAGCAGCGGGCAGAGGGCGTCGCGCAGATCCGTCGAGAGACGCGGATCGGCGCGGATCACGGCGCCGACCTCGGGCACGGCGGCCTGCCACTCCGCCGTCGGGTAGCTCAGCAGAAGCGAGAGCGCCTTGAGGGTGCGGTCCATCATCAGAAATTCTCCGTCGGCAGGGTCAGGGGTTTCTTCTTCTTGCCGCCGAACAGCGAATAGGTGTTCTGCGACCCGGTGGAGCACCCGTTGCCATCGGTAAAGCCGCAGCCGCCGCGAATGTCGGCACCTGCCTCGTTCTGTTCGCGGTGCGCGGTGGGAATCGCGAAGCGGTCCTCGTAATCGGCGATCGCCATGATCTTGTACATGTCCTCGATCACCCGGCCGGCCATGCCGACGCGGGCGGCGATCGCCTCGTCGCGCACGCCGTCGACGCTGAGCGCGCGCATGTAGAGCCGCATCGCCGACATCCGTTCCAGCGCCTGCACGATGGGGCCCTCGTCGCCCGCCGTCAGCATGTTGGCCAGGTACTTTACCGGGATGCGCAGGCTGCGCACGTCGGGCATCTGGTCGCTCATCGCGACCTGCCCCGCCTCGGCTGCGTTCTGGATGGGCGAAAGCGGCGGGATATACCACACCATCGGCAGCGTCCGGTATTCGGGGTGCAGCGGGAAGGCGACCTTCCACTCCATCGCCATCTTCCAGACCGGGCTGACCTTGGCGGCCTCGATCCAGTCCTCGGAGATGCCGTCGCGGCGGGCGGCGGCGATCACCTCCGGGTCGTGCGGGTCAAGGAACACGTCCATCTGCGCGTCGTAAAGGTCGGTCTCCTTCTCGGCATTCGCCGCCGCCTCGATCTTGTCGGCGTCATAGAGGATCACGCCGAGATAGCGGATGCGCCCGACGCAGGTTTCCGAGCAGACGGTGGGCTGGCCGCTCTCGATGCGCGGGTAGCAGAAGGTGCATTTCTCGGATTTGCCGCTTTCCCAGTTGTAATAGACCTTCTTGTAGGGGCAGCCAGATACGCACATCCGCCAGCCGCGGCATTTTTCCTGGTCGATCAGGACGATGCCGTCCTCCTCGCGCTTGTAGATCGCGCCCGAGGGGCAGGAGGCCGAGCAGGTCGGGTTGAGGCAGTGTTCACACAGACGCGGCAGATACATCATGAAGGTATTTTCATACTCTCCGTAGATCTGCTTCTGCACATTCTCGAAGTTGTAGTCTTTCGACCTTTTCGAGAATTCGCCGCCGAGGATCTCTTCCCAGTTCGGGCCCTTCTCGATCTTCTCCATCCGCTCGCCGGTGATCTTCGAATAGGGCCGCGCGGTGGGGAAATGATCCATGTCGGGGGCGGATTTCAGGTGGTCGTGGTCGAAATCGAACGGCTCGTAATAGTCGTCGATCTCGGGCATGGACGGGTTGGCGAAGATGTTGGCCAGGATGCGCCACTTGGCGCCCTGTTTGGGCTGCAACTTGCCGCGCGCGTTGCGCACCCAGCCGCCGTTCCAGCGTTTCTGGTTTTCCCAGTCGGTGGGATAGCCGGTGCCGGGCTTGGTCTCCACGTTGTTGAACCACGCGTATTCGACGCCTTCGCGGCTTGTCCACACGTTCTTGCAGGTGACGGAACAGGTGTGACACCCGATGCATTTGTCGAGGTTCAGGACCTTGCCGATTTGCGCACGAACTCTCATTGCGCTGCCTCCATGTTTGCGGTTGCGGGCCCGGACGCGGGGTCGTCCAGCCAGTCGATCTTCTTCATCTTGCGCACGATCACGAACTCGTCGCGGTTGCTGCCCACGGTGCCGTAGTAGTTGAACCCGTAGGACAGCTGCGCGTAGCCGCCGATCATGTGCGTCGGCTTCAGCACCACGCGCGTGACCGAGTTGTGGATGCCGCCGCGATGGCCGGTCTTTTCCGAGCCGGGCGTGTTCACGATCTTTTCCTGCGCGTGATACATGAACAGCGTGCCCTGCTTGATCCGCTGGGACACCACCACCCGCGCGGTCAGCGCGCCATTGATGTTGTAGGCCTCGACCCAGTCGTTATCGACGAGCCCGGCCTTCTGCGCATCGACCTCGGACATCCACACGACCGGCCCGCCCCGATTCAGCGTCAGCATCATCAGGTTGTCGGAATAGGTACTGTGGATGCCCCATTTCTGGTGCGGCGTGATGAAATTCAGCACCACGTGCGGGTTACCCTCGGCCGCGTCGTTGTTGACGGCCTTGGTGATGGTTTTCAGGTCCACCGGCGGGCGGTAGCTGACGAAACCCTCGCCGAAGGCACGCATCCACAGGTGATCCTGATAGAGCTGCTGGCGGCCGGTGAGCGTCCGCCACGGGATCAGTTCGTGCACGTTGGTATAGCCCGCGTTGTAGCTCACCTTGTCGCTCTCGATGCCGGACCATGTCGGCGAAGAGATGATCTTGCGCGGCTGTGCAGCAATGTCGCGGAAGCGGATCTTGGTGTGGTGTTCGCCCTCGGCAAGATGCGCGTGCTGCCGCCCGGTGGGTTTTTCCAGCTCGTGCCAAGCCTTCACGGCGACATTGCCGTTGGTCTCGGGCGCCAGCATCAGGATCATTTCCGCCGCGTCGATGGCGGTCTCCAGCTTCGGCTGCCCCTTGGAAACACCTTCGTCCAGCACCGCGCCGTTGAGATCGCGCAGGGCCTGCACCTCCTCTTCGGTGTTCCAGGTTATACCCTTGCCGCCATTGCCGAGCTTTTCCAGAAGCGGCCCGACGGAGGTGAATTTCCGGTAAAGCGCCGGGTAATCCCTCTCGACCGCGATGTAATTCGGTGCCGTCTTGCCGGGTATCAGGTCGCATTCACCCTTCTTCCAGTCTTTGACATGGGCTTGCGCCAATTCGCCCGGCGTGTCGTGCAGAAGCGGAAGCTGGACGATATCCGTCTCCACGCCCAGAACCTCGGGCGCGACCTCGGAAAACTTCCTGGCGATCGTCTTGAAGATGTCCCAGTCCGAGCGGCTTTCATAGGCCGGGTCCACCGCCGCCTGAAGCGGGTGGATGAACGGGTGCATGTCGGATGTGTTGAGGTCGTCCTTTTCGTACCAGCTGGCCGTGGGCAGCACGATGTCGGAATAGACGGCGGTGGTGGACATCCGAAAGTCGATGGTCACCAGCAGGTCGAGTTTGCCCTTCGGCGCCTCCTCGTGCCAGCGGGCCTCTTTCGGCATCACGCCGCCTTCCTCGCCCAGGTCCTTGCCCATCACGCCGTGATCGGTGCCGAGCAGGTGCTTGAGGAAGTATTCATGCCCCTTGCCGCTGGACCCCAGCAGGTTGGAGCGCCACACGAACAGGTTGCGCGGCCAGTTTTCCGGCGCGTCCGGGTCTTCGCAGGACATTTGCAGATCGCCGGATTTCAGCCCTTCGGCAACGAAATCCTTGATCTCCCTGCCCGCCGCCTTCGCGGCTTTAGAGACCTCCAGCGGGTTGGTCTTGAGCTGCGGGGCGGAGGGCAACCAGCCCATCCGCTCGGCGCGAATGTTGTAGTCGATGAGCGAAATGTCCCAATCGCCCGCCGGCGCCGTGGGCGACAGGAGTTCCCCGGCGCGCAGGGTCTCGTAGCGCCACTGGTCGGTGTGGGCATACCATGCGCTCGTCGCGTTCATGTGCCGTGGTGGCCGGCTCCAGTCGAGCGCGAAGGCCAGAGGTTGCCAGCCGGTTTGCGGGCGCAGTTTTTCCTGGCCGACATAGTGCGACCAGCCGCCGCCTTCCTGTCCGATGCAGCCGCACATCACCAGCATGTTGATGATGCCGCGATAAGCCATGTCCATGTGGTACCAGTGGTTGATACCGGCGCCGAGGATGACCATCGACTTGCCATGGGTCTTTTCGGCATTGCCCGCGAACTGGCGCGCCACGGCGATGATCTTTTCGCGCGCCACGCCGGTGATCTTCTCGGCCCAGGCCGGGGTGTATGGTTTATCCTCGCTGAAATCGTTCGAGACCCAGTCGCCGCCAAGCCCACGATCGAGACCGTAATTGGCGCAGAACAGGTCGAACACGGTGGCAACGAGAACCTCCTTGCCGTCGGCCAGTTTCACGCGTCGCGCCGGAATGTTCCGGGTCAGCACCTCGGGGTGGTCGCACTTGACGAAATCGCCCGTCGCCGCACCACCGAAATAGGGGAAATCGACGCCGACGACCTCGTCGTGATCGCTATCGAGAATATTGCTCAAGCGCAGGTCAGTCTCGGCCTCCTTGGCGCGATCCTCAAGGTTCCACTTGCCCTCTTCGCCCCAGCGAAAGCCGATGGATCCGTTGGGCGCGACGATGCTCTGGCTCTTCTCATCCCAGGCGACGGTTTTCCAGTCGGGGTTGTTGGTCTCGCCCAAGGCTCCGTCGAAATCCTCGGCGCGCAACATCCGGCCCGGCAAGAGGTGGCCGTCCTTTCCGTCGAGCCGCACCAGCATCGGCATGTCGGTATATTTGCGGGCATACTCCTCGAAATACTCGGCCTGCCGGTCGAGGTGGTATTCGCGCAGGATCACGTGGCCCATCGCCATCGACAGCGCCGCATCGGTGCCGGCCTGCGGGTTGAGCCAGATATCGCTGAACTTTGCGGCTTCTGAATAGTCGGGGCTGACCACCGCCGATTTGGTGCCGCGATAGCGCACCTCGGTATAGAAATGCGCGTCGGGCGTGCGCGTCTGCGGCACGTTCGACCCCCACAGCATCAGAAACCCGGCATTGTACCAATCCGCCGATTCCGGCACGTCCGTCTGTTCGCCCCATGTCTGCGGGCTGGCGGGCGGCAGGTCGCAATACCAGTCGTAGAACGACATGCAGGTGCCGCCCAGAAGGCTCAGGTACCGCGTTCCGGCGGCGTAGCTGACCATCGACATGGCCGGGATCGGCGAAAAGCCGAACACCCGGTCGGGGCCGTAGGTCTTGGCGGTATAGGCGTTGGCGGCGGCGGTGATCTCGGTCGCCTCGTCCCATGTGGCGCGCACGAAGCCGCCCTTGCCGCGCGTCTTGGTGTAGCTCGCGCGCAGGATCGGATCCTCCTGGATCGCCTTCCATGCCGCGACCGGCGTCATCGTTTTCCGCATCCTGCGCCAGGCGCGCATCAGGGCGCCGCGGATGAGCGGGTTCTTTACCCGGTTGGCGCTGTAAAGATACCAACTGTAGGAGGCACCGCGCGCGCAGCCACGCGGTTCGTGGTTGGGCATGCCGGCGCGGGTGCGCGGATAATCCGTTTGCTGGGTTTCCCACGTCACGATACCGGATTTCACGTAGATCTTCCACGAACACGACCCGGTGCAGTTCACCCCGTGGGTGGAGCGCACGATCTTGTCGTGCCGCCAACGGTTGCGATAGGTATCCTCCCAGTCGCGGTTCTCATGCGTGGTCTGGCCCCAGCCGTCGGAGAACTGCTCCAACTCCTTGCTCTGGAAGAAGTTCAGTCTGTCGAGTATGTGGCTCATGGCTATTGTCCTTTTTATGGCTCAGGCGGTCTTGCCGCGCTCGATGTCGTGAAGCAGCCCGCCGCGGCGCGTGTAGACCGCAAAGGTCAGCGCGATGCAGACAACGTAGAAGATGAGGAACGCCCAGAGCGCCGCCGCAGGCCCGCCCGTCAGCGCGATGGAGGTGCCGTAGCCCTTGGGGATGAAGAAGGCGCCGTAGGCGGCGACAGCCGAGGTGAAGGCGATGATCGAGGACGCCTCGCGCTCGGCCTGCTTGCGCGCCGCGGCTGCGTCCTGTCCCGGATTCAGCCGCGCCACCTCGCGCTGCATGATCACCGGGATCATCTGAAAGGTCGAGGCATTGCCTACACCGGTGAGAAAGAACAGCGCCATGAAGCAGGCGAAGAAGCCCCAGAAATTGCCCGCGCTATCGCCCAGCGGCAAGAATTGCAGCACACCGAACACCGCCACGATCATCCCGAGGAAGGTCCAGAAGGTGACGCGCCCGCCGCCCCATTTGTCCGAGATCCAGCCGGTCCCGGCCCGGCTCAGCGCGCCGACAAGCGGCCCGAGAAATGCCAGGTGCAGCATGTCCAGCTCTGGAAACTGCGTTTTCATCAGCAGCGGAAAGCCCGCCGAATAGCCGATGAAGCTGCCGAACGTGCCGGTATAGAGCACGGACATGATCCAGTTCTGCGTGCGCTTGAGGATCTGCAACTGATCCGACAGCGATGCCTTGGCATCGGCTATGTCGTCCATTCCGAACCAGGCCGCGATAGTCGAGATCACGAGGAATGGCACCCAGATGAACCCGGCGTTCTGCAACCAGATCTGTCCGCCGTTCGACAACTCCTGCGGCTCGCCGCCGATGGCACCGAACACGCCCGCGGTGATCACCACCGGCACGAGGAACTGCATCACCGACACCCCGAGATTGCCCAGCCCGGCATTGAGCGCCAGCGCGTTGCCCTTCTGGGCGCGCGGATAGAAATACGAGATGTTGGCCATCGACGAGGCAAAGTTGCCGCCCCCGAAGCCGCACAGCAGCGCGAGGATCAGAAAGGTCACATAGGACGTGTCCGGGCTCTGCACCGCAAACCCGATACCGATGGCCGGGATGAGAAGCGAAGCGGTCGAGAGCGTGGTCCAGAGTCGCCCGCCGAAGATCGGAATCATGAAGCTGTAGAAGATGCGCAGCGTCGCACCCGACAGGCCCGGCAGGGCTGCCAGCCAGAACAGTTGATCGGTGGTGAAGTCGAACCCGATGGCGGGCAGTTTCGCCACCACGATCGACCAGACCAGCCAGACCGAAAAGGCCAGCAGCAGTGCCGGGATCGAAATCCAGAGGTTGCGCCGGGCGACGCGCGCGCCGGTCTCTTTCCAGAATTGCGCGTCCTCGGGCCGCCAGTCGGTCAGCAGATGCGCGGAAGTTTGAGATGTCGAAGCCATTTGGCAGGGATCCTTGTTGGTGGTGGTATCAGAGGCACGGCCACGCGGGCCGCGCCTCGGCGTGTGTCATTCTGCGGGGGCCGAGCGGCTGCCGCGCCCAGCCTGCGGCTGGCCCGTCGAAGCGGCCTCATAGGGCGCATCCGGTAGGTCGGAGAGGTCACGCTCCCCTTCCAGGCCCGGATGGCGGAGACGCTCCATGCGCCGGATCGCAACATGCATCCAGACAGTGGATATCGCGACCAGCAAGAAGAGCAGCATGAAGGGCGCGGTCCAGATGCCGGTGAGGTCGAGCAGCACGCCGAAGGAAATGGGCAGGAAAAAGCCGCCAAGCCCGCCGATCATGCCCACAAGCCCGCCGACCGAACCGACATGGCTGGGGTAATAGACCGGGATATGCTTGTAGACCGCCGCCTTGCCGAGGCTCATCATGAAGCCGAGGATCACGGTCATTGCCACGAACAGGCCCACGCTCAGCCCGAAATCGAACTCGATAGGAGCATTGATGCCCTGCACCACATAGCTGGTCTGCGGGTAGCTCATGATGAAGAGCACCACCAGCGACACGAAGAAGGTGGTATACATCACCGCCCGCGCGCCCCATTTGTCCGACATCCAGCCGCCAAGCGCGCGAAACACCGAGCCGGGCAGGCTGTAGAGCCCGGCGAAAACGCCCGCCGTGGTCAGCTCCAGCCCGTAGGCCCCGACATAATAGCGGGGCAGAAAGCTCGCAAGCGCGACGAAGCCGCCGAAGACGAAGAAATAATAGGTGGCAAAGCGCCAGACCTGGATATCCTTCAACGGGGCGAGTTGCTGCGCCGTCGACACCGGGCCTTTACCCGTGCGCTTGCGCTCTTCATGGATGGGATCGGTCTTGGCCAGGATGAAGAACAGCACCGCAGTGACCGCGAGCACGACGGCGTAAACGCGCGCCGTACCCTCCCAGCCCAAAGCCACGACGAGGAAGGGGGCCGCGAAATTCGTGACCGCGGCGCCCACGTTGCCAGCGCCGAAAATGCCAAGGGCGGTGCCCTGCTGTTCCTTCTCGAACCAGCGCGAGGTATAGGCAATGCCGACGATGAACGATCCCCCGGCAAACCCGAGGCCAAGCGCCGCGAGCAGGAAGATTTCATAGGTCTCCACGCTGGTCAGCAGCCAGACGGCGACGGCGGTGATCAGCATCTGAAGCGGGAACATGATCCGCCCGCCGAACTGCTCGGTCCAGACGCCGAGGAAAATGCGGCTGACCGATCCGGTCAGCACCGGCGTGGCGACCAGCAGGCCAAATTGCGTATCGTTGAGCCCCAGGTCTCCCTTGATCTGCACGCCGATGATCGAAAAGATCGTCCAGACGGCAAAGCAGACGGTGAAGGCAAAGGTGCTCAACCCCAAGGCACGGTATTGGTCGGTGCGGGTTACGCCGTGAAGCGCGGTCATATGCGGATCCTCCTGAGTGGTTTCCTGGGTGCACGTTTCCCGGACGACCAATCATGCGACTCCCGCGATCCGCTTGATCGAGGTCAAACTCCGCGCCACTGGCCGGCGAAATAATCGCTCGCGCGAAATCCGTCCGCCGCCGGCTTGAAAGACCTGCATCGTGGACCGCACGACATTCAAGGATGACCTTGACAATTATCAATCAGACATGGGATTCCAATGGGCACCAACGCGAGGACGGTCCCATGCGCCCCGACGACATTCCGATGATTCGAAATCTCGACCTGTTCCGCTCGATGGCCGAGAACCGCTTCGACATCCTTGCACAGGCCGCTTACCTGCAAACCTTTCCGCCGCGCGTCGACCTGATCACCGAGGGCGACCGGAGCGATTTCCTGCATATTGTGGTGGAGGGCGCGGTCGATCTCTTTGCCGGGTGGAACGGGCGCGAGACCAGCATGGCCACCGTGCGCCCGGTCTCGACCTTCATTCTGGCCGCGACGATCCGCGACGCGCCCTACCTGATGTCAGCCCGCACGCTGGAAAAGAGCCGCATCATCCTGATCCCGAGCGAGGATGTGCGCACCGCCTTCGACGCCGACAACGATTTCGCCCGTGCGGTGGTGCGCGAACTGGCGCAATGCTACCGGTCGATGGTCAAGGCGCAGAAGAGCCTCAAGCTGCGCAGTTCGCTGGAACGCCTTGCGAATTACCTGTTGCGCCACCAGCAACGCACCGGCGGCAACGCGACATTCGACCTGCCGCATGAAAAGCGGCGCCTTGCCTCATTCCTCGGGATGACACCGGAAAACCTGAGCCGCGCCTTCAGGTCGTTGCAGGCCTACGGCGTTGTGGTGGATGGCATGCAGATAACCATCGGCGACGCGGACGACCTTCGCAAGCTGGCAAAACCCAGCCCGTTGATCGACGATCCGACGTCATGACCGGGGCCACGGGCGTGCGATCAGGGATCGACGCCGTGCAACTCTTCCAGCAGGTCGAGCAGGTGTTCCATTTTCTCGACACCGTAGCGTTCCTGTAGCCGCTGAAAGATCGCCTCCGCCTGCGGCAGGTGGGTGTGGATCAGGGTCCGGCCCTTTTCGGTGACGCTGACGATGGATTTGCGCCGGTCGGCGGTGTCTGCAACGCGGACCAGAAGCCCCTCGGCCTCCATCGTCTTCAGGATGCGCGTCAGGCTCGACAACAGCAGGCAGGCGCGCCGCGCCAGTGCCGTCTGTTTCATCGGGCCTTGCTCGTCGAGCACCCGCAGCACCCGCCACTTCTGTTCGTTGATGCCGCTTTCAACCAGCATTTCACGGATCGGACCCATCACCGTTTCGCGCGCCCGCAACAGCGAAATCGGCAAGGAGCGGCTTGTGCGCCGGATCCGGGGGCGCGCCGGTTGCGCCGCGTGACCGGCGCGATCTGTGTGGTTTGGCGGTGTCATGGCCCAGATTACCCCGCTTGGACCGGGGTTCTCAAGGCGCATGACGTCACAGGTGCAGGCCTTTCCGCGCCGCCATGTGCCGCTCGATCGCCTGTTTGTAAAGCGCGCGGATGCGCGTGGTCAGCGGCCGGGTTCCGTCGCCGATCGGCTTGCCGTCGATCGAGGCGACGGGCGTTTGCGCCCCGAAGGTGCCGGTCAGGAACGCCTCGTCGGCGCCGTAGGCGTCCACGAGCGAGAAGTTCCTTTCATGCACCGGGATGGCGTTTTCGCGGCAGATCTCGATCACCTTGGCCCGCGTCACCCCGTTCATGCAGTAGTCGCCGGTCGAGGTCCAGACCTCGCCCTTGCGCACGATGAAGACATTGCAGGCATTGGTGGTGTTCACGAAACCATGCGGGTCCAGCATCAACGCCTCGTCCGCCCCTGCCTGTTCGGCCTGCAAGCAGGCAATCACGCAATTCAGTTTGGAATGGCTGTTAAACTTGGCATCCTGGCTGTGCGGTAGCCCGCGCACCTGCGGCACGGTGGCCAGCGTTATGCCTGCCGTCTGCAACCGGTCGGCGGGCCTGGAATGTTCCATGATGATCACCAGCGTCGGACCGGAGCGGCTGAGCGACGGGTGCTGGAACGGCCGCGCCTTCACCCCGCGCGTCAGCATCAACCGGCAATGCACATCGGTGGTCATGCCATTGGCCCCGGCGGTGCGCGTCAGCGCCGCCATGATCGCGTCGCGGTCCATGCCGGGGTCAAGCGACACCGCCTTGCAGCTTTCAAAGAAGCGGTCCATGTGCGCGTCGAAGAAGGCCCAGACACCGTCGTGCAGCCGCATGCCTTCCCACATGCCGTCCCCCAACATGAAGCCCGAATCGTAAACCGAGACCTTGGCCGCATCGCGGTGCAGGATCTCACCGTTCACGTAAATCAGGATATCGCGGTTGCGCGGGTCGTCCTCGGCATCGTGCGTGGTGTGGCTGTCCGTCATCGCGCGCCCTTTGGTCCTTGCGTTCTGTCCGCATGGGACATGCCGTCTGGGGCCTTCGCAAGGATAAACATGCTTGCGGCGCGCACCGCGAATGCGCCCTGAACAAAATCCGGGCCGGTCGCGCGCCTGCGGATCGGTCACTTGACTGTGATGGATCGTGTGAAACTTTTTTTGGTTCGCGCCCGTTCATGCTGCACAATGCACCAAAACCCGCGCCACAACCCGCGCCACGGGGGACCGCAGATCCACAAATCGTCCTGGGCGCTACCGAGGTCGAGACAAATGCCACGCGAGGAGACACCGGCCAATGGCCCCCTGATCTACCGACAGTCCACCTGGACGCGGGCAACCCACTGGATATGGGCGATCTGCCTGTTCTTCCTGCTGCTCACCGGATTGCAGATCTTCAACGCCTACCCCAAGCTGGAAATCGGCGTGGAGTCCGGGTTCGAATACGATAACGCGTTCTTCGAGATCGGGGCGCGGCGGGGCGCGGACGAGATACAGGGGTTCACCCGCCTGTTCGGGCGGGAATTCGACACGACCGGCGTTCTTGGCTTCTCCAACGGCCGGGCACAGGGCTTCCCCGCAGCCGTCACGATCCCCTCGACCCGCAGCCTTGCGACCGGGCGGTTGATCCATTTCTTCTTTGCCTGGCTTCTCGTAGGGACGCTGACGGTCTGGTTCGTCGCAAGCCTGCTGAACGGGCACATGCGCCAGGTGCTGCCGCGCGGTGCCGATTTCCGCGCCCTCGGGCGCGACATCACCGACCATGCCCGGTTGCGCTTTCACCATGGCCGCCACTACGGCGCGCTTCAGAAACTGACCTATGCCTTGGTCATGCTGATCCTGTTGCCGCTGATGATCCTCACCGGGCTGTCGATGTCGCCATGGTTCAACGCGGTGGTGCCGTGGCTGCTGGATGTCTTCGGCGGGCGGCCGACGGCGCGGACGCTTCATTTCCTCGTCATGCTGCTGCTGACCGGGTTTTTCATTGTCCACGTCGTGATGGTGCTGGCCTCGGGGCCGCTGAACGGGCTGCGCTCGATGCTGAGCGGCTGGTACCGGATCGACCCGGCGCCGGAAGCCGACGCCGACAGACCAGATCGCAAGGAGACCTGACATGCCCCGCACATCCATCGACCGGCGGACCTTTCTGCGGCGCGGCCTGATCGGCGCATCGAGCCTCGCGCTTGGCGGCTGCCAGATCCTCGACAGTGTCAACCGACGCGACTCCACCCTGCGGGACATCTTCCAATCCGCCAGCGGCCTGACCCATGGCGCGCAGCGCCTGCTGGGCGGGGACCAGACGCTGGCGCGCGAATACAGCCGCGCCGATATCCGACAGTCTCAGCACCCCAACGGCAGCGTCTGGCCCACCGGCGAAGACTACCGGCAAATGGCGCTGGACGGTTTCGCCGATTTCGAGCTTTCGGTGACCGGTCTCGTCGAGGCGCCGTTGACCCTCTCGCGCGGTGCCCTCATGGCCATGCCCGCGCGCACCCAGATCACCCGACACGATTGCGTCGAGGGCTGGTCCTGCATCGCCGAATGGACCGGCGTGCCGCTTGGCCATGTGCTCGACCTCGCGCGGCCAAGGCCGAACGCGCGCTACGTGGTGTTTCATTGCCATGATGCGATCGAGCGCAGCCTGTCCGGCCCGATCCACTACTACGAAAGCATCGACATGGTGGATGCCCATCACCCGCAGACCATCCTCGCCTACGGCATGAACGGCGCGCCCCTGCCCATCGCCAACGGCGCGCCGCTGCGGGTGCGGGTGGAGCGGCAGCTTGGCTACAAGATGGCGAAATACATCCACACGATCGAACTGGTCGAAAGCTTCGCCAATCTCGGGTTTGGCCGGGGCAGCTACTGGGCAGACCGGGGATATGAATGGTATGCAGGGATATAGAGAGTCGTCCGACCTCGTCTGCCCTGACAGAAAGCGGATGCAGATCAGGCAAAGGAGCGGATGCCATTAAACGCGCCTCATCAATGACCCAGGCGATTCTGCTCGGTCTTCTGGCGCTGCCCTTGCAGGCGGCGGAGACGGCAGAGCCGATCATGATGCCCGTGACTGATTGTCATGCCGAAGCCCCCCCCGAATTGTTGCAACATAACGCCGACTTGCAGGGTCTGTGTGACCTGTTGAACGCGCGGATGTCGGAAACGGATACCGGGGAGGCATCGGATATCACCCTCGTGATCGAAACCTTCCGCCCGTATTTCATACGTGCGCACTTGGCGTGGCGCGACGGACACGTATCTCGCCGGGGACCATCCATTGATTTCGGGTTCCTTGACACGGAATTCGGCCCGCTAAACTACGGATTTGTCGTGACAGGGCTGCTGAATGCCAGCGATTTTGCGCCCCTGGACGCGACCAGCCCGTAACACGACAAACATTCAAACCGGCCAAACGATACCAACAAGCGAGATTCGATCCCCATGTGCACGATTTGCATGAGCTACCGACCTTACGACCCGTCCTGTGTCTACGACAGCTTTACCGGGGCGTCGTCCACCGTTTACGCGGCTGTTGCCGAAGTTCCGTCATCGCCCGAGAACACAGGCACGACAAACACCATGACAGTCGGCGATGTCTTTTCGGGCAATCTGGAAACCGTCGGCGACGATGACTGGATCGCGGTGGAGCTTTCGGCCGGAACGGTCTACGAAATCCGCCTCGACGGTAGCGGTTCGGGCGGCGGCACGTTGTCGGATCCCTATCTTCGGGTTTACGACAGCACCGGCGCGCAGGTTGCGTTTGACGATGATGGGGGTCTGGGCCTCGACTCGCGGGTCGCCAACACCCCGACAACCGGTGGGACCTACTACGTCAGCGCCCGCGCCTACGGTGACGGCAGCACCGGGACGTACCAGGTCGCGGTTGAAGCCTACTCGAATACCCTTGCGGACGGCACGCTCGACCAGTTGGCCACCTACCTGACGGATGGCTACTGGAGCGACACCGGGGGCGCGCGCCATTCCTTCGACACGACTTTGAACAATGTCATCTCGGTCAATCTCACGGCGCTCGACGCTCGCGGGCAGTTCCTCGCCCGAGCCGCGTTCGAAGCCTGGGAGGCTGTTGCAGATATCCAGTTTCAGGAGGTCACCGGGACGGCGGATATCACCTTCACGGACACGCAGCCCGGTGCGGTTACCAGCGCTTCATGGTACGCAAACGGCGACACGATCAGCGCCACCGTCAATATCTCGACCAACTGGCTCAACACCTACGGAGCCAGTTACGACAGCTATTCCTTCTCGACCTATATCCACGAGATCGGCCATGCGCTTGGCCTCGGGCACCAGGGGCCGTATAACGGGAGCGCCTCCTATCCAGCCGACGCCGCCTTCAGCAACGACAGCTACCAGCTGTCCGTCATGTCCTACTTTTCCCAGCTGGACAACACCGATGTCAATGCCAGCTACGCGCTGCAACTTGGCGCCATGGCGGCCGATATCGTGGCGATCCAGGATCTCTACGGCGCGCCCGGCGCATCCTCTGCGACGGCGGGCGATACCGTCTACGGGGTTGGCCAGACGATCGGCGGCTACGCGGGCGAGATCTTCGATATCATCACGACCGGACTGGACCCGAATAACCGGCTTGGCAACGGCCCTGTCGCGTGGACGTTCTACGACCATAGCGGCGTCGATACCGTCAACCTGAGCAACGATACATTCGACCAGATCGTGAACCTGAACAGCCTCGGCATCTGGGATGTGTACGGTCTGACCGGAAACGTTGTCGTCGCGCGCGGAACAGTCATCGAGAATTTCGTCGCAGGATCAGGCAATGACCGTGTAACCGGCAACGCAGCGTCAAACCGTCTCGAAGGCAATACCGGCAATGATTTGTTGCTTGGTCTGACCGGCAACGACACGCTGATCGGCGGGCTTGGCGCCGATACGCTGAACGGTGGGGATGGTATTGACGCGGTCTCCTACGCGGATGCTGGCGGCGGACTGACGGCGGATATGCTCTACACCATCGCCAACACCGGCGAGGCGACCGGGGATCTGATGATGTTCGTCGAGAACCTCACCGGGTCGGCCTTCAACGACAACCTGCGCGGCACCAACGGCACCAACGAGATCGACGGCGGCGCGGGCGATGACATCATTTTCGCGCGCGACGGCGACGATGTGCTGCGCGGTGGCGCGGGCGACGACACGCTGGTCGGCATGGCCGGCGATGATACGCTGATCGGCGGGCTTGGTGCCGATACGCTGAACGGCGGCGACGGCGTCGATCTGGTGGATTTCTCCGGTGCGGCATC